>CALFRN010000328.1 GCA_937919085.1 uncultured Reyranella sp.
GCGACGACCGGCTCCTTGACGGACGGCTCCTTGGCGGGCGGCGCTTTGGCGGGCGCGGCCTTGGCGGTTGGCGCCTTGGCAGGTGGCGTATTGGCAGGCGGTGTCTGGAGCTCAGGTGTCCTGGCCTCCGGCTGAAAGAGTCCGGGCTGCTCCAGCAGCACACGCCACTTCTCCAGATCGACCTTGGGCAATGAGACGTGGCCGTCGAACTTGGGTGTCGGCCCTGGTGTCAGGGAGAGCGTTCCCGAGGCGGTCTCGCCCGCCATCGACATCCTGAAATCCGAGAGCGCAAGGCGGCGAGGCGAATACTCGACGCCGCCATCGAAGGTGAACCGGCCGACCGCGGCGGAATTGTCCTCGAACGACTGCTCTCCGACGGCACGCAGGACGACGGCAATGAACCTCGACAGCCGGCCGGCCGCGACCGACAGCTTGCCGACCACCTCGGCGTCGGGGCCGATCTTGTCGACGCGGCCCGAAAAATCGAGGGTGCCGCTTTCGACCTTCAGCTTGATCGCCACCTCGTGACCTTGCGGCGAGGGCTCGCTCACCTTGATGTCGAGCGCAAGCGGCACGCCGTTCACGGTCGCCGTGCCGGTCATCGAGATCGGGCCCTCGAAGGAGCCGACCGCGGCGGTGAGATCGACGGCCTCGGCCCGAATGGTCTTGGCATTGCGCGGATCGGTGTAGCTGATCGTTCCCCGCACGATGCGTAGCCGGCCGATTGCCATATGCAGGCCGCTGGCGGGAGCGCCTGCCGGTTGGTTGATGCCCGCGCCCGGCGCGAAGTCCCAGTTCGGTCGGCCCTCGGCGTCGCTCTCGAGCACGATAACGGGCTCGGCGAGTGTGAGGCGGTCGATCTCGACGCTACCGCGCAGCAGCGCCCACCACGATGGCGAAGCGCCGATCCAGCGCACATCGACCATCTGGGCGCCCGTGCCGCCGGCGGCATTGGCGAAATGCACCCGGCGGGCACTGATGCGGGGCCGGGGAAACATCGAGAGCTTCATCGGCCCCTCGATCACCAATTCGCGCCCGGTTGCCTCTTTGACGGCATTGATGATCGCCGGCTTGTAGGCATCGACGTCCACGATATGCGGCGCCGCCACCGCCACAAGCGTCAGCACACCGACAATCGCGGCAGAGATCAGCCCGATCTTGTAGCGCAAACGCATCGCCATGACCCAATCAGAACGCGTCCCGGCGCGCCAAGTTGCTGGCCTGCGAAACTTCAGGACATTCTGGGGCTATTCTAGGGCCAATTCCGCATTAGAATCCGATAAAAGCAGGCAGGGAGCGCGACTATGGGCGACATCGCATTCGGGTTTCAGGCCGCACCGGCCAGCGGCGTGCACAAGTCCGACCAGACGCTCTACCGGGAAGTGATGGACGACTGCGCGCTGGGCCAGCGCCTTGGTTACGATGCGGCCTGGCTGCTCGAGCACCATTTCAGCGACTACTACCCGACGCCGAGCCCGCTCCTGTTCATGGCTCACATTGCTGCGGCCTTTCCCGACCTCTCGCTCGGCACCTCGGTGCTGGTGCTGCCCTGGTACCATCCGCTCAGGCTGGCCGAGGAGATCGCCATGCTGAACAGCATGACCAACGGCACGCTGCATCTCGGCATCGGCCGCGGCACCGCCAAGATGGAATACGACGCCTACAACGTCGATATGAACGAGGCCCGTGCCCGCTTCGCCGAATGCTATCGCATCGTCGAGAAGGGCCTGACCGGCAAGCCTTTCACCCATGACGGCACGTTCTGGCAGATCAGGCAGCCGATCCGCATCCGTCCCGAGCCGGTGGCCAAGAAGGTCCGCTTCTATGGCGCGATCGGCAGTCCGGCCAGCGCCGAGGTGATGGGCGATCTCGGTGTCGCGCCGATTTGCCTGTCGACGTTCCCTGACAAGCTTTTGACCGGAATTCTCGAACGCTGGCGCGCGCGCGCGAGCGCCGATGCGGCGCGCGAAGCGCTCCTGCCGATCTCGGTCAAGATGTTCATCGCTGACACCGACGAGGAAGCGCGGGAACTCGGCCGTCGCTATTACCCGCCTTACTTCGCACTCCAGTGCACGCACTACGAATCCGACGCCAACCCGTGGGCTGACATTCCGGAGTACCGCGACTTCAGCCGCATGTTCGCCAACCTGCGCAAGCTCACCGATCCCGGCGAACTCGGGCCGTTCATGGCCTCCAACCTGGTCGGCAGCCCGGCCACGATCTGCCGCCGCATCGACGCGCTGGTAGCGCTCGGCTTCAACTATTTCATGGTATCGTGCGCCACACCGGGCACGCCGATCGAGTTGCGCCAAGTCATGATGACCCGCTTCGCCCATGAAGTGTGTCCACGCTACTCGCGTGCCATGCGCAGGAATGAAGCGGCCTGATCTGCGCATTGTATCGATTGTTTCTTCATAGCCGCTGTAGCGAATGCACGCGTTACAACATCAGGAGAAATCGGGTGTGCGTGAATGAAACTATCCACGAGCGCAGGACACTGTAAACTGCACCAGCTGCGCCGGGCATTAACTTCCAGATTCCGGCGCTAAGGTCGCAAAGGCCGGGAGCATGCGTTCGAGGGTCCTGATTGGCTGTGTGGTCGCCGCAATGCTGTGTTCGGCCGGGGTAGCATTTGCGCAGAAAAGCGGCGGCGTGCTCCGCATGTACCATCGCAGCAATCCGCCAAGCGCGTCGATCCACGAGGAAGCCACCGTCGCGACCGTGGTGCCCTTCATGCCGGTATTCAACAACCTCGTCCTGTTCGACCCGGCTGTGGCGCAGAACAGCAGGGAATCGATCATTCCCGACCTCGCCGAGTCGTGGAAATGGAACGACGACGGAACCGAACTCACCTTCAAGCTGCGCGAGGACGTCAAGTGGCACGACGGCCTGCCGTTCACAGCCACCGATGTGGAGTGCACGTTCAACCTGCTGACCGGCCGAGCCCGCGATGCACTGCGCGAGAATCCACGCGCGTCGTGGTATCGCAACATCAACTACGTCCACAGCGACAACGCCTATCAGGTGACGATCTACCTCAACCGGCCACAGCCCTCGATCCTGTCGCTTCTGGCCTCGGGCTATTCACCGATCTACCCTTGCCACATTCCGCCGGCTCAGATGCGCCTCAAGCCGATCGGCACGGGTCCGTTCAAGTTCCTTTCGTTCAAGGAATTTGAACGCATCAAGCTGGTGCGCAATCCCGACTACTGGAAGCCCGGGCGACCCTATCTCGACGGTATCGAATACACCATCGTCAGCAGTCCGACGACGGCGCTCCTGAGCTTCGGCGCCGGCCGCTTCGAAATGACGTTCCCCTGGGAAGTGACAATTCCGCAGCTCAAGGAGATACAACGGCCCAAGTCCAAGACGGTGTGCGAGACCTCGGCGATGAACAACAACACCAACCTGCTGGTGAATCATCACGCCGCGCCCTTCAACAATCCCGACATTCGCCGGGCCCTGGCACTGGCGCTCGACCGCCGGGCCTTCGTCGCAGCCCTTGGCGCGGGCGCAGGCGAGGTCGGCGGCCACCTCCAGCCGCCGCCCGATGGCTTGTGGGGTCTGCCACCCGAAATGCTGGCTGCCGTTCCGGGCTTTGGTCCCGACGTGGAGCAGAACCGCGAGGAGGCCCGCGCCCTGATGGCCAAAGCCGGCTACAATGAGGACCGTCAGTTGCGCCTCAGGATCTCGACACGCAGTGTCGCACTCTACAACAACCCCGCCCAGCTCCTGATCAGGCAGCTCAAGGAAATCAACATCGCTGCCACGCTCGATGTCGTCGAGACCTCGCACTGGTTCACCCGGCTCGAACGCATGGACTATGCGATCGCCATCAACACCACGGGCAACGGCGTCGACGACCCCGATCAATCGTTGTACGAGAATTTCTCTTGCCGCTCGGAGCACAACTACAACGGCTACTGCAATCCCGAGATCGAGCGCCTGTTCGACATCCAGTCAGGTGAACTCGACGCCGAGAAGCGCCGGCAGCTGGTCTGGGAGATCGACGCCAAGCTTCTTGCCGACGGTGCGCGGCCGCCCATCATGTGGAACCGCGCGGCGACCTGCTGGCAGCCCTACGTCAAGGGCTTCGTCGCCCACGTCAATAGCATGTTCAACGGCTTCCGCCTCGAGGACGTCTGGCTCGACCGGCCCTAGGCGCCTTGTCGGCGGAGCTTCTGGACGGTCTCGTCGAGCGTCGAAAGGAAGCGCGAGCGGTCGCGCGGGCCCATCGGTTTGGGACCGCCTGTCGTCTCGCCCATGGCACGCAGGTTCGACATCAACTCACGACTGGCCATCGCCATGCCGATCGAGGAGGTGGTAAAGGCGACACCGGTCGAACCGATCGCCGCCGCGCCCTTCTTCAGGCTGCGGTCGGCGAGGGGAATGTCGGCGGTAACCACGATATCGCCCGGCCCGGCACGCTCGGCGATCCAGTCGTCGGCGGCGTCGAAGCCGTCGCTGACGACCACGCGCTCGATGCGCGGATCGCGCGGCACGTTGATGTATGAATTGCTCACCACGTACACTTTCAGCCCGTAGCGCTCGGCGACGCGATAGATCTCCGCCTTCACCGGACAGGCATCGGCATCGACATAGATAGAGGTCACGCCTTCGGTCCCACGGGGCCGCGCCGCGCGGGCACCGCCGAGGGCCTCATTCGAGCACTGCCATCTTTTTTCGCTCGATCAGCTTGAAGTCGATGGCGGCGCCCAGGCCCGGGCCGTTGGGCACATGCACCATGCCGTCGCGTCCGACGGCGATATCCTGTTCGAGCCCGTACTTCTGCGCCGCGTCGGGCAACAGCACCTCGAAGAACGATGTGTTCCTGATCGAGGCGATGACATGGAGGTTGGCGACGTTGTTCAGGGAATTGCCGCCGTGATGGACCTCGTAGCTCATGCGGAACGCCTCGGCGAGATGCGCGGTTTTCACGAGGGTCGTGATACCACCCTTCACGGCCACGTCGCCGCGCAGAAAGTCGGTTGCCTGCAGCATGATCCAGGGTTGGTAGGAATCGAGGCCGGTGATGGGATATTCCGTGGCGAGGATCGGAATCGAGAGCTGCTGCTTCAGCTTCACGTAGTTGTAGATGTCCTGGTCGGCGAGCGGATCCTCGTACCAATGGAAGTCCATCTCCTCGACCGCGCGGCCGACACGGACCGCTGCCGGATAGTCGTAGCTCCAGGTCGAGTCGAGCATGATCGTGTAGTCGCCCACCGCGCGGCGCACGGCTTCGCAGACCTTGATGTCTTCCTTCCATTGCGTCGGCGGATGGATCTTGTAGGCCGCCCAGCCGTATTCCTTGAAAGCCAGCGCCTCATCGGCATAGGCCTGCGGCGAGGACAGCACCGCGGAACTGGCATAGGCGGGAACGGATTCGCGATAGGTCCCCAGCAGACGGTGGATCGGCTGGCCCATCGACTTGCCCAGGAGATCCCACAGCGCGACGTCGACGGCACCGATGGCGCGCACGCCGCACGACCGCTGCTTCTTCCACAGGTCCTGGACCACGGCCTCGCGATGCAGCGGATTGCGGCCCATCAGTACCGGCTTCAGGTGGGTGATGAGTCCCTGCCCGTCCGTCGCCGCCGAATTGGAGGCGGAGCCCAGGAAAGCGTGCCCCTCGAGGCCTTCGTCCGTGATGATCCGCAGCAGACCGAGCGCGCTGGAGCCCGAGAAGCGGCTGTGTGCGCCGTAGGTGGTCGGCGGAATGTCGTCCCAGGCAAAAAGCGTAAGTGTGACGTCGGTGATTTTCATGGCGCTGTCTCCCAAACCCGTCGCTCGTTGCCGTAGGGATCGTTCTCGATCCGGCATGTCGTATCGAAGATCATCGTGGCGCGATCGGCCGTCGAATAGACCGGCCATGCCGGCAGGTCGCCATGGCCCGGCTTGCCGCTGCGGGCGAAAGCGAGCCAGGCGCGGCTCATCCTGGCGGCCAGAGCCAGCCGCGCCGGATCGTCGCCCGTCAGCGCCGCGGTCGTGGTGTTGTCGAACACGAAAGGTATCTCCAGCGTGTGGCAGGAGCGCAGCCGTCCGCCCAGCACCGGCGTTTCCCAGGCGAAGAGATAGACGAATACCGGCGCCGCCTTCTGGGCGAGCTTGCGTTCGGCGATCTGCAGCGACATCGCGCGGACCCCGGCGTCGGAGAGGATGGCGATGGCGACCTGATCGGCGGGCATCGCCGGCTGTGCCTGCCGGTAGGCGGCAACAACCTCGGCGGCACGGGCGCCCAGCTGGGGTTTCAGGCCTTGGGCCAGGTTCTCGAAGGTGGCCCCCGTCACCCACGGCAGGTGGCCGCTGAACAGCGTGTGTTCATCCTTGTTGGTGCCGATCATCAGCGGCACGTCCGCCGAAACCGCGGGCGCTGCGGGCGCGAACGGCCCGCCGGGGAAGACCTTGCCGTCAATCACCGGGTTGAAGCCCATGCGCCGCCGCTCCGCGAAGGGGGCGCGGCTGGCGTTGGCCTGCACGGCACCCTGCGCTTCGAGCAGGCGCGCGGCCGGCATCTGCCGCAACTCGCCCGCCCGGGCGGCGTCGAGGCCGAGCTGCTCCAGCACCTGGCGCGCCGTGCTGGTGCCGTCGTCACGGTTGGCCATCTGCACCGCCGGTCCGCTCTGGATGATGGCCTTGTGGAACAGCCCCTTGGCGCAGGGCAACGCCATCAGGACGCTGACCTTGGCGCCGCCGCCCGACTCGCCGAAGATCGTGACGTTGCCGGGATCGCCGCCGAAGGCCGCGATGTTGTCGCGCACCCATTCGAGGGCGGCCACGATATCCATCATGCCGGCGGTGCCGGCGCCGGCGAAATCATCGGCGATGTCTTCGAGATGGAGATAGCCCAGCGCGCCGAGGCGGTGGTTGAACGAGACCACCACGACATCGTCGGCGCGGCACAGGTTGGCACCGTCGGACCATGGCGAAGATCCCGAGCCGGTGATGAAGGCGCCGCCATGGCACCAGAACAACACCGGGCGACCGGAACCCGACAGGCCGGACGACCAGACGTTGAGATAGAGGCAATCCTCGTCGCGCTTCTGGACGCCGCCGAGCGTGAATATCCTCAGCAGATCGGGCGGCAGGCCGAAGACGTTGTCGCCCTGCACCGCCATGTTGCCGTAGGCCACGGCGTCGCGCACGCCGGACCACGGCTGCACCTTCTGCGGCGGCCGGAAGCGCTGCTTGCCGAGCGGCGGGGCGGCATAGGGAATACCCTTGAACAGGTTGACTCCGCGATCGATCTCGCCGCGCACGCGGCCAGTCGTGGTCTCGACGACGATATCGGCGGTCATGCGCATTTGTCTCCCGTTCGCTTCAGTATAAGCTGGGGCAATGAACGACAAAGCAAAAGCCGAACTTGCACCGACCGGCATTCTGCGTGCCGGCATCAACCTGTCCAATTTCCTCCTGGTCACCGGCCGCAGCGCGACCGGCGATCCCGAGGGCGTAGCGCCCGACATGGCGCGCGAGATCGCCGCCGCGCTCGGCGTGCCGGTCAAGTATGTGCCATTCAAGAGCCCCGGCGAACTGGGCGACCAGGCGGGCAAGGACATCTGGGATATCGGCCTGATCGGCGCCGAGCCACAGCGCGCCGAAAAGATCGCCTTCTCCGCCGCCTATGTCGAGATCGAGGCGACCTACATGGTGCCCGAGGGTTCGGCGATCAAATCGGTCGCCGAGGTCGACAGGAAGGGCGTGCGCATCGCCGTCTCGGCACGCAGCGCCTACGACCTCTGGCTGGTGAACAACATCAAGCATGCCACCCTGGTGCAGGTGAGCGGGCTTGATGCCGCCTACGAGAAATTCATGTCCGACAGGCTCGAAGTGCTGGCAGGCCTCCGCCCTGGACTCCTGAAGGACGTCGCCAAGGCCCCCGGCCTCAAAATCCTCGACGGCAAGTTCACCGCCGTGCAACAGGCGGTGGGCACGGCCAAGGCCAATCTCGCGGGCGCGGCCTTCCTCGCCGGGTTCGTCGAAACGGCGAAGAAATCGGGACTGGTTGCCGAGCTGATCGAACGCCACAAGGTCAGAGGCCTGTCGGTCGCGCCGGCCGCCTGAACGGTCGCTAGCGCCCCGCGTCCATGTCGGCGAGCTTGGCGACACGGCGGCGGAACTCCTCGGCGGTCGAGAAGGTCGCCGCGAGATAGGCGGCCACCAGATCCCTGGCGAGCCATGGCCCGACGATCTGGGCGCCGATGCACATCACATTGACGTCGTCGTGCTCGACACACTGGTGCGCCGAATGCACGTCGTGGCAGACGGCGGCACGGATGCCTTTCATCTTGTTGGCGCCGATCGCCGCGCCAACACCCGTCCCGCATACCATCAGGCCGCGCGCGGCACGGCCCGACGTGATGGCGGCCGCGACCTTGCGTGCGATGTCGGGAAAATCGACCGGGGCCGGATCGAACGAACCCACGTCCTCGATCTCGTGACCGAGTCCGCCCACGAAGACCAGAAGTTCGGCCTTCATCGCAAAGCCGGCATGGTCCGAGCCGACGACGAGCTTCACCGCAGCTTCCCGATCGTCACGCAGCCCGGATCGATCGCCGCCTTGGCGATCTCGACGAAGCGCTGCAGCGGGCAGGCCTTGTTGGTTTCCTGGCCGCCGCAGGCCGCCAGGGGGACCGCCACCATGTCGGGCAGATGGTTCAGGTCGAGCCGCGTCGCCTGGCGCATTTGCTCCGGCGTCTGGGCAAAGTAGGCCAGCCGCACGAATTGTTGGCCGGTGCGGACCTCCTTCAACAATTCGAAGGCCAGCGCGCTGCCAGGCGGAGCGGTGTTTTCCTGGAAGCCCGCAAGCTTCCAGCCGAGATTGAGGAGACCCGCGACATTGAGGATGTTGGTATCGTGGCCGATCAGCATGCCGAAGCGCACCGGCTGGGTGATGTCGGGCGCGCCGGGGAAATTGTGGCCGTCCTGCAGCGCGGCCACGATCTGGGCCAGCATGTTCGATCCCTTCTGCCGGGCGATCTGCCGCGTCTTCTCGATCAGGTCGCCATGCAGGCGGTGAACCTTCATCACGTCGAGGATTTCGGCGTCGCCGGCGAGGCGTCCCCAGGCGACCTGGTCGGCGGGCAAACCCTCGGCGCTCTCGGTCAGGAAGAGTTCCGCCGCCATCGAACCGATGGCGATCGGTCCCTTCATCATCACGCCGCCGCGCGGATCGGGCACGATGGCGGGCGCCTCGACGGCGAGGCCGCAGGCCTTGCCGCCGGGCGACGCGCCGGGCGGACAGAGTGTCGCCTGCAGTTTCGAAAGCTGCGGCGCATACTCGCGCAGCACCGAGCTGAAGTCGCCACCGATTCGCGCCAGGATCGCGTCCCGGTTGGCCGCCGCATCCATCGGACAGGTCGTCGACGGCGAGGGGTGGAACAGCGGATCCGGCTTCGAGAGGTCGGTCTGGTGCTTGAGGATCGGGTTGATGCAGCGCACGTAGGGGCCGCCCTGCGTCGACAGCGCCGCATACTCGGTGCGCTTGTCGAGGTCGACCCATATGACGACGATGCCCGGGGCAGGACAGTCATCGGCCTGGATCAGGCCGCGGCCGCCATAGGTCAGCCGATAGAACTGGCCCATCTGGCGGCCGAGTTCGATGCCACGCGGCGTCACGTCGCCGGCGGCCACCGGCCAAGCGGGCCATGGCGAGGCCGCGAACCTGGCGAGTTCTTCCGGCGACTGGTCCGGCGCCCGCACGTCGTGACGGGCGAGCAATATGACCCGCTCCATCTGCCAACCAGGCGGGATCGGCGGGACCTGGGCCGCAGCCGGCGCCACCGCACCCAGCACGGGCAGGAGAAAAACCGCAAACCAACGAAGATTCATATTCAAGTTCCAGGACAACACGCCGGCGATCCTACGACATGGCCGCCGGGCGCGATAGCTTTCGGACGTCGTACGAAATCGGCGCTCGAACCGGAAGCAACACGATCTCCGGCCATAACGCGCGGGAATGACTTTCCAGGGCGAATGAATTGTCCGGTCGCCGAAGCACACTGCATATTTCCCGCAACCAGGAAGGGGATCGTCTCTTGCCCGCACAGGATTTCGCCGGCCGGCCCGTCGCCGGCATCGTGGAGGCCTTCACCACAGGCCGGGTCGCCGCGCGCGACATCGTCGAAGGCCTGCTTGCGCGCTGCGCCAGGGCCGAGCCCTACAATCCCATCGCCACGCTCGATGCCGACGGCGCTCGCGCCGCCGCCGATGCGCTCGATGCCCGCCGAAAGCGCGGCGACAGCTTCGGCGCACTGGCCGCCGTACCGGTTTCGGCCAAGGACCTGATCCTGACCAAGGGGCTACGCACCGCCTTCGCCTCGCTCACCATGAAGGACAATGTGGCCACAGTCGATGCCGATGCCATTGCCCAGTGGCGGGCGGCCGACGCCGTGCTGTTCGCCAAGACCACGACGCCGGAGTTCGGCCACAAGGTCCTGACCGATAGCCGCCTGCACGGCATCACACGCAATCCGTGGAACCGCGAGCACAGCAGCGGCGGCTCGAGCGGCGGTGCCGCGGTGTCGATCGCGCTCGGTCTCGGGCCGATCGCCATGACCACCGACGGTGCCGGGTCGGGTCGCATTCCGGCCGCCTGCTGCGGCGTCTACGGGTTGAAGGCGACGCTCGGCCGCGTGCCCCACGAGGCGGCGCCCGACCAGTTCGGCCAGCTCACCTACCTCGGCGTCATGGCGCGCCATCCCGCCGATCTCGGCACCGGTCTCGGCGCCATGTCTCGCGGGCATCGCGACGATCCGTGGACCGCCGCGGTCGGCCGCACACCGTTTACCTGGCCGCCGGCCGCCGGCGCCGATCCAATCGCCGGCAAACGCATCACCGTCATCCGCCGCATGACCGGCGGCTATCTCGATCCCGACACCGAGGCGCGGCTCGACGCCGCCATCGCCTTCCTCGACAGGAAAGGCGCGCGCATTAGGGAAATCGACGGCCGCGAGGTCGACTGGAAACTCGATGTCGCCCGCCTGATCCTGCGTGCCAACCAGGTCGAGCGCTTTGGCGAGTTGTTGAAGACGCGCCGCGGCGATCTCGATCCGTCGTTCGCCCGGACGCTCGAAGAAGGCCAGGCGATCGATATCGCGACCCTGCGCAAGGCCCTGGCCGACCGCACGCTGGCCTACCGCTCGGTGCAGAAGCTTTTCGCCGAATGCGACCTGTTGCTGACGCCGACCGTCGCCACGCCGGCACCGCCAGCCACCCAGGACCAGTTCGCGTCCCTGATGGTCGACGGCAAACCGATCGGCGACCTGCGCTCGGCCTGGTACGCCTACGCCATCCCGTTCAACATGACCGGCCATCCGGCGATCAGCATTCCGTGGGGCCGCTCGAAGGCCGGCCTGCCGATCGGCATCCACTTCGTGGCGCCGTGGTTCGCCGAAGCCCAACTGATCCAGCTCGCCGCGGCGTTCGATACCGACAGCGGTGCCTCGGGCGAGTTCCCGCCCGGCTTCGCGCCCGGCGACTGAACCGCTCAGGCCCACCCCTTGGTGCGAAGATGAAGCTTCACCGCGTCGAGGAAGGCACCGGCCAGCCGCGACGGCTCGCGGTGGCGCGGCCGCATGGCGCGGAACAGATATCGGATGCGCGGTTCGAACGGCACGATGGCGACGCCCTCACCCAGGTAGTCGCGCGCCGTGAACGGCTCGACGATCGACACGCCGAGCCCGCGCGCCACCAGGGCGCAGGCCTCGGCCGAGGAATAGACGTCGATCTCCATCCGGCGCTCGATGCGCTCCTGCTCGAAGGCGGCATCGATCAGGTGGCGCATGCGGCCGTCGAGCGGGAACGACACGAAGCGCTCGCCACGCAGGTCGACCGGCCGGATCAGCTTACGCCGCGCCAGCCGGTGGTCGCGCGGCACCACGCAGACCGCGAAGGTGCGGCTCAGCTCCTCGGCGATCATTGCCGGATGTTCGAACGGCATCATCGAGAAGCCGAGGTCGATCTGCTGGTCGATCATCTTCTGGTTGACGTAGGTCGAGCTGCGCACATGGAAGGCGATGTGGGCCTTGGCATGGTGCCTGAGAAACCCCGCCATGACGTCGGGCAGCACGGCGCGGCCCAGCGCCGGCGTCGAATAGATCTGGAGGTCACCGACCAGCCGTTCGCGGATGTCGCGCGCCACCTGGGTGATCTGGTCGAGGCTGTGATAGAGCCGCGTCACCTCAGCCGCCAGCAGCCGCGCCTCAGTGGTCGGCGCCAGCCGCCGCTTGATCCGGGTGAACAGCGGATAGCCGATCTCGAACTCGAGGCCGGCCAGGATCTTGCTCACCGCCGGCTGCGACACGCCCAGCCGCTCGGCCGCCGCCGTCACCGTGCCGCGTTCCATAATGGCGCGAAAGGCTTCGAGCTGGCGCGACGTAATCATCATAACCTCGGGGAATTGTCGTTCGCCGACCATGGCGTCCGATGCCCGTTCCAGCAAGTCTGGAGGTCGTCATGACCGCATCGATCCTGGCCAGCAGTTTCAAGGAAGAGCCCTACTGGTGGGAGGCCTTCCGGCCCCAGGCCATTTCCGCGCCGGCCCTGCCCGGCAAGGCCGACGTCGTGATTGTCGGCGGCGGCTACGCCGGTCTTGCCACCGCGCGGGCGCTGGCCGACGGCGGCGTGCAGAGCGTGGTGCTGGAGGCCGAGGAATTCGGTTCGGGCGCCAGCACGCGCAGCGGCGGCGGGATCAGCGCCGGCCTCAGCATCGGCAAGAGTTTTGCCGGCAAGAGCCTCGACTATGCGCCCGAGCTGGTGCGCGACGTCGTCGGCTGGGCGGTCGCGGCCTACCGCGGCCTGTTCGATCTTATCGAGAGGGAGAACATCGACTGCCATCTCGAGCAGCACGGCCGCTTCCTCGGCGCCTGCGCGGTCTCCCACTATGACGGCCTGCGCGCGCGTTTCGACAAGCTGCGCGCCGGTGGCGCCACCGATTGCTACCTGGTCAGCCGCGCCGAACAGCGCCAGGAGATCGGTAGCGACTTCTATCACGGCGGCATGGTGCTGGAGACCGCAGGCAAGCTGCATCCCGCGCTGTTCTACGGCGGCCTGCTGGCGGCGGCGCGGCGGCGCAATTCGATCACCCTGGCCGGCCACTGCCGCGCCACCGGGCTGGCGCGCAACGGCGACGGCTGGCGGGTGACCACGGGCGCGGGCGACATCGAGGCTCGCCATGTCGTGATCGCCACCAACGGCTACACCTCGGGCCTGACACCGCAGCTGCAGCGCCGCCTTGTGCCGATCGCCAGCCACATCATCGCGACCGAGGAATTGCCCGCCGGCCTTGTCCAGAAGCTCTGCCCCAAGGGCCGCACCTTCTCCGAAACGCGCCGCGTGCTGCATTACTATCGCATCTCGCCCGACGGCCGGCGCGTGATCTTCGGCGGCCGCGCCCGCTTCACCGAAATACCCGGTGAGCTGCGCGCGCGGCTGCTGCACCGCGCGATGGTCGAACGCTTTCCCGAACTCGCCGACACCAAGGTCTCGCACACCTGGCAGGGCAACGTCGCCTTCACCTACGATGCGCTGCCCCACGCCGGCGAAATCGACGGGCTGCACTTCATCCTCGGCTGCAACGGCTCGGGCGTGTCGATGATGCCCTTCCTGGGCGACGCCATGGGCAAGTCCATCGCCGGCAAGCTGCACGGCCGCATGCCGTTCGCCGATACCGCCCTGCCGGCGATCCCGCTCTACTCCGGCAATCCCTGGTTCCTGCCGGCGATCGGCGGCGCCTTCCGCGCCCTCGACTACATCGACGAAAAGATCCGCTGAGTCTGGTGCGTCATCATCGCGTCGACCCGGCAGGCCTACGTCGCCCCCAGGATTCCTACGCCAGCGCCAGCCTGTAGACCCGCGCCGCCGTGCCGCTGAACAGCGCCGTCTTATCCGCGGCCGAATATCCTGCCGCCAGGCGCTTAAAAGCGTTCCAAAGCACGGTATAGCTGCACATGCCTTTGTCGACCGGGAAGTTGCTCTCGAACATGGCGCGCCCGGGGCCGAAGGCTTCGATCGAGGTCTCGGTATAGGGCTTCCAGGCCTCGGCCAGCTCGGCCGAGGTCGGCGGCGTCGGCCGCTCGGGAAAGTCGAAGCCGCCCAGATGCATGCCGAGGCCCCCCAGCTTCACCGTGACGTTGGGACAGCGCGCCAGCTCGAACAGCTTCGGCTTCCATTCAGCGAAACCATCGGCGCGACGGCCGGCGTAGGGACCGATGCCGATCGGGCCGCCGACATGGTCGAGCACGATACTGGTCTGCGGAAAGGCACGCGCCAGGTCGATCAGGTCGTCAAGCTGGGTGTGCAGCAGCCAGGCGTCGAAGCTCAAGCCAAGCTGGCCGAGGGCCGCGAAGCCGCGACGAAACTCCGCGTCGCGCAGCAGGCCTTCGGGCGGCGTGGCCGAACTGGCGCGCAAGCCGCTCGAATGCCACGGCGCCACGTTGCGGATGCCCTTGAAACGGCCGCCGGCCAGGGCGACGTGCGCCTCGAGGGCTGCCTTGGCACGGTCGCCGAACCTCAGGTCGACGTTGCCGACGATGCCGAGACAGGCGCGCGTCCCGCCGTAGCCGCCGCTGGCACTCATGGCGGCGATGCCATTCACAAACCCGGTCTCGCCCAGCGAGCGCCGCGTTTCGTCGCCATCGGCGCGATACATCGCCCGGCATTCGACGAACACCGTGGCCACGATGTTATGGCCGCCGCCGGTGTCGGCCAGCAGGTCGGGCAGCAGATAGCTGTTGCCGGGCCGGTCCCACAGATGATGGTGCGGATCGACGATCGGCAGCCCGGGTTCGAGCGCCGCCTCGTGATGCTGGCCCAGCCACTCCGGCCGGACCGGCAGAAACCCCGGAGCAATTGCCGCCATTCGTTCCTCCGCTGCTTGATCGACGCTATCATATCCGTGGAGATCGCAAGCCATGACGATCAGACTGTCCGAGAATTTCCGCGCCCTGTTCTACGCGCCCTTCTATGCCACCCAGGCGACCGGCGCTTTCGAGGCGGCGGGCGTCGAGGTGGCGATGGTCCCCTCGCCCAGTCCCGGTGCCGCCGTAGCCGTGCTGCGCGCCGGCGAGGTCGACGTGATGTGGGGTGGGCCGCTGCGCGTCATGATGCTGCACGATGCCGAACCCGCCTGTGACCTCGTCTGCTTCTGCGATGTCGTGGCACGCGATCCGTTCTTTATCATTGGCGCCAGGCCCAGGCCCGGATTTCGTTTCGCGGACCTCAAGGGCCTGCGTTTCGCCACCGTCTCGGAAGTGCCGACGCCCTGGATCTGCCTGGCGAACGATGTCCGCCACGCCGGTGTCGATCCGGGCGCGCTCGACCGCTCCGACGACAAGACCATGGCCGAGAATGAGGCCGCGCTCGCCGCCGGAGAGCTCGACGCCATGCAAGTGTTCCAGCCCTATGCCGAACGGCTGATCGCCTCGGGCGCAGGCCACCTCTGGTACGCCGCCGCCACCCGCGGCCTCACCGCCTACACCACCCTGGTGACACGCCGCGATGTCCTCACCGACCGCGCCGATGAGTTGCAGCGCATGACCCGCGCCATCCATCGCACCCTGACCTGGTTTGCGAAGACGCCGGCGCTCGATATCGCCGGCCTCCTGAAGGACTTTTTCCCTGACCTGCCGACTGCGGTCTTCGCCGCCTGCATAGATCGCTACCGGGCGCTCGGCCTGTGGGGAGCCGATCCCGTCATCCGCCGCGAAGGCTATGATCGCCTGCATGCCGCGATGCGCGCCGCGGGTGTGCTGTCGCGCGACATCGCGTTCGAGGCCTGCGTCGACACGGCTCTGGCCCGGCAGGTCGTACAGGCCGACCCCGCCTGAGGCCGGGAATCCTCGACAATCGGGAGTCCGGTGCCTCCGCCGCAACCCGCACTGTTGTCCCGCGCATCGCTGGCGTAGGATTGCCGGACCGATGCATCTGCACCCCGCTACGCTCGACTCCGTCAGCATTTTCGCGACCCTGGTCGCCGCCTTCGTGTCGTTGCTCGCTTGGTATCGCCACCGCGACGCCGGCGCGCTGCCGAGCTGGGCGGCCGCCCTGGTGCTGGGCAGCGCCGGCACGCTGCTGTTCAGCCTGCGCAGCCCGGAGACGTCGGCCGCCATCTTCGTGACCGCCGACAGCCTGTGCGTCGCCAGCTTCGCCACCATGTGGGTGAGCATGCGCAGCTTCAATTCCGACGGAATTTCGCCCCTCCGCATGGCGACCGTCGTGGTCACGATCACCGCGGCCTTTGCCCTCGCCGTCACCTTCAGCTGGCAGTTGGGCTCGGCGCTGCGCGCGCAATCGCTGGTGTTCTCGCTGTTTGTCGGCGCCCTGGCACTGGCCACCGCCGCGGAGACACGACGCGGCGGCCGGCACGACGGACTGCAAAGCCGCCACATCGCCGCCGTGGCCCTCACCGGCATCGCCCTGGCACGCCTGATCCGGGTAGGAATGCTCGGGCTGGATTGGTGGAACATCGTCGAACCGCAGACCGCCGACGTCGCCTGGCACTACGGCATCTACTTCAGCACCGTGTGCGTGCTGGTGGTTACCTTCGGCCTGGTGCTGATGGCCAACGAACGGGCCGAACACCAGCTCGCCCGGCAGATCGACGCCCGGCACGGCTAGCCTGGAAACGACAGGAGACTTCATGACAACCACCGCCAAATCCTCGGCCAGGAACTCGGCCGGGCGCTCCCCCACCCGCCCGGCCGGCAGCCGCGCCCGCAAGAGCGCCCGCCAGGCCATCGTTACCGCGGTGACCGGCCCCGTCGCCTTCATGCATCCCGACGACGTCGGCCAGCTGGTCGTGCCCGCCTCCCGGCGCAAGGGAACCAAGGTGCAGCCCAACTATTCGGTCATGGAAGACGGCGTCGACACCGTGAAGGTGCTGATGGCCACCGACACGCTGATCGCCTTCGAGGCGTTCCGGCCCAAGGGCGCGGTCGATACCGCCCACCAGCACCCCGACCACCATTCGATGGTCTACCAGAAACAGGGCCGCACCCGGATGCGGATCGGCGAAGAGACGTTCGTCATCAAGGCGGGCGATTCCTACTTCCACCCGATGGGCGTCGTTCACCAGCACGAAGCGCTGGAGGATTCGATCCGCATCGAAACGAAGATCTACCCCAGGGGCGGCGCGATAAAGTCGTGGAACCGGCTGGTCGGGGGCTGACGCCGGCGACACGACGACATCCTATTGGATTATATTTCCTACTCCTATAAACCTATCGGCAAACCCGAAAGGAGTTGCCGATGTCTCCTGTCTCGCCGTCGCAGCTTGCTGGCGACGCAAAGCGCGGCGCCTTCCTGACCGAGCTCTTGCGCGGCGCCAACGCCAGCCTGGCGGCCGCCCGGGCCAATCTCAACCGCGGCACGGTCTATCGCTCGAAACTCGAGGACCCGGAATTCGCGGCGGTGTGGGCCGAGATCGCAGCGTCGCGACCGCGCCGCCGGCACCTGTGCCGCCATGTCCTGGGCCGCGTGCAGGGCCGCGCCGGGGGCCGTAAAACGAGTCAGTTGGCGACTCCGCGGGTGGCGTCGGACATCGCCAGATTGGCGAGCGACTCCAATGACTTGGGCCCTGCCTTCCGGGTCCGGTGGTGACGCCACGTCGCTGTCTCCCTGACTCGCCGCCGTATCTCCCCGATGTTAGGGTCCGCGCCCAACAAACAGGGGAATGCGATGCGGCGGATGTGGGCAGGGCTCGGCTCGATATTGATGGGAGTCGGGTTGGTTCTCGGGTCGACAGTTGGCGCCTGGGCGCAGAACGGACTGGAGCGCTTCGAGAAGGAACTGAAGCCGCAGCTCGAGTTCAAGAGCTTCACCTACAAGAACCCCGCCCCGCTTGGCACCTCGGGCTTCGTGCTGAACGACGTGGTGGCGGTGGTGCCGGCCAACGCCGCAACCGGCGACAAGGAAACCACGGTCAGGATCGACAAGGTGACGGTCGAGGCCCTCGATTTCGACCGCATGAAGGAGGATGCCAAGGACGACGAGGCGCCGCGCTTCGCCAAGCTGAAGCTCGAGGGAATGACGGGCGACGACGAGATGTTCACCATGCTGACGCCGTTCGGCGTGCCCAAGGTGCCGTTCGACATCGCACTCGACTACACCATCGACGAGAAGGCCAAGGTGCTGACGCTGAAGATGCTGGAGGTCAGCCTGCGCGGCCAGGCGACGCTTTCGCTCTCGCTGATAATGGACGGCATCAGCGACAAGTCGAAGGCCAAGGACGACGGCCGGCTGCGCGTGGCCTCTCTCACCATCGATGACACCGGCTTGCTCGCCAAGGCGCTGCCGACGATCGCCAAGGAAGAAGGCGCCAAGCCCGACGACTTCGTCAACACCGCGCTGATGACCCTGGCCGGTTTCGCCGCCCTCCAAGGACCGGCGACCGACAAGCAGCTCGACGCCGTGGCGTCCTTCGTCGCCGACTGGAAAGCGCCCAAGGGACCGCTGGTGCTGGGGCTGAAGCCCGCAAAGACAGCCGGCATCGACGACCTCGCCAAGATCATGATCCCCAACGCCCTGGTCGACCTGTTCGGCTTCACCGCGACCTATTCCGCGACCAAGGTCGGCGCGGCCAAGGCAGGAGCGGCCAAGAAGTAGCCGGCTCCGGGTCCGTCGCCTTGCCGCGACGGGCCGCCGCCGCCACACTGGCGCCTGATCATTTCCGGGGGACCATGCAATGAATTTCGACGCGATCGCTGCGACATGGGCGCCACGCCTGCTCAGTGTGCTGCGCATCATGTCGGGCCTGCTGTTCCTGCAGCACGGCACCGCCAAGCACCTGAAATTTCCTTCGGTGCCGATGTTCTCCAAGCTCGAGCCGGTGTCGCTGCTGGGCGCCGCCGGTGTGATCGAGATCGTGGGCGGCGTTCTGCTGATTCTCGGCCTGTTCACGCGCACGACGGCATTCGTGCTGTCGGGCCTGATGGCCGTCGCCTACTTCATCGCCCACGCGCCGCGCGGCTTCTATCCGATCCTCAATGCCGGCGAACTGGCGGCACTCTATTGCTTCGTCTTCCTCTACATCGCCGCCGCCGGACCCGGCCCGTGGAGCTACGACGCGATGCGCAAGAGGTAGCGGCAATGGCACTCAAACGTCTGGCCCTCGAGATCGGGATGGGCACCGACATCCGCGGCGGCGACTACACCAAGGCCGCGGTGCGCGCTCTCAGGGATGCGCTGTGGCACAACTCGCTGACCGTCGCCACGGCGCTCGGCAGGTCGAGCGACGACATGCGGGTAGAGGTGCTCATCGGCGTGCCGCGGCCAGCCGAAGTCGACAAGGCCCAGGTGCTGGCGGTGCTGCCGCACGGTACCGGCACGGTGAGCGTGGTCGAGGGCGGGCTGGAAATCGCCAACGAAGCCGGCACGGACAAGACGGTGATCGCCCAGGCGGCCGCAATCGTCCGGCTCGATATTTGAGTGGGGGACAACGCATGCCTGCCAGACGCGTCATCCTAGAACTCGGTACCGGCAACGACCTGCACGGCGGCGACTACACCAAGGCCGCCCTGCGCGCGGTCCAGGACGCCCTGCACCACAGCTCGCTCGCCATGATCCGCACGCTCGGGGTCAATTCCAAGACCGGCATGTTCGTCGATGTCACCATCGGCGTGCAGCAGCCCGACAAGGTCGACCTTGAAAAGGTCAGGGCTTCGCTGCCACACGGCATCGTCACGGTGACCGCGGTCAAGGGCGGCCTCGACGTACCCGACCAGGAGGGCAACGACGTCGCGGTGATCGCCAGTGCCGCCGTCGCGGTGCGGCTGGAACTCCCCTAGCCCGCCAGCGCGGCCGGCGGCCTTTTTCTAGCTCCGCGCCCGACGGCCGTAGAGCAGAAGCCCCGCTCCGGCCACGATGGCGATGACGCCGGCGATGCTCGGAATGGGAATCGAGCGCTGCTGGTCGGCGGTTACCTTGAGCGGGCCGGCATCGACGATCACCGTCTTCTCGGTAAAGGAGATGTTGGTGATGATAAGCCCTGCAATGCCGATCGCGATCAGCAGGACGCCCAGAATGGCGATCGGTTTCATGTTGGCCGGTTTCATGTCGGCACGTCCCCCCGTGTTGCAAGCCTGTTTCAGGAAACGCCGCACGGGGCAGAAAGTTGCAGGCGGAAAGCTCTATTTCAGCAATAGCTTGCAGCCCTGCTCGATGGCGGTCCTCGCCATCGCGCGCAGGCCGTCGTCGGTGGCGCTGCTCACGGGATGGCCGATCCTGGCAAAGCCGTAGTCGGGCATCCCCAGAACGCGGCTCATCATCTCGGCCGCGCTCACGAAGCGGGCGGTCATCACGCTGAAGGCGGGAACGCCGAGGCGTTCAGCAGTCACTGAGTCGTGCAGACTGCACGATGAACAGCTGCCTCAATCCCCGAGGCCGGAAACGACAGCATCCCAGCCCTTGATCTCGGCTACGATGCGGGCGTCGGCCGGCGCGCTGTAGTTCGACTTGGTGCGGCTCACCACCTGGGCTACGCCATACTCTTCGCGCAGCATGCGGTCGAGATGCAGGAAGAACCCCTTGGTGCCTTCCTTGCCGTTGGAGATGAAGCCGACGGTTTTGCCCTCGAGCGTGTCGAGGCGCGGGGCAAGCTTGCCCGCGGGCGGCGCCTTCTCGGCGGTCGGATCGAGTACACGGAAAATCATGGCGGGGTCCTCACTTCTTGGGGGGGTCGCAGTCGACGCAGGCGCCGACCGGCAGGGTCACGGCATGGCTCTTGTGGCCGAGCCACGGCGGGATGATCGCGCCGAAGCCGCCGGCCGGCCCACCGGCCGCGACCACCAGAAGCTGGTCGGGCCGCTCCATCGCCGGATAGACGCTGTCGCCGCGGTCGCGCACGACCGCGCCCTTGCCAACCTCGGCCCATTCGCGGCGGTGAATGCGCGCCCGCTCGTGGATGAAGTCGGCGATGTCGGTCTTGGTCCAGCCCGCGGCCTGCAGATGCTCGCGCAACTGCTTGGGGACAATGATGGCGTAGTTGCCGGGATAGATCGAATAGTGCCGCAGGTTGGCGCGCATCTCGGCGGCGAACGTCTCGAGGATCTCCTTAGGTTCGGTCGTCCATTCGTTCATGATCTGGCGCGGCGCACCGGCAGCCATCACCGTAACGGCCGATGCCGCCCGCTCAATGCCGCGCTGCTCGTGCAGCGGTAACCAGGACGAATCCTCTTCATCCTCGGCCAGGCAAAAGCTGAACTTGCCGGGGTGGCCCAGCGTCGAACGGTCGATGACGCCTGGCCGTACATCCATGAGATTGATCAGGCAGAGCCGGACTGCACGACCTATGACTGCCGTGGCGCGGTCGCTGTTGCCCAGTGCATTGAAGGTGCCGCTGGTGCCCAGCTCCAGCCGGATCGGACCGTTCAGCACCACGAGGACGGCGCAGCCGCCGGTGCTGGCGGTGGCACCATGCATCAGGAACTCGTCCTGCATCATCGCGGTCCAGGCCGTCAGGACGACCGGGAAATGCATCGGCAGGCAGCCCGCCATCACGGCATTGATCGCCAGCTTTTCGGCCGTGATCGCCAGCCCGCGCACCGGCTCGATGCCGATCAGCTGGTCCGGCGGCATCATCGCCCACTCGAGACAGGCTTCGACGGATTCAGCCGTCGGCGGTACGATCGGCAGACCATCGGTCCAGCCGCTGCTGTGGTACAGCTCCTGAACGGCCGAGATGTCGTTCGCGTCGTAGATCCTGGAAGCCAATTGCACGGGGTGACCCTCTTCAGTCTCAAGGATAGCCCTCTCAGGGCCTATGCCAATGCCAACCTGATAGCCTTCATTATTGCACGATGCGCATCAAACCCGGCCGGGCTTGGGCCAGGTCCGGCGGGTGAGCGCCATGAACCCCAGCGTTGCCGGCGAAGGTTCGCGCTCGCGCAGCTTGATCAGTCCCAACCGTCGCGATAGCCGGGGTTCGCTGATCGAAATGGCGCGCAGGTCTCGGCCGAGAAAGGAGACGGTGGCGCCGGTCGGCACGATGGCGAGTCCGACGCCGGCACGCACGCAGCCCATCAGCGTGGCGAATTGGCTCACCGTCACCACTTGGCGGAGCGACAGTCCGGCCGTCGAGGCCGCGGCGTCGATGGTCCGGCGTGTCCGTGAATCGGACGGCAGTGCCACCATCGGTTCGTCCCTGAGTTCACCGAGCGACACGCTCCGCCGCGCCGCCAGCCGGTGGCGTTTGGGCACAACGACGCTGAAAGTCTCGCGCTGCAGCGGAAAGCCTTCGATCGCATCCGGCAGGTCGTCGACATAGGAAAGGCCGAGATCGGCCACGCCGCTTCGTACGTCCTCCAGAACGCTGCCGTGCACGCCTTCGCGGACATGGATTTCCATTCCCGGACGGTCGACGCGGTAGGCGGCCAGCAACACCGGCAGGATGCCGCTGGCAACCGACATGATGCTCGAAAGAATGAGCCGGCCGCGCCGTTCCTCTGCGACCTCGCGGAGACTGCGCACGGTAAGACGCAAGTCGTTCAGCATGCGCTCGGCAACCGCCACAAACTCCCGGCCGGCCTGCGTGATCTGGACATGCCGCGTGCTGCGCTCGAACAGCCGCACGCCGAGCGCCGCCTCGATGCGCTTGATGGTCCGCGTCAACGCCGGCTGCGAGATCCGCAGGCGCGCCGAGGCCGCGATGAAGCTGCCATACTCGGCCACCGCGAGAACGGCTTCGAGCTGGCGGGCGCTGAGGTCCGGCAGTGCAGATGTCGCCATGGCGCTCATGTGGAAAGTGGAATTATCGGCGATATCAGAAACCGATTGCTATGAATAGCACGGCCAACGAGGTTGGACCGAACGAGGGGAGATTCATGGTCCTGCCACTTCAAACGGTCCGCGTGCTCGACCTCACCCGCGTGCTCGCCGGCCCGTGGGCGACGCAGCTACTCGCCGATCTCGGCGCCGAGGTGATCAAGGTCGAACGCCCAGGCAGCGGCGACGACACACGCGGCTGGGGCCCTCCCTTCGTCGACGGCGACGGCAAGGCGGGCGGTGTCAGCGCCTACTTCCTCTGCACCAACCGCGGCAAGCGCTCGATCGCCGTCGATTTCGAAAGCGAGGAGGGCCGCTCGCTGATCGCAGATCTCGCCGCCAAGTGCGATGTCCTGGTCGAGAACTTCAAGGTCGGCAGCTTGGCCAAACTCGGGCTCGACCATGCGACCCTGGCCAAGCGCAACCCTGGCCTCGTCTATTGCTCGATCACCGGCTTTGGCCAGACCGGCCCGCACCGCTTCCGCGCCGGCTACGACCTGATGGTCCAGGCCATGGGCGGACTGATGAGCGTGACCGGCGAACCCGACGGACAGCCGATGAAGGTGGGCGTGGCCACCGCGGACCTCCTGACCGGCCTCTACGCCAGCAACGCGATCCTGGCGGCGCTCATGGAACGGCGCGACAGCGGCCTCGGCCAGCACATCGATCTCGCGCTGCTCGATGTGCAAATTGCTACCCTGGTAAACCAGGCGTCGGGCTATCTCGCCTCCGGCAAGGTGCCTGGACGCCACGGCAACGCCCATCCAAACATTGTGCCCTACCAGTCATTCATGACAAGGGACGGTCACGTCGTGATCGCCGTGGGCAACGACATGCAGTTCACCCGACTCGCCGAGGTGCTGGGACGTCCGGATCTCGCCACCGATCCGCGCTTTGCCACAAACGGCGGCCGTGTTGCCATGCGTCAGGAACTGCTCGACATCATTGTGCCGCTGATCGCAGGTCGCGCCTCGGCGGATATCCTGGCGGCCCTCGACCGGGTCAATATCCCGTCCGCGCCTATCAACAGTCTCGACCAAGTCTTTGCCGATCCACAGATCGCGGCGCGTGGGCTAGTGGTCGAACCCGAAGCCGGATCGACCGGCAAGCGTGCACCGGTGGTCGGCAATCCCATTCATTTCTCCCGCACACCTATCGACTCCGCCAAGCCGGCGCCGTTGCTCGGCGCCGACGCCGACGATGTATTGCGCACCGTGCTCGGCAAATCGGAGGCCGAGATCGGCGGTCTCAGGGAACGCGGTATAATCTAGGCTGCCAGCATCCGATCGTGATTGCGCTCACGAAGGATCGGCATCACCCATTTGCCGAAGCGCTCGGCTTCCTCGTCGTGCAGGTAGCCCGACAGGCAGAACGAGTGGCAGCCGAGGTCGATGAATTTCTGCAGCGTGTCGGCGCACTGTTCCGGATCGCCGACGATGGCGATACCGGCGCCCGGCCGGACTTGGGTGATGCCTGTCCACAGATGCGGCTCGATGGTCTCGCCGATCGCTGCCAATTCGCGCACGCGGCGATTGGCTTCCGACGTGGCGAAGCGCTCCTTCACGAAGGCCTTCTGGGCTTCGCTGGCATGGGCCACCAGCCCATGCGCAAAATCCCAGGCCTCTTTCTCGGTCGGCCTGCACACAACCTGCAGGCGCATGCCGAAGCCGATGTCGTTCTCGCGGCCGTGGCGCGCTGCCATCCCCTTGATCTCGGCCATGTTGGCGCGAATGCGTTCGTAGGTATCGCCCCAGAACAGATGGACATCGGAGTGCTTGGCCGATATCTCCCAGGCCTGCCTGGAACCGCCGCCGAGATAGAAGCGCGGATAGGGCTGCTGCAGCGGATAGGGCCGGATCTGCGCGCCTTTCAGCTGATGGAACTTGCCGTCGAACGTCACGGGGCCGCGGGTGGTCCACAGCGCCTTCAGGATCGAGACTTCCTCGTCCATGATCTCGTAGCGTTCCTCCTTGCCCCACTTGATGCCCTCGGAGGCATTCTCGGCCTCGCTCTGGCCGGCAATCAGGTTGATGCAGATGCGGCCACCGGAGAGCTGATCGAAAGTCGAGATCATCTTGGCCAGCAGCACCGGGTTGATGTAGCTGGGCCTCGCCGCCACCAGCATGCGCATCGACTTCGATCGCGCCACCATCATGGCGCTGGAAATCCACGCTTCCCAGCAGGCGGTCTGCACCGGCACCAGCATGTATTCGAAGCCCGCCGTCTCGGCGGCAGCGACGATCTTGTCGAACAGCGGCAGGGACGGCACCACCTGCGCACTTGCCAACCCATAGGCCGTGGTGTCGCCGGCGGTTGGCAGGAACCAGCCGAATTCCAGTCTGCGCATGAAATCATGTCCTCCCGTGAGGCAGTTTAGCGCAATTCCCTCTGGTCGTAGCCGTTTCCAGCCGGCACGATCCCTCCCTTCAAAGAGGGCTGAAGAATGTCACAGCACGGCAAGCGTCCGACAATCTCATCGCGGCACGGCATGGTGGCAGCCGCACATCCCCTGGCGGCGGCGGCGGGCGCACGCGTGCTCGGCAACGGCGGCACGGCGTTCGACGCCGCGGCGGCGACAGCGGCGGCCCTCAATGTGGTCGAGCCCTACATGTCAGGCCTGTCCGGCTGTGGCATCGCGACATGCTATGTCGCGAAGGAGAAGCGCGTGCGATCGCTTGAGTTCATGACGCCGATCCCACGGAAATTCCCTCTCGACAGGCTCAGCAGCCGCAATCAACTCCAGCGCGGTGCCCTTGCCGTGGGCGCACCCGGCAACCTCGCCGGCTGGTGCGAACTGGTGAATGCCTATGGCCGCAAGAAACTGCCTGAACTGTTTGCGCCCGCGATCGCGATCGCCCGCGACGGCTTCGGCCTGATCGAATTCAACGCCGAGGAGATCTCCGGTGTCACGTCGGAGCTCAGAGGCCACGCCAAACTTTATCCCGAATGGTCGCGGGTCTATCTTGAGGGTATCGGTGGCGGCCGGCCGGTGCTTGGTGCCGTCCTGAAACAGCCCGACCTCGCCGCAACGCTCGAAGCGCTGGCCGCCGAAGGGCCAAGACTGATGTATGGCGGCGCCCTCGGCAAGAAACTGCTGGAGCGGCTCACGGAGCTGGGTGGCTGCCTTACCATGGACGACCTGATGGAGGTCAAAGTGGCATGGGTCGATCCAGTATCGGTCACCTATCGCGGACGGACCCTGCACGTGCCGCCGCCGCCCTGCGAAGCCTTCCAGGTTCTGTTGACCTTGCGGATCCTCGAGGGTTTCGACCTGGCCGGGATGCCACGCAACGGCGTCGAGCATGTCGATACCGTGCTGCGCGCCATTCGCATCGCCGCCGGCGTGCGCATCAACAACGGCGTGCCATCCAGGCAGAAGTTGGCCGAACTCCTCTCGGACACCCATGTCGAGGGCCTGCGGGCCCGTGTGCGCGACGACAAGCCGATCACTGGCCCGACCGAACAATGGACGGGACCGCCGGCCGATGGCTCCAGCGAAAGCCACACGACGTCGTTCTCGATTGTCGACAGCGACGGCAACATGGTTTGCCTGACGCAAAGTCTCGGCAGCGTGTTCGGCTCGGGCATCGTCGTGCCCGGCACCGGCCTGTGCCTCAACAATTTCTTCTATTGGGCCGATGTGACGCCCGAGAGCCCCAACCGCGTGAAGCCGGGCGACATACTCCCGGTCTGCATTGCACCCTCGATCGTGACGCAGGACGACAGACCCGTCCTGGCACTCGGCACACCCGGCAGTTACGGCATCCTGCAGACCCAGCCGCAGGCCTTCGTTCAGCACGTCGATTTCGGCCTGCCACTACAGCAGGCAATCGAAGCGCCGCGCGGCCGCCTGACCGACGGCCGCGCAGTGTTGCTCGAGGCCCGCATCGAAGCCGATGTCCAGACCGAACTGCGCAAGCGCGGCCACGATGTCCAGGGCGGCCCCGACTGGACGATGAGGGTGGGTGGCATGCAGGGCGTGGCGGTCGACCCGGAGACCGGCGTGTTCACCGGCGGCGCCGATCCACGTCGCGACGGCTATTGCGTGCCGGCCTGACTGGCGACACGTCAATCGGCATTGATTTTGCGGATGATCATGGGACGCGATGAAATTTCCGCCGACAGAAATGCAGTCCCATGAACACCACTGACGCGGATCGCATCGCCGACTGGCTTGTACGTCGTGGGCTCGAGGGAACACCCGAAGTCGAGCTGCTGCGCGAATTCTGCGAAAAATGCCGCGAGGCCGGCCTCCCCCTTTCGCGCGCCCTGACCTTTATCGACACGTTGCATCCCGTCCATGAAGGCAGCATTTTCCGCTGGCGCGACGACGATGCCGAAGAAAAGGCCACAGTCGATTACGGCCGCAGCGACGAGGGTGAAGCCGCGGAAACTTGGCAGCGCAGCCCGTTCTTCCATCTTCTGCAGACCGGCGGCGAGGAATTGCGCCGGCGCATCGGCTTCGGCGAGGCCGCAGACTTCAGCATCATCCAGGAAGTGAAGAACGCGGGCCATACCGACTACCTCGCCTTCGTCCACCACGTCGACAGTAACGGCAGGATCGGTGAGATGGATTGCGTCTATTCGGCCTGGTCCACCCGCCATGCCGAGGGCTTCAGCGAGCCAAATCTCGCCGCGCTGCGCCGCCTCGTGCCGGCACTGGCGCTCGCAATCAAATGCGGAGCACTGTCCCGCATTGCCGGCACCCTTGTTGAGGTCTATCTCGGCCGCGATACCGGCCGCCGTGTACTGGAAGGGAGCATCCGTCGCGGCGTCGCCGAACGCATCGAGGCCGTCCTGTGGTTTTCGGACCTGCGCGGCTACACGGCCATCACCGACACCGCGTCGCCCGACGAGGTGATACCGCTCCTGAACGACTACGCCGAGGCGGTCATAACGGCCATTCACGATGCCGGCGGCGACGTGCTGAAGCTGATCGGCGACGGCACGCTCGCGATCTTCAAGGCCCGCGATCCTGCCGAAGCCTGTCGGCGCGCCCTTGAGGCCGAGGCCAATCTGCGGGACCGCCTGAACGAACTGAACGAGCGGCGCCGGGCCGAGGAGCGTCCGGTCACGTCGGTCTATCTCGGCCTGCATGTCGGCGAGGTGTTCTACGGCAACATCGGCAGCACCCACCGGCTCGACTTCACGGTCGTGGGCCCGGCGGTCAACGAGACCAGCCGGATCGCCTCGATGTGCCGCTCGGTCGATCGGCCGGTCCTCCTGTCGTCGGCCTTTGCCGGCGCACTGCCTGCCACCGAGCGCGCTAAGCTGGTGTCGGTCGGCCGCTTTGCCCTGCGCGGGGTCGGTCGCGCCCGTGAGCTGTTCACGGTCGATCCCGCCCTGCTGTAGTCACTCCGCCGTTTCTGCCGGCGCGCCGGCTTGATAAGGTACCGGCACACAATTTCGACGAGGCAATCATGGCAAAGATGGCGCAGACACCGACGATCTCCATAGGCATCAAGGAAGCCGACCGGCTCAAGATCGCGCGCGGCCTCAGTCACCTGCTGGCCGACACCTACACGCTCTATCTGACGACCCACAATTTCCACTGGAACGTCACCGGCCCGATGTTCACATCGCTGCACGCGATGTTCATGACGCAGTACACCGAACTTTGGAACGCGGTGGACCCGATCGCCGAGCGCATCCGCTCTCTGGGCCATGCCGCACCGGGCTCCTATGCCCAGTTCGGCAAGCTGAGCTCCCTCAATGATGTGCCGGTCACCCCGCCCAAGGCGATGGACATGGTCCGCATCCTGGTTACCGGGCATGAGGCAGTGGCCCGCACCGCACGCGGCGTCTTCCCTGTCGCCGACAAGGCCAGCGACGAGCCGACGGCCGACCTGCTGACGCAGCGGCTCACGGTTCACGAGCAGACTGCCTGGATGCTGCGGTCGCTGCTCGAATAGCCGCGCGCTCCCGGTCTGGAGAACCGGCAACCTTGCCGTTGCCCCGACGCGCCTGCGCGGTACGGAGGCAGAGCCCGTGCCAACTCGGCCGAAGACGACACCCGGCTCGACGCCGAAGCCGAGGGCCGATCCAGCCTACGGGGCGGGTCCCACCCATGACTCCAGCACATCCCATTTGGCCTTGCGTTGCTCCTCGCGCGGCTTCTTGAAGTCATGGCCGAACGGCGCCGTGTCGAACGAGCCGTAGGCCGGATTGGCAATCATCAGCCATTGGCGGCCCCAGTAGGCCATGTCGGAGTCGAAGGCCTTAAGACGGTCGGCCTCGCTGCCGCGGTAGCGGTCGTCGAAGTCGCCGAAGTTGTCGCCGACGTTGAGCAAAATCCTGTAGTCCTTGGTCACAACGGCCCGGCGCGTCCCCTTGGCGCTGCCCCACTCAGGCTTCTCGCCCTGCATCAGGAACGTGTCGACATTGCCGCCCATTGGAAAGCCGAGCTTGGCCATGTTCTCGCGGGTGTCGTTCTCCGTCACGGCAGCGCGATTGGTGACGTAGAAGACCTTCACGCCCTTGGAATCGGCGTACTTGGTGAATTCGACGGCGCCGGGAACTGCGGTCGAACCCTGGGCTGCGCAGAACTGATTCCAGGTCTTGGTGCTGAAGGTCTGATTGTTCTTCAGCATCCAGACCTGATATCGCGAATTGTCGAGCACTGTCTCGTCGACGTCGAGAATGATGGCTGGCGGCAGGTTCTGATAGTCGCCCTTCTGTTCGACGGGCGCCGCCGTCCAGTTCCGATCGGCCAGTGCCTCGTCGAGCCGGATGCGCGCCAGCGCAAAGACCGTGAGTGCGTTGCCCTTGAACTCGACCGAGCGCTGCGCCCACAGCGTGGCCAGCAACATGTCGTTGGGCGCAGGACCTCCCTGCGCCCAGCCCACGCCGGATGAAAGTGTCATGCAAGCGGCGGCGCCGAGCGCCAGAGCAGTCCTTGCGATCATGGCCCAACCTCCCTCAACAATTTCCGCTTGGTCGCGTCATCGGCGAAGGACGCCTCGATGGCGGTTCGCGCGATGTGTCTCAATGCTTTCCCGTCGAGCCCCGCCTCATCGTATTCCTTGCCGAGCGTGGTGTGGAAAAACGGCGGATCGTCGGAGTTGAGCGTGACGGGAACGCCGGCGGCGATCAAGCGGTGCAACGGATGTGAGGCGCGGTCACGGTACAGTCCCAGCGCGATGTTGCTGCCCGGGCAGACCTCGAGGACGATCCCGCGGCGCCCCAGTTCGGCCATCAGCGCCGGATCGTCGGCCGAGCGCACCCCATGGCCGATGCGGGTTACTGGCAGGTCACGGATGGCCGCCCAAACGCTTTCCGGGCCCAGGACCTCGCCAGCGTGGACGGTACAGCCGAAGCCGCTTTCATGCGCCACCCGAAAGGCCGGCGCGAAGTCGGCCGGAACGAATTTCGCCTCGTCGCCTCCCATGCCAAAACCCACAATGTAGCGGTGCGGTTCGGCCACCATCTTCCGGGCAACCGCAAGTGCCCGCTCCGGCCCGAGATGGCGGATACACACGACGATAATGCGACCTTCGATGCCGAACTCCGCCCTGGCGCGGTCTATGCCTGCCTCCAACGCCTCCAGCCAGGCCATGTAGGAGATGCCCAGCGCCAACGGCCGTTCGGGCGAACAGAACACCTCGACATAGACCGCTCCCTCGCGCGCGGCCCCGGCGAGATAGGTGTAAAGCACGTCACCAAAATCCCGAGCGTGACGCAGCACCGTGCAAACACGGTCATAGGCGGCGAGAAAGCTCAGGAAATCGTTCCAGACATAATGCCCATCGGGACCGAACAGGCCATGCGGAAGATCGATGCCGTTGCGGGCCGCGAGTTGGCGCGCGAGAGACGGCGCGATCGAACCCTCGAGATGACAGTGCAGTTCGGCTTTTGGAATCACGTGAACCCTCGCAGTGGCAAGTCCGGCCTTTGCAGCCAATTGTCGGCAGGATAATCGGCCTCGCCATCGATCAGATGCATGGCATAGGCGTGCCGCGGACGCGACGAGCGGTTGGGCGCGCTGGCATGCGGCAGAAGGCCGTGAAGGATGACCAGGGTCCCACGCCGCGCTTCGAGCGCCACAGGTTCGATATCCGGCCAGGGCGCGGTATCGAGCGTGCGCAGGGCCGCCCGGTCGCCGTCGCGCAGAAAGCGCTGGCGCAGCGGCCCGCGATGGCCGCCCGGCAATGCCATCATGCAGCCGTTGTCGCGGTCGGCGTCATCGAGGGCGATCCAGAATCCGGCCACGGTCGAGGGCCGGGTATGGAGATAGGTGGCATCCTGATGCCAGCCGACTTCGGCACCGATCCACGGCTGCTTGAAGAGATACATCGACTGAAGCAGCAACGGCCGAGCGAAGCCGAGGGCATGGGCCAGATCGGCCAGGCGGGACTGGCGCGAAATCCGATCGAACACCGGATCGAGATCGTGGAGTGCGTGGCCGATCTTGTTCAGCGCCAATCGCGTCGGCTGGTCCGTCGCCGCTTCCTCGAAAAAGAAGCGGATTGCCGCGCCTGACTCCAGAAAGTAGCGATCACGCGCGTGACCCTGGTCGGAGGGGGAGAAAACACTGCGCGCCGCATCGACATCCAAAGCGGTCGCCAGCTTGGCCGCGCGTTCCTGCAGGGCGTCGCATTCGGACAGCGGCAGGAAATCTTCCAGGACCATAAAGCCGTCCCGTTCATAGGCCTCCCGATCGAAAAGGCTCACGGGACGACCCGTTCCATGATCGCCGGTTGCCCGACTGGCGGGACATCGCCGATGCGGACGGCGTTGCGTACAAGAGCGATGGCGGCTTCGGCATCAGCTTCGCTCGCAGCGTGCACGATGCAGAGTGGACTGCCCGCCCGGATCGGCACCCCGACATCGGTCATCTCGCTGAGACCGACCGCTGGATCGATGGCGTCGTCGGCGTGCGACCGGCCGCCGCCCAGTGCGACGACGGCCATTCCCACCGCGCGGGCATTCATGCCCACGACGTGGCCCGAGTGTTGCGCCGTGCACGGCTTGATCACGGGTGCCGGCGACAGGTAAACACCGGGCCTGTCCACAAAATCGACAGGCCCACCCAGCGCCGCCACCATGCGGGCAAAAACCTCCGCCGCCTGTCCGTTTGCCAGCACCGCTTCGGCGCGGATCTGGCCCGCGGCGGCGGTGGATGCGAGCCCGCCCAGGGCAAGCATCTCGCCGGCCAACGCCATCGTGATTTCGTGCAAGCGCGGCTCCCGTACGCCCCCGCCCGTCAAGTAAGCCACGGCCTCCGCGACCTCGAGTGCATTGCCGACTTCGCGGCCCAGCACGCGGTCCATGTCGGTGATCAGCGCGACCGTCGGCAGGCCGGCCTGGCTGGCCACGGCGACGAGGCTGTGGGCCAGGTCTTGCGCCATCGGCTCGGTGTCGCAAAATGCGCCGGAGCCGCATTTTACGTCCATCACCAGCCCGTCGAGACCCTCGGCGATCTTCTTCGACAGGATCGAGCTCACCAGCAGCGGAATCGATTCGACGCTGCCTGTCACGTCGCGGACGGCGTAGAGCCGCCGGTCGGCCGGCGCCAGATCGTCGGTCTGGCCGATCACGGCACAGCCGACCTCGCGCACGACCCGGCGGAAGGTCGCGAGGTCAGGCTGCGTCTGGTAACCGGAGATCGACGACAGTTTGTCGAGCGTGCCGCCGGTATGGCCGAGCCCGCGGCCCGAGATCATGGGCACGAAACCGCCGCATGCCGCCACGATCGGCGCCAGCATCAGGCTGACCTTGTCGCCAACGCCGCCGCTCGAATGCTTGTCGATCACCGGCCCTGGCAACGCGAGATCGGCCCAATCGAGCATGGTGCCCGACTCCGCGAGCCCGCGCGTGAGGGCCACGCGTTCCGCCGTGGTCATGCCGCGAAAGAACACCGTCATGGCGAAGGCGGCAACCTGACCTTCGCTCAGGCTGCCGTCGTGGATACCGCGAACGACCGCAGCGATCTCTCCGGAGGAAAGTTCCTGACCGTCGCGTTTCCGGCGGATGATCTCCTGCGGCAGCATCTTGTCTAGGCGTACTGCTCGATGAAGAGCCGCAAGAGGCGGCGCATCCGACCTTCCGACTCGCGGGCCACCGCAAGCGTCTGTTCGTGGCCGAGCTTGTCGCCGCCGAGACCCGCCGCATAGTTGGTGATCAGTGAGAGGGCGGCGACCCTGAGCCCGGCCCACCGCGCCAGGATCGTCTCGGGCACCGTCGACATGCCCACGGCATCGGCGCCCAGGGTACGGGCGGCGCGAATTTCAGCCGGAGTCTCGAAGCTCGGGCCGCTGAACCAGACATAGACACCACTGTGGCAGGCGATACCGGCCTGCCGCGCCACCAGCAGAATCTGTTCGACCAGCCGGGGATCGTAGGCATCGACCATGTCGACGAACCGGCCGTCTCCGGTTTCGCCGAACAGCGGATTGACCCCAGCGAAACTGATGTGATCGGTGACCGCCATGGGAGCGCCCGGCGGCATGTCCAATCGCAGGCTGCCGGCGGCGTTGGTCAGAAGCAGCGTTTCGCACCCGAGGCCGGCGAGGGTATCGATAGCGCCCTTCATCTCGTCGGCGCGCCCTCGTTCGTAATAGTGCGCCCGGCCCTGTAGTACGGCGACCGCCGTCGGACCGACATGACCCAGCACCAGCTTTCCCGCATGACCGCCGACCGTCGTCTGCGGAAAGCCCGGAAGGTCGCCGTAAGGAATAGTGGCAACAGCACGAACATCGGCGGCGAAACCGCCGAGGCCCGAGCCCAGCACCACCGCCACTCTAGGCTGGAACCCTGGAGCCGCGCGGGCGATTACGTCGCTCATGGCTTGGCGAGATGTTGCGGTCCAAAGGACAACGGCAGCAGTTCCCCCAGTGTTACGGTGCGATGCCGGCCATCGGGGCCGCAGAGATGGATCGGCAGGTCGTCCGACGCGAACTCGCGCAACTTCTGCCGGCATCCGCCGCACGGCGTGATGGGCTGCGCACCGGAACCGATCACCACGCATTCGACAATGCGACGATGCCCCGCCCCCACCATGGCGGCGATTGCCGATGCCTCGGCACACAGCCCTTCGGGATAGGCAGCGTTCTCGACGTTGCAGCCGCCATGGATCGACCCGTCGATGGAGCGCAGTGCCGCCCCGACCGGGAAATGCGAATAGGGAGCGTAGGCTCGCGCCTGCATCTCTCGCGCCAGACGGATCAGGTCGTCCATCTCAATGTTCTTTCACATAAGGCACGCCGGACGCCTTGGGCGCGACGGCGCGGCCGATGAAACCGGCCAGCAGGAACACGGCGAGAAGATACGGCATCGCCAGGATCAATTGCACCGGAACTTCACCCAGGCCCGGTACTCTCACCCCTTGCAGGCGGATGGCCATGGCGTCCAGCAGACCGAAAATCAGGCAGGCGCCGAAGGTCGGCAGAGGCCGCCACTTGCCGAAGATGATGGCCGCCAGCGCAATGAAGCCTTGGCCAGCCGTCATGTCGCGGCTGAACCCGGCATTCTGGCCGATCGAGAGGTAGGCCCCTGCGAGACCGGCGAACAGACCGCAGATCAGCATGGCGCGGTAGCGCAACCATGCGACCGAAATGCCGGCGGCATCGACGGCGAAAGGCATCTCGCCCACCGCCCGCAGGCGCAGGCCGAACCGCGTCCGCTCGACGATCCACCAGGTGAGCGGCACCGATAGCAATGCAGCATAGACCAGGATGTTGTCGCCTGCGTTCGGCAGGAAGAGCGATGGCAGGCGCTGGCTGCCCGTCAGAGGCGGTGTCTGGCCGCCGCGCGCGAACCAGGCCGTGCCGAGGACGACCGTGAGACCGGCTGCCAGGATGTTGATGGCAACGCCGCTCACGACCTGGTTGCCACGATAGGTGATGCAGGCGAGACCGTGTAGCACCGCCAGCGCCACGGCGGCGAGGATGGCCGCACCTACGCCGGCCCAGGCCGAGCCGGTGACTGCTGCGGACGCGGCGGCAAAGAAAGCCGCCATCAACATCTTGCCCTCCAGACCAATGTCGACGATGCCGCTTTTCTCGGCGAACAGACCGCCCATCGCGCACAACACCAACGGCGTTGCGACGCGCGCCATGGATGCCAGCGTCAGAAGGAAGAAGGTCAGAGCCTCGTCCATCCTCAGTACCGCGACGCAAACAGGTACTGCAGCCACGGCCGCGGCAAGTGCACCAGCGCTCCCGAAAACAGGATGATCAGGCCCTGGATGACCACCACCATCTCGCGCGTGATGGATGGAATCTCGAAGGCGAGTTCGGTACCTCCCTGTTGCAGCGCGCCAAACAACAATGCCGCAAGCATGACACCAAGCGGATGGTTGCGCCCCATCAAGGCAACGGCAATGCCGGCAAAGCCATATCCCGCCGGAAAATCCAGCACGATCCGGTGATGCACGCCCATCAGTTCGTTGACGCCGACAAAGCCGGCCAGCGCGCCGGAGAAGCACATCGCGACCATCGTCGTCCGCTTCAAGTTGGTGCCGGCGTAGACCGCAGCCTCTGGACTGTGGCCCATCGTGCGCAGTGCATAGCCCCCCGGCGTATGCCAGAGGAATACCCAGACGGCGAAGCAGCACAGAAGTGCCAGTACGATCGACAAATTGAGGGCAGACGCCGCGATCGGAATCCCGGCCGCCCGCAGGACATCGTGCATCGAAGGGATCCAGCCCGAGGCCGCAAAGGCACGGCTCGCCGGCGTCATTGAACCCGGTGCGATCAGCACGTTCACCATCAGGTAGACCATCAGCGCCGAGGCGATGAAATTGAACATGATGGTGGTGATGACGATGTGACTGCCGCGCCAGGCCTGCAGCCAGGCCGGCACGGCGGCCCAGCCAGCGCCGAACAATGCCGCGGCCGCGATGGCGAGTGGAACGAGGAACCAGCCCGGGACCACATCGCCCAGCGCCAGAACGGCCAAGCCGCAGCCGAGGCCGCCGATGTAGGCCTGGCCCTCGCCCCCGATGTTGAACAGGCCGGCATGAAAGGCGACCGCGACGGCCAGCCCGGTAAACATGAAATTGGTGGCGTAGTAGAGCGTATAGCCGATCGATTCGGACGACCCGATGGCTCCCAGGACGAGAAGCCGCAGCGCGTGGAAGGGGTCGATGCCGATGATCGCCACGATCACCCCGACGACGACGAATGCCAGCGCGATATTGACCAGCGGCAGTACGACGATTTCCGCCCATGCCGGTAGCGGACCGAGCGCGGTACGGCGCCGCACCGTCATGCCGCTGCGGCGCCCGCCATCAGCAGGCCGAGCGCTGGTTCATTGGTCTCGCCTGGCTCGACCTCGCCCACGATGCGGCCGGCGAACATCACCAGGATCCGGTCGGAAAGCGAGAGGATCTCCTCGAGTTCGACCGATACGACAAGAACGGCGCACCCCGCGTCGCGCGCCTTCACCAGTTCGCGGCGAATGAACTCGATCGCGCCGATGTCGACGCCTCGCGTCGGCTGGCCAACCAGCAATACCCTGGGCTGTCGCGCGATCTCGCGCGCCAGCACCAGCTTCTGCTGGTTGCCGCCGGAGAATAGCGACGACCCCAGCGTCGGCAATCTTGGCCGCACGTCGTAGCGCTCCATCAGGTCGGCGCAATGGGCGACGACCGCCGGTCCATCGAGCAGATAGTAACTCGTGAACGGCGCACGGCCCTGGTAGCCGAGGATCGACGTCTCCGACGCCTCGAACGCCGCAACCATGCCCTGACGCAGCCGATCCTCGGGCACGTGGGCCACACCGAGGTCGCGCATTTCCGCCGGATCACCGGGATGATCGGCATCGATGACACGTCCACAGACCGTCAGCCGGCCACCATCGGGTGCGCGGATACCCGACAGCACCTGCAGCAACTCGCTCTGCCCGTTGCCGGACACGCCGGCGATGCCGACGATCTCTCCGGCACGGAGCTCGATGCCGACATCATCGAGCCGTCGCACGCCTCGACCATCGACCAGCGAGAGATGCTCGGCGCGAAGCAGGACTTCGCCGAGGCGCGGCGGGATCTTGTCGAGGTCCAGACGGACCTTGCGGCCGACCATCAGCTCGGCAAGCTCCTCGACATTGGTATCGGCGGTACGCCGCTCGGCCACCACGCGGCCCCGACGCATCACACAGACATGGTCGGTCACAGCCACGATCTCGCGCAGCTTGTGGGTGATGAGCACCACGGTGACGCCACGCTCGCGGAGCGACGCAAGGACACCAAACAGCCGGTCGGTCTCCTGCGGCGTCAGCACGGCGCTGGGTTCGTCCAGGATCAGGATCCGCGCGCCCCGAAACAGCACCTTCAGGATTTCGACCCGCTGCTGTTCACCGACCGAGAGATCGGCGATGCGCGCATCGGGATCGACCGAAAGCCCGTACTCACGGGCCAACCGCGCCAGCTCGGCTCGCGCCGCCTCAAGTCCGCCGGCCAGCAGCGGCCCGCCTTCGGCTCCCAACACCAGGTTCTCCAGTACGGTGAAGGTGTCCACCAGCATGAAGTGCTGGTGGACCATGCCGATGCCATGGCCGAGGGCTTCGCGCGAGCTTGCCATTGCGACAGGCCTGCCATCGACCCGGATTTCGCCAGCGTCGGCACGGTAGAGGCCGTAAAGGATGCTCATCAACGTGGATTTTCCGGCGCCGTTCTCGCCGACGATGCCGGTGATCGCTCCCTTCTCGATCCTGAGCGACACGCCGCGCACGGCATGGACCGTCCCGAACGATTTCTCGATCTCCCGAAGCTCGATCGCCGCGGCAGTCGGCGTCAGGGCTTGCACGAATTGTTGCTCATGTAGTCGTGAACGACGATCGTGCCCGATACGATACCGGCCTTGGCGGCGTCGACCCGGAGCTTCATGTCGGGCGTAACCAGCTTCTCGTTGTCCTTGTCGAGCGCCCAGTCGACGCCGCCCTCCTTGAGGCCGAGCACTTGCGTGCCGCCCTTCCAGTCGCCGGCCTGCGCTGCCTTGAAGCTGTTGTAGGCGGCAAGGTCGACACGCTTCAGCATCGACGTCAGCATCGTGCCCGGGTGCAGATGATTCTGATTGGAATCGACGCCGATGCCGAGTTTGCCGCGGTCCTTGGCGGCCTGGAGGATACCGATACCGGTCGAGCCGGCGGCGGCATAGACAACATCCACGCCTCGATCGAATTGACCTTTAGCAAGTTCGGCGCCGCGCCCCGGATCGTTCCACGCCGCCGGCGTCGTGCCGGTCATGTTGGTGATCAGTTCGGCATTGGGGTTGGCGTATTTGATGCCCTGTTCGAAGCCGCACTGGAACCGGCGGACGAGCGGGATATCCATGCCTCCGACAAAGCCGATCTTGCCGGTCTTGGAGGCAAGCGCTGCAAGCACGCCGACGAGGAAGGAGCCTTCCTGCTCCTTGAACACCACGGACTGCACATTGGGCAGGTCGACGACGCTGTCGATGATGGTGAAGTGGATGTTGGGGAATTCCCTGGCGACTTTGTCCAGCGCGACGGCCTGGGAGAAGCCGACGGCGATGATCGGATCCTGGCTGCGTTGGGCAAAACGCCGGAGCGCTTGTTCGAATTGGGTTTCGTTGCTGGGCTCGAACTCGGCAACGGGGATCGAGGTCTCTTTCTTGAATCTCTCGACGCCCGCGCTCACGCCTTCGTTGAACGACTTGTCGAATTTTCCGCCCGTACTGTAGACGACGGCAGGTTTGACGACGGTCTGCGCCTGAACGGGTGCCAGGACGCTCATGGCAATCAGGGTGATTGCCGATCCCAACCAGCGCTTCATCGCAGTCCCCTCGCTTTTTGATATTGCCGGTTCCAAGTGTGGACCTGCCGGCTTCCCCGGTCTAGGCGGTATGATGCGGCACGGGCTTTGCTACCGCAGTCATCAGGGAGGGAGACCATGGCCGAGTACCAACTCGTCATCCGCAATACCACCATTGCCACAGCCTCTGACGTCGTTAAGGGCGATATCGGCATCTCCGGTGGCCGCGTGGTGGCGCTGGGCGTACGGCTGGACAAGGGCCTCCGCGAGATAGATGCGACGGGCCTGATCGCCGTGCCCGGCGGCATCGACGCCCACGTCCATTTCGACCAGGACACGGCCGACGGTTCGGTATTCTGCGACGACTTCGAGAGTGGCAGTCGGGCGGCGGCGGCCGGCGGCACAACGACCATCATTCCCTTCGCCTACCAGAACAGAGGCCAGCCGTTGCGCGACGCGGTGAACAAGTATCACAAGCGGGCCGAGGGCAAGTCGCTGATCGACTATGCCTTCCACGTGATCCTGTCCGACGCCAGCGAGAAGATCATGGGCCAGGACTTCACCGCCCTGGTCGCCGACGGCTACACCTCGTTCAAGGTCTACATGACCTACGACGACGTGAAGCTCACCGACCGCGAGATGCTCGATGCCCTGGCTGCGTCGCGCCGCGAACAGGCGATGCTGATGATCCACGCCGAGAACTCCGATTGCATCACCTGGCTGACCGAACGGCTCGAACTCAAGGGCATGACGGCCGCCAAGTTCCATGCCACCTCGCGGCCCTTCGTCGTCGAACGCGAGGCCACCCATCGCGCCATCTCGCTGGCCGAGCTTCTGGACGTTCCGATGCTCCTCGTCCACGTCTCGGCCAAGGAGGCGATGCACGAGATCCAGCGCGCCCAGGCACGTGGCCTCCGGATCTATGGCGAAACCTGTCCGCAGTACCTGTTCCTGAGCGAGGAAGATTTCGACAAGCCGGGCGACGAGGGCGCCATGTGCGTTTGCTCACCGCCGCCGCGCGGCACCGAAAACCAGGAGCATATCTGGACCGGCCTCGCCGCCGGCACGTTCCAGGTGCTGTCTTCGGATCATGCCGCCTTCAAATACGACGACGTACGCGGCAAGAAACTGCCTGGCGCCGCCCAGAGCTTTCGCAAGATTCCCAACGGCGTGCCGGGCGTCGAGACACGCCTGCCACTTCTGTTCTCGGAGGGCGTCAACAAAGGCCGCCTCACCCTGCAGCAGTTCGTGGCGCTATCCTCCACCAACCCCGCCAGGATCTACGGCCTGCATCCACGCAAGGGCACGATCGCCATCGGCGCCGATGCCGACATTGTGCTGTGGGACCCGGCGCGCAAGGTGAGCCTCACCAATTCGATCCTGCACCACAATTGCGACTACACGCCCTACGAGGGCCGAGAGCTCACCGGCTATCCCGTGATGACCCTGTCGCGCGGCGAGGTGGTCATGGACGAGGGCAAGATGAGCGGCTCCGCCGGTCGCGGTCTCTTCCAGAAATGCGACCGCCCCGAAGCCGCCCGCCCGCGTGGCCGACCGCTGATCGATCCTTCGATCTTCGCTTGAGGTCGACCGCGGGACTCAGCCACTTAACCTCTTGTTCAGCGCGGCTCTTCAGGCCGATGGAGGCACGGTTCCGCGTCTGGGGTCGATGGGCAGCAGGCGATCGAGCCCGAGCAGTTTTTCATAGAGCACTGCAGCCTGCAGCAGCGCCGCCTCACCCCGCGGCTTGCCGACAAGCTGGAGGCCGACCGGCCGGCCGTACTCGTCGAACCCGCAAGGCACGGCGATCGCCGGACTGCTGGCCACGGTGATGGCCGAATTGAGGGTCGAGCCCGCCATGTAATTCTCGAGCTTCCTTCCAGCGATGGTCGCTGGCGCGCGAAGGTTGACGTCGAACGCAGCGGTCGGCGCGCCCGGAGTCACCAGCAGATCATACTTCTGGAAGAATCCGACCATGCGCCGAAACAGCGCCGCGCGCTCGCGCTCAGCCCAGGCGAGCTGGCTGGTAGTCTGCTTCAGGCCGAGTTCGGTGTTCCAGATGATGTCCGGCTTGAATTTGTCGCGATGCTCTCGGATCTGAAGTTCGCGATCGACGACGAACTGCTGACTGCGCAGCGCCATGAAGATCTCGTCGACCGGGCCGAAATCTGGCGATACTTCCTCGACGATGCAGCCCAGCTCCTCGAAACGCCGCGCGGCCCTGTCGCAAATCGTGCGGATATCCTTGTCGAGGTCCAAGCGGCCGCCGAAGTCTGCCGTCCAGGCAACTCTCCTGGGGACGACGGGGTCGGCGACCGCCGCGCTGAACGACATCGCAGGCGCATCGAAGGTCATCGGGTCCTGGGGGCAGAAGCCCGCCATGGCGTCGAGGAAAAGCGCAAGGTCGGGCACATTCCGCGCCATCGGTCCCTGCACCGACTGCGGCGACCAGAGATTGCTCGACGTGCCGCGTGTCACACGGCCCGGCGAGGGCCGGATGCCGACGGTCGAACAATAGGTTCCGGGCCGGCGCAGCGAGCCGCCATGGTCGGAACCGTGCGCCAGCCAGACCTCCCCGGTCGCTACCGACACCGAGCCGCCCCCCGTCGAGCCACCGCAGGTGAGCGAGGTATTCCAGGGATTGCGCGTGCGGCCGAATACCTCGTTAAACGTGCTGCCGCCGGCACCGAATTCCGGAGTGTTCGACTTGCCCATGACGATGCCGCCCTTGCGCTCGATGCGCTCGACCAGCGGATGGGATGTGGCCGGCACATGGTTGGCGAAGATCGGCGAACCGTAGGTCGTGCGCACACCCGCGACATCGGTCAGGTCCTTGATCGACACCGGAAGTCCGGCGAGCCAGCCCGCTTCGCCCGAGGCTTCGCAGGTGTCACCACCCGCCATGATGCGTTTGGCGTGGTCGCGCGCGCGGTCGAGGCAAAGGGTCGGCAGTGCGTTCACCGCAGGCTCGACTTCGGCGATTCGCCTTGCGGATGCCTCGACCAGGTCGAGTGGCGATATCTCCTTCTTCCTCAGCCGCGCCACCGCCTCGACCGCCGTCAGCTTGCAAAGATCGTCACTCATGATTTGCCCCGGCATCAAGATGGAATGAGAAAGCCTCGGCGGCGGCGCTGGGAAAAGAGCAGCGCGCCCAGAAGCATAAGGTTCAGGAGATTGAACGCCAACGCCGCCTGGAACGCCGACCGGTATGACAGCGTCACATCGAAGATCGCGCCACCCAGCCAGCCGCCGACGGCCATGCCTCCCATGGCGAACAGCATCACGACGCCCAAGCGCCAACCGGCGATGGTAGGTCCGTAGAGATAACGCAGGATGAGCGCATAGCCCTGCACGATGGCGATATAGGGAATGCCGTGGATGACCGAGAGCGTGTAGATGCCCGACAAGCTTTCGACGAAGACGAAGCCGACCAGCGAGGAGATCTGAATGAGGGCACAGAGCAGGCTTACCTTGATCGGACCGATGTAGTCGGCCAGCCGACCCATTACGAAAGTCGCGGCGACGGCGGTCAGCAGGATCAGCGACACCGCTTCCGCCCCGCGTGCCGCGCCGAAGCCCAGGTCGCCACAGAACGCCACCATGTGGACGAAGGGAATTGCCATGGCCACGCAACAGCACAGGCCCGCCATCGAAAGAAGCACCATGATCAAGGGTGACGGCAGCGGCAGGGCCGAGAAATCCTCGGCCGGCCGTGCCGCCTTGCTGCGCGCAATTGGCGAGGACCGTACATAGAAGGCGCAAAGGAACAGCAATGCGCCGGCCGTGACGCCATAGATCGCCAGCGTCTCGCGCCAGCCGATGTCCGGCAGCAGCCAGCGATAGATCTGCGGCCAGACGAAGCCCGAAATCGCCGGCCCGACCGAGATGATCGATACCGCCGTACTGCGACGCCGGTCGAACCAGCCCTGGATATTGTTCATGGCCGGCGTGAAGGTGGCGGCATTGCCGAGGAACCCGAGCGGAATGGCATAGCCGGCATAGAGCGCATACACGCCGCCGCTGCTCGCCAGCCAGCCTCCGGCCATGATCGATACGCCGGCGATCAACAGCGGCACGCGCGGGCTGGTGCGATCGGCCAGCCAGCCCATGAACACGCCTCCCACCCCCATCGAGAAGAAGCCCACCATATAGGCAAGCGACGGTACCGCACGGCGATCACCGAACTCCGCGGCGATCTCCTTCAGACCCACGACCGGCAGATAGATCGACCCGCCGCCCAGCGCGATGCAGAACATGGAGACGAATGCCAAGCGCCAGGCGTAGGGGCTGTCGACTCCGGAGCGGTCGGCGGCAGCCGTCATTCGCGTGCAAGAGCCGCGTCGGCCGCGGCCCTGGCATCCAGCACCTGATCGTCGTCCATGACCACGGTGACCTTCCGCAGCCTGCCGGTGAAGGCGAACGGCGCGGCATAGTGCGACACCGGACTACTGCGATCACGGCCGATATCGAGGCCCGACCAGGAGATGAAACTCACAAAACCGTTCTGCGTGTCGAAGCCACCCGCGGGCTCGCCGTCGATCAGCAAGGTGGCGATGTTGCGGCCCTGATTGCGCCGCATACGCACGCCAAGGCGGCGATTTCCAGCCGGCACCGGCCGGTCGGACACGATCAGATGATGCTCGCCGCCGATGTTCATGTCGTAGACGAGTTTTCCATCCTTCATGTAGAGCGAATAGCCGGTGGTGGCGTCGCCATGGGCGATCAGCACACCCTCCGTCATGGCGCCATCGACCTGAGCGTCGGCTTCGATCGTATAGGTGCGGCTGCGTACGTCAGGCGCAACGTCGGTGGGTACGTGCCCCATGCCGGCGTGGAAGACGAATCGGTTGCGCGGCCCGTGGAAACGCCTGGCGTTGTCGGCGAAGCGCGGCCCGAAGCGGTCGTCCAACGGCAGAACCTTGTGTGCCTCGGCTTGCCGCCACCACTCCTCGATCATCGCCTTCAGCCGCTCCGGCTCGCGCTCAGCGAGATCGTCGATCTCATTGAAGTCGCGATCGAGATGGTAGAGCTCCCACTTGTCCTGCGTGAAATCACTGCCCGGCGGATGGAACGACACCGCCTTCCAGCCACCCTGTACCAGGCCGCGATGGCCGAACATCTCGAAATATTGCGCCTTGGATTTGGATTTCGCTTTCTTGTTCTTCAGGCTGCGCGCGAAGCTGGTGCCTTCAAGAGGCATCTGCTTCAGGCCGTTGATCGTCTTTGGCGGCTTGATGCCAACGACATCCAGCAAGGTCGGCACGAGATCGCTGGCGTGGCAGAATTGATGGCGAAGCTCACCGCGCGCCGCAAGGCCCTTGTTCCAGGCAACGATCAACGGATCGCGAATGCCACCACCATGGGTGTTCTGCTTGTAGCGCTTGAGCGGCGTGTTGGCAGCCATTGCCCAGCCCAGCGGGAAGTTGGAATGCGTGTCGGGACCGCCGATGTCCTCGATACGGGCAATCTTCTCGTCCAGTGTTTCGCGACGGAGATTATAGGGGCCCATGGCGTTGATCATGCCGAGCGGGCCGCCTTCCTGGCTGGCGCCGTTGTCGGACAGGACGACGATCATGGTGTCATTGAGTTGCCCGGCCGCCTCGAGGAACGCCACGAGTCGCGCGATGTGCTGGTCGGCGTGATCGAGCATGGCGGCGTAGGCGGCCTGCAGGCGCGTGAACATGCGCCGCTCGCCTTCAGCCACTTCCGACCACGGCCGCACGGCATCGTTGCGGGGTGGCAGACGGGTAGCCTTGGGCACGATGCCCAGCTCGATCTGACGGGCGAGCCTGCGTTCGCGTTCGACGTCCCAGCCTTCGGCGAAAATGGCATCGTACTTGGCGATCAGGTTGAAGGGCGCCTGGTGCGGCGCGTGGCAGGCGCCGAAGGCCAGCCACATCAGCCACGGCGTTTCGGCATTGTCGCCGACATGGTCGGCGATATAGCGAATACCCTGGTCGACGAGATCCGATGTCAGATGATAGCCGGTCGCGAAGGTGCCGGACGGATCGATCGGCGTGTTGTCGCGCACCAGCTCGGGCGCGTACTGGTCGGTCTCGGCGTCCATGAATCCGTAGTAGCGGTCGAAGCCACGGCCGAGCGGCCAGCCGTCGAACGGACCGGTGGCACCCGATTCGGTAAGCGGCGTTACATGCCACTTGCCCAGCATGTAGTTGCGATAGCCATGCGGGCGCAGCATTTCGGCCAGCGTGCCAGCCTCGCGCGCGATCTTTCCGCGGTATCCCGGGTAGCCTGAGTCGAAATTCGCAAGGCAGCCGACACCGACCGAATGATGGTTTCGCCCGGTGAGCAGGGCGGCGCGCGTCGTCGAACACATCGCGGTGGTGTGGAAGCCGGTGTAGCGCACTCCCTTGCCGGCCAGCGCGTCGATGGTGGGCGTCGATATCGGCGAGCCGTAGCAGCCGAGATCGGAGAAGCCGACGTCGTCGAACAGCACGATCAGGATATTGGGGGCGCCTTTCGGCCGCTTGGGTGCTTCCGGCCAGTACGGCTGGGAGTCCACGATCGCCTTGCCGATCCTGCCCGTCATGCGTTTCCCTCTCGTTTTGCCGGTTGTCCGACACTTGCGCCCCATGATCAACCTTGTCGCTGTTCATGCCTCGGGTTAGGGAAAGTCATGGCTCAGTTCATCTCCGACGGGCTCTCCCTCGCTTACGACGCGTTCGGCCCCCGCGACGCCAAGAAGTCGATCGTGCTGGTGCATGGCTTCTCCGCCAACCGCTACGAAAACTGGAAACGCATGGGCTGGTACGATGCCATTGCCGCCAAGGGCCTGTGCGGACTGGCGCTCGACACCCGGGGCCATGGCGAGAGCGCCAAACCGCACGATCCCGCGCAGTACGACCGCGAGGCAATGGCCCGGGACATATTCGCATTGCTTGACCATGTCGGTGTCGAGCGCGCTCACCTGTTGGGCTTCTCCATGGGCTCGCACATCGCGCTTACCGCCGCACTCACCGACGCCGGCCGCATCGATCATCTCGTGGTCGCCGGTGTCGGGGCGCGGATCTTCGATCCACCGCGCGAGGAAGGTGCGATGGCCGAGGCGATGGAAGCAGCCTCGCCCGACTCGATCGCCGATCCGATGCTGAGGAGCTTCCGCCATTTTGCCGACGAGCAGAAGGAAGACCGGCTCGCCCTGGCGGCTTGTTCACGCGGCGCCCGCCTGCCACTCACACCCGACTCGCTGGCGGCCATCCGCCGCCCGACCCTCGTCGTCGCCGGCGCGCGCGACCAACTCGCCGGGCCGCCGCAGGGGCTGGCCGATGCCATCCCGGGCGCCAAGGCGGTGACCCTGCCGGGCTGCGATCATTTCTCCTGCATCGGCCATCCACTGTTCAAGGCAAGCGTCTTCGACTTCTTCGATGGCTGGCTGGAGTAGCCCCTATGGCGAGGGTACCGTTCAAGCGCATCCGCGAGCGCGCTGCCAAGCGCAAGGGCGGTGAGAAAGTGCTGGCCTCCCTTCTGCCGAAGAAGCGGAACAGCAAGGCGCTGGCCAGACTCACCGATGATCGCATTCTGTCGGAGATGGCTCGGCGAGTGTTCTCGGCGGGTTTCGTGTGGAGCGTCATCGACAAGAAGTGGCCGGGCTTCGAGGAAGCCTTTCTCGGCTTCAATCCCAAGCGGCTGCTGTTCCAGCCAGCCGAGTTCTGGCACGACCTTGCCTCGGACAAGCGCATCGTGCGCAACCCGCAGAAGATCAAGTCGGTGCGCGACAATGCGAAGTTCGTGAGCGACATCGCGGCCGAACATGGCAGCTTCGGCAGGTTTCTTGCCGACTGGCCGGCCGACGATCAGATCGGCCTGCTCGAAATTCTGGACAAGCGCGGTTCGCGCCTCGGTGGCAACAGCGGCCAGTACCTGCTGCGCTTCCTCGGCCGCGACTCCTTCATCCTGACCAACGACCTGCTGCTCTGTCTGCGCGATTGCGGCGTGCCCATCAGCGACAAGGGCACGTCGAAAAAGGATCGCCGGCTGGCGCAAACACAGATCAACGCCTGGGCCGCCGAGAGTGGTCTGCCCCTCACCCACATCTCGCGCATCTGCTCGCTCTCGATCGGCGAGAACCATGCGGTCGAGCGCCTGAAGGAAGTGATGCAGGAATGACGGAAATACTGCTGATCAATCCCAATACGACCGCGACGATCACCGAACTGGTGCTGAAGACCGCCGCCCGCTTCGCCGGGCCGGACACCAAGCTGCGCGCCCTGACCGGCGCCTTCGGGCCGCGCTACATCGCCTCGCGCGCCGCCTATGCCATCGCGGGTCATGCCGCACTCGATGCCCTCGCCAACGACAAGGGATCGAAAGACGCCGTCGTGCTGGCCTGCTTCGGCGATCCCGGCCTCGCGGCCCTCAAGGAGGTGAGCCCCGTACCGGTGGTCGGCATGGCCGAAGCCTCGATCCTGCAAGCCTGCACCGTGGGCCGTCGCTTCTCGATCGTGACCGGCGGCGAGCGCTGGAAATCCATGCTGGAGGAATTCGTGGCGAGCCACGGCCTCTCCTCACGTCTTGCCTCCGTGCGCACGGTGGCACCGACCGGCGCCGACATCGCCCGCAACCCCAGGGCCGCGATGGCGCTGCTGGCCAAAGGCTGCACCGCCTGTGTGCGCGATGACGGTGCCGACGTGGTGATCCTGGGCGGCGCGGGTCTCGCGGGCCTCGCCGCCAAGTTGCGCGGCGCGGTAGATGTCCCTCTTTTGGATGGGGTTGCTTGCGCCATCTCCATGGCCGAGGGGCTGGCCCGGCAGAAACCAGCGAAGGCCGGCAAGGGCTCTTCGGCGCGACCGGCGCCCGTCGAAAGCATCCATCTCTCCAAGGGTCTCGCAAAGCTGCTCGGATAACCCTAGGGTTGCGGCATGCGTTTGGTCAGTTTTCGCCATGCGAATGCGCAGAAATTCGGCATGATGGTCGACGGCGGCATCGTCGATCTCTCGACCCGGCTTTCGGCGCGTTGGCCCAGTCTGCGCGCCGCCATCGCCGGGCAGGCGCTCGACGAACTCGCCGCAGCGACCAAGGGCGTGGCGGCCGATTTCAAGCTCGGCGAGGTCGAGCTCCTGCCGGTCATCCCCGAGCCGGGCAAAATTCTTTGCGTTGGCCTCAACTACTCGACCCACGTTGGCGAAATGGGCCGGCAGTTGCCGACCGTGCCCAGCGTCTTCTCGCGCTTCACCAACACCCTGGTGGCACATGGCGGCAACATCGTGCGGCCGCGCGCTTCGATCGATTTCGACTTCGAGGGCGAACTCGCGGTCGTGATCGGCGCGCGTTGCCGCCACGTCTCGCGGGCCAGCGCGCTCTCGGTCATTGCCGGCTACACCTGCTTTCTCGACGGCAGCGTGCGTGATTTCCAGAAGCACTCGGTGACGGCCGGCAAGAATTTCCCGGCGACCGGACCGCTCGGCCCCTGGATGGTTACGGCCGACGTGATCGCCGACCCGCAGCGGCTCGAGCTCACGACCCGCCTGAACGGCGCCATCGTGCAACACGACACGACCGATCACATGATCTTCGATGTCGCCACCATCATCGAGTATCTGTCGACCGTGACATGGCTGGAGCCCGGCGACATCATCGCCACCGGCACGCCCGACGGCGTCGGCGCCGGCCGCAAGCCACCGTTGTGGATGAAGGGCGGCGACAAGGTGGAGGTCGAGATTTCCGGCATTGGAACATTGGGCGTCAATGTCGTCGACGAGTGAACCGCTCGCCCTGCCGGCCGAGACCACCTCCGGCTGGAAATGGAGCCGCGAGACCAGGGTGATCGCGCTGATCGCCGTGGCGCATTTCGTGAGCCACGTGCACATCATGCTGCTGCCGCCGCTGTTCGGCGAGGTGCGCGAGGCCTTCGGCGTCAGCTACATCCAGATCGGCCTGGCGCTGACGGCATTCAACGTCGCCTCGGCTTTGCTGCAGACGCCGGCCGGCTTCCTTGTGGACCGCATCGGTCCGCGCGTCATGCTGACCGGCGGGCTTTTGCTGGGCGCCGCCGCGATCGCCGCTGCGGCCCTGCTGCCGGGCTACTGGTTCTTCGTCATCGCCTACGCCTTCCTGGGCGTCGCCAACACCGTCTACCACCCCGCCGACTACACGATCCTGTCGGCGACGGTCGATCACAAGCGGATCGGCAAGGCCTTCTCAGTTCATACCTTCGCCGGCTACCTGGGCTCGGGCGTGACGCCGGCCATGGTGCTCGCCTGCGCCGCCATCTGGGGCTGGCGCGGCGGCTTCCTGTTCGCCGCAGGCCTCTCCCTCGCCGTCGGCCTGCTGGTGATCGTGGCCGGCGGCATCCTGCCGCGCGTCGTCCACAAGCCCGGTCAGCAACCCGCCCCCGGATCATCCAAGGGGGGCGATGCCAAGATCGGACTCGGCCTGCTGCTGAGCGCGCCGATCCTGCGCAACCTGCTGTTCTTCTTCTGCATGGCCATGGCTACTGGCGGCATCCAGACTTTCACCGTCGTCGGAATGGAGGCCATCCACGGCACGAGCTTCTCGGCCGCCAACGTGGCACTGTCCGGCTTCCTGTTGTGCAGCGCCTTCGGCGTCCTGCTGGGCGGCGTCATCGCCGACCGCACGCCGCACCATGAACGCGTCGCGGCCGTGGGCTTTGCCTTCACTTCGACCATGGCGATCCTGATGGCCTGGGTGAACATGCCGGCGGTCGTCCTGGTCGGCGTGATGTCGCTGGGCGGCCTGCTGAACGGCATGATCCAGCCGTCGCGCGACATGATGGTGCGCGCCGTCACCCCGCCGGGATCGTTCGGCAAGGTGTTCGGCTTCGTCAGCACCGGCTTCAACCTCGGTGGCATGTTCGCGCCCCTGCTCTATGGCTGGCTGATGGACCGCGGCGAGCCACGCGCCATCTTCATGATCGTGGTCGGCTTCTTTCTTCTTGCGCTGGTAACCGCCATCACGCGCCGCAAACCCGAAGGCACCGCTCCATGGACTCGCTGACTGTCGCCACGCCCGCCAAGACCGAAGCCCTGACCCATCGCTATGGCGTCGACGCCTTGCCGCCCGCAGGTCCGTGGAACGAGACCATCGCGGGCATGCTCGATCACCGTTCGGTGCGCGGCTACAAGCCCGATCCGGTGCCGCCGGGCACGCTGGAGACGCTGATCGCCGCGGCGCAGTCGGCGGCGACCAGCTCCAACATGCAGTGGTGGTCGGCGATCGCCGTCAGCGACCCGGCCAAGAAGAAGGTGCTGGCCGAGATCGCCGGCGGCCAGAAGCATATCGAGCAGTGCCCGCTCTATATCGCCTGGGTGGCGGACATGTCGCGCAACCAGCGCATTTCGGACACCACGAAGACCGACTTCGAGACGATGCCCTGGCTGGAAACTTTCATGGTCGCCTGCATCGATGCGGCCCTCGCCGCCCAGAACGCCGTGGTGGCCGCCCAATCGATCGGCCTGCGCACCGTCTATATCGGCGCCATGCGCAACGACCCGATCCGCGTCGCCGAGCTTTTGGGCCTGCCGCCGCAGTCCTTCGTCGTGTTCGGCCTCTGCGTCGGCTATGCCGACGGCAAAGCCGAAGGCGAGGTGAAGCCGCGCCTGCCGCAGTCCGTCGTGCTGCACCACGACCGCTACGACGCCACCAAGGAAGCGGCACTGCGCGCCACCTACGACGCGGAGATGAGGAAATTCTCGGCCCGCCACGATCTGCAGGCTGCGACCTGGACACAGCGGGTTCTGAACCGCCTCGGGCCAATCAAGTCGATGACCGGCCGCGAGACGATCCGCGCTTCGCTGAAGAAGCTCGGTTTCGAGATCAGGTAGGGTTTCTGCTCTCCGCACGCCGAAGAGCCAGTACTCGGGGGCACCATGCCCGCTCTCGTGTCACAACCCCGCGTGTCACACCAAGTTGAGACAAATGTTGTGACACGCACCGGCCCGGAGTCCGGGCCGAGCCCGATTCTGCAGGCTTTTTCGGCGTCGTTTCTTCTTCTTGTGTCACAAGCCCGGCGCACCCTGTGAAAGGCAGCGCGATATGTCCGTTCCGAATCTCATCGGTGCTCGGTGGGGGCGGGCTCAAACCGGACTCAGTCGGCCTGGCGTGACGTACCATCCGAGGCAAGCTCCACCCGCGCTGATGCGTCTGCCCGCGGCGTGCGCGGGAGGGTCATGCTTATGTAGGAGAACCGGCGCGGTCCAACCGCCAGTCTGCCAGCCGCTTGTCGTAGAACACCGACCAGGTCACGTCGCGATAATCGAGCACCGGTCCGCAGCGTGTAAAACCCGCGCGCTCGTAGACCTTCCAGGCGGCGTGGTGGCGGTCGCCGGTCTCAAGCACGAGCCGCCTCAGCCCCTCGGACCGAGCCAGCGCCTCGATGCGCGCCACGATCTGCTCGCCGATCCTGCGGCCCCGGTGCGAGGGCCGCGTGTACATGCGCTTCACCTCGCCGATACCGCCGGCATGGCGCTTGAGCGCCCCGCAGGCGATGGCCACGCCGCCGTCACGGGCGATGAAGACCGTGGTATCCGAATCGGCCATCTGCTCCACCGTCAGGTGGTGGCAGTGCTCGGGCGGCGTCAGCTCGAGCAGGACGGCGTTCAGTTCGGCAACGAGCGTGCGGACCTCGTCCTGCAGTGCCGATTCGATTGCGATCACAAGACCCATCGTCATCCCATCCGGCTGTGCTGCCGCCATGAAGCAGAACCGCAGCGGCCGGCGAGCCGGATGCTGCGCAACACGTCCGACGACGCATCGTTCCCGCCCGGACTCGCGGTCAACTTTCTCGACAGCTTGGCCAAAGACAGCACTCCTCGCCCGCCGCAAATGCCGCGCGCTGTTCAACTCCGAGCGAGGTTATCCAATCCAATCCGGAACTGACAAGCTCGCGATCGTGGCCATCAAGGGCATCGATTCGGAACTTTCCCCGGTCGCCTTCACCATCGCCAACGGCGACCTCACCGCCGGCCTCAGGGTCTCGATGTTCCTGACGAGCACCGCCATCGACCTCGTCCGCAAGGGCGGCCACAGCCTGACGCATGTCGCGCCGCTGCAAACGCTCGCCGCCATGACCCACGACCTCCAGAAGCGCGGCGGTCATCTCGTTCTGAGCGTGACGTGCGTCGGCCATGCGGCATCAATGCCTGCCGCACGGCCCCTCCGGAAGCCGGGACCTTCGAAGTCGCAACCTTCCCGGCTCGGGGAACGCGATTTCACCCTTGTCGCCAGTGGACAAGCCGCGCCCCGCCAGTGTACCGACCGCGCTGCTTCGGCCGAAGTCAGACAGGGGAAAACACGATGACCACGAATACGACGACCTCGGAAGAGCTACGCGCCGGACTACGCCCCCTGCCGAAGCTCATCTTCGCCTCGCGGTGGCTGCAGGTTCCGCTGTATCTCGGCCTGATCGTTGCACAGGTTGTTTATGTCATTCTCTTCCTGAAGGAGCTGTGGCATCTCGTGGCACACAGCTTCGATGCCACCGAACAGCAGATCATGCTGGTCGTCCTCGGGCTTATCGACGTGGTGATGATCTCGAACCTGCTCATCATGGTCATCGTCGGCGGCTACGAGACCTTCGTGTCGCGGATGGAACTCAACAAGCATCCCGACCAGCCGGAATGGCTGAGCCACGTCAACGCCAGCGTCCTGAAGATCAAACTGGCGATGGCGATCATCGGCATCTCCTCTATCCATCTTCTTCGGACGTTCATCGAAGCGGGAAACCTGGGAAGTCCGGGTGCAGCGCTCACCGAGACCGGCATCATGTGGCAGACGATCATCCACACAGTCTTCATCCTCTCGGCGATTGGTATCGCCCTGGTGGACCGCATGGGCACAGCCAATCTGCCCGCGCATCGCAAGGCGGGACAGCACTAGCCCGGCAGGCAGTCCTACCGGCCACAATGGCCTACGGCCGTCGACGGTCTCCTCAGGCGCCGTGCGGCACCAGGATCTGCCGCACGGTGGCCACGTCCTGCAGCCGGTCGAAGCCCAGGTTCAGCTCGTCGAAGCCGATGCGCTCGCTCACCATGCGGTCGACCGGCAGCTTGCCCTGCTGGTAGAGCGCGATGAAGCGCGGGATGTCGCGCACCGGCACGCAGCTTCCCATGTAGGAGCCCTTGATGGTCTTCTCCTCGCTGACCAGTCCGCTCTGCTTGAACGAGAAATCGGCGGCGATCGGCGAGAGGCCCGCCGTCACCGTCGTGCCGCCCCAGCGCGTCACCAGATAGGCCGTCTCCATCGCCTTGATGGTGCCGGCGAGATCGAAGGCATAGTCGACTCCGCCATTGGTGAGGTCGCGGACTTGCGTCACGTGATCGGCGTCCTTGGCGTTCACCGTGTCGGTGGCGCCGAGCTGGCGCGCGAGGCCCAGCTTGTCGTCGGAGAGATCGATGGCGACGATGCGGCCGGCGCCCGCCAGCACCGCGCCCATCAGGCCGCTCAGACCCACGCCGCCGAGACCGACGATTGCCACCGTGCTGCCGGGCTGGATCTGCGCGGTGTTCACCACCGCACCCACGCCCGTCACCACGGCGCAGCCGAACAGGGCGGCCACATCGAGCGGCAGGCTCTTGTCGATCACCACGATCGAGCCGCGATCGACCACGGCATACTCCGCATAGCAGGAGACGCCGGACTGATGGTTCACAGGCTTGCCGTCCATGTGAAGGCGATGATGGCCCGACAGCAGCTGGCCCGCGGCGCGCGGCGTAACCGAACGCTCGCAGATATAGGGCCGGCCTTCCAGGCAGCGCCGGCAGCGGCCGCAACTCACATTGAAGGTGAAGCAGACGTGGTCGCCCACCTTCACGTCGTGCACGCCCTTGCCCAACTCGACGATCTCGCCCGAGCCCTCGTGGCCCAGCACGATCGGCACGGGCCGCGGCCGGTCACCGTTGATGAGCGACAGATCGGAGTGGCAAAGCCCGGCGCCACCCACCTTGACCAGAACCTCGCCCTCGCCCGGCTGATCGAGATCGAGCTCGACGACATGGATGGGCTTGGACCTGGCGAAGGGGCGAGGCGCGCCGCAGACCGTGAGAACGCCGGCTTTCATTTTCATTGGATCATTCCTCCCAAAATACTTTCTGGCTCATGCTTCCGGACAGCGCGCGTCCCGCGCGCTGTCCGGAAGATCTAGGCTATTCCTCCGTCGACCCGGACCAGCGATCCGGTGGTGAAGCTCGATTTGCTCGAGGCGAGATAGAGCGCCGCGGTCACGATCTCCTCTGGCTGGCCGCTGCGCTTGAGCGCCGCCGTCGGATTGGCCTTGTGCTCCTCGGGCCACGCCTTGGAAACATCGGTCAGGAAGCGGCCGGGCGAAATCGTGTTCACGCGTACCTTGGGCCCGTACTCGAAGGCGAAAGCCTCGGTGAGGGCGTTGAGCGCGGCCTTGGCGCCGGCATAGGGCGCGATCTGCGGCCGCGGCCGGAGCGCGCCGGCGCTGGAAATGTTGATGATCGAGCCGCCGTCCCCCGCTGCCATGCGGCTGCCGACCAGCGACATCAGGCGGAACGGCGCCTTGAAGTTCAGCGACACGATGCGATCGAAGAGCTGCTCGGGCGTGTCCAGCGACGAGGGCGCCAGCGGCGAGGAGCCGGCATTGTTCACCAGGATGTCGACCTTGCCGAAAGCGGCGTAGGCGGCATCGACCAGACCGTCGAGTTCCTGCCAGTTGGCGACGTTGCAGGCATGGGTCGCGGCTTTGCGGCCCATCGCCCGGACCTCCTCGGCCGCCTTCTCGCAGCTTTCGATCTTGCGGCTGGTGATGAAGACGTCGGCGCCATGGGCCGCGAAGGCCTTCACCATCTGATGGCCCAGCCCGCGGCTGCCGCCGGTGACAAGGGCAACTTTGCCAGTGAGGTCGAAATAGTTGATGCTCATGCCGTCGAGGATATCGAACGTCACCGTACCTTGGCCATGCCATCGGTCTTTTCAGCCACGCTGCCGGCATCGCGCGGCGAAACCGGCGAGACAACGGAACACAGACTCTCAAACGGAGTCCGCTTCGCCGGCTGTCGCGCGTTTGTCACACGTCCGTCCCACTTTCGGACGGCTGTACCGCATGAAGGAGAAGAAGATGGCCACCGGACCGGATCGCCAGAGCCTCCAGGACCTGCTCCACGACGAGATGTTCCCAGCCGAGGCTGGCCCAGAAATGAACCGCCGCCGCTACTTCTCGGAGCCGTTGCGCCCGCAGCAGGACGCATAGTCCCGAGACGCCCTGATGGGCGGCGGAAGGCAACGACAAATAGCGGGCGCGCCTGAACTGTATCCATCACCTGCTGCAGCAGATCCCCTGCGGCGAGATCGAGTATACGCCCATCGCCTTGCCCGCCCACGAACACATGCCGGACTATGCTAGAAAGCCGGTTCCGGACGAACTGCACGTCCCCCGCGTCTTTTGAGACAGGCCAAACAATGGATTTCTTCAGGCGCTTCACCATCCTGATCTGCGCTCCGGCCTTCGACGCCGACGATCTCGAAGGCCACCGGCTGGGCGAGATATCGACGGCCATCGAGCATCTCGGTTTCCAGGTCGTGCGGGCGCGACGCGTGGAGGATGCGGAGATCGTTGTGCAAACCGACGCGGCGGTTGGCTGCATGGTGGTCGACTGGGGCAAGAAGGGCCTCGACGGCAAGTCCGCGGCGCTGATCAACCTGATGCGCCGGCGCGGGCTCGAGATGCCGATTGTGATTCTGGTCCGCCGCAAGCGGCTGGAGGATATTCCGGTCGAGGTGATGGACTACATCGACGGCTACATCTTCCTCTCCGAGGAAACACCGGATTTCATCGCCAGAAACCTGGTGAGCCGCCTGAAGCGGTACGCCGAAACCCTGAAGACGCCGTTCTTCGGCGCGCTGGTCGACTATGCCGAGGAAGGCAACCAGCTCTGGACCTGCCCGGGCCACAATGGCGGCATCTTCTACAACAGGAGCCCGATTGGCCGCATCTTCGTGGAGCACCTTGGCGAGGCGGTGTTTCGCGACGACCTCGACAATTCGGTCCTCGACCTCGGCGACCTGCTGGTCCACGAAGGCCCGGCCCTCAAGGCCCAGCAGGAAGCGGCGCAGATCTTCGGCGCGGAGAAGACCTATTTCGTGCTGAACGGCACCTCGTCGTCCAACAAGATCGTGTTGCAGGCGCTGGTGGCGGAAGGCGACCTTGTCCTGTTCGACCGCAACAACCACAAGGCCGCGCACCATGGCGCGCTGTTCCTGGGCCACGGCACGCCGGTGTACCTCGAAACCGACCGCAACGCGCACGGGCTGATCGGGCCGATCTTCCACGAGGCGTTCGACGAGGCGCATATTCGCGAGAAGATTCGCGCGAACCCGCTGGTCGAGGACAAGGAGGCGTGGAAGCGCGAGCGACCCTTCCGCGTCGCAGTGATCGAACAATGCACCTACGACGGCACGATCTACGACGCGCGCACCATCGTCGAGAAGATCGGCCATCTCTGCGACTACATCCTGTTCGACGAGGCGTGGGCGGGCTTCATGAAGTTTCATCCGCTCTATGCCGGCCGCTTTGCCATGGGCCTCACCGGGCTGGGGCCCGACAGCCCGGGCATCTTCGCCACGCAATCGGCGCACAAGCAGCTCGCGAGCTTCAGCCAGGCCTCGCAGATCCATGTCAGGGACAGCCACATTGAGGGCCAGCAGCGGCGCATCGAGCACCGCCGCTTCAACGAATTCTTCATGCTGCACGCCTCGACGTCGCCCTTCTATCCCCTGTTCGCCTCGCTCGACGTCGGCGCGCAGATGATGAAGGGCAAATCCGGCGAGGTGTTGTGGGACGATACGATCCGCCTCGGCATCGAGATTCGCAAGAAGATGCGGGCGATCCGGCGGGAGTTCGAGGACAAGGAGAGCGAGGTCGCACGCCACTGGTTCTTCGAGCCGTTTGTCCCCGACCGCACAACCTCGGGCGGGCGCGACATGGCGTGGGAGGACGTGCCGACCGACGAGCTCGCGAGGGATGCCAGGCACTGGGAACTCGTTCCCGACGCGCACTGGCACGGCTTTCGTCATCTGGCGCCCGGTTATGCCATCACCGACCCCAACAAGCTGATCGTGCTGACGCCGGGCTTCGACCGCGCGACGGGGGGCTATGCCGGTCACGGCATCCCCGCTCCCGTGGTGGCGCAATACCTGCGCGAAAACCAGGTCGTGCCTGAGAAGAACGACCTCAATTCGCTGCTGTTCCTGCTGACACCGGGCGTGGAGTCGAGCAAGGCCGGCACGCTCCTGAGTGCACTGGTGGCGTTCAAGAAACTGCACGATGACAACGCGCGCCTCGACGACGTGATCGGCGAGTTCGTGCGGCGGCGGCCGGCCCGCTACTCCGGCCTGCGGCTGCGCGACCTCTGCGCCGAAATGCATGCCTTCTTCCGCGACAGCGCGGTCAGCACGCTGCAGCGCGCGCAGTTCGCACCCGAACACCTGCCGGAGCCGGCGATGGCGCCGCACGAGGCGGTGCGCCGGCTGGTTCGCAACGACGTGGACTATGTGCCGATCGACGAGGCGCATGACCGCATCGCAACCACCATGTTCGTCGTCTACCCGCCTGGCATCGCCAGTATCGTCCCCGGCGAGCGGCTGGGCGACCGGGCACGGCCGATGCTCGACTATCTCAAGATGTTCGAGCGGAGCGCCAACCTGTTCCCCGGCTTCGACGTCGAGATACAGGGCATCTACCGCGAGACCGGCAAGCACGGCGCGGTGCGGTTCCACACCTACGTCGTGCGCGAATAGGCCGGGGCTCGCTGGCGCCCGGCCCGAGGGCGCATGGCGCCATGACGGTTTCATACGGCCTCTGCGGGACGCACTGGCGGATGGCATGTGCCTTGCTTAAGGTACCGTGGAATCAAACGAGACGGTCGTAATGAGCATCCACGTCGCGCTGCATCATCGAACGACCTACCGATACGACCGGCCCATCACACTGGGCCCACAGGTCGTGCGTCTGCGTCCGGCGCCACATTCGCGTACCCCGGTGCTCTCCTATTCCCTGAAAGTCACGCCGGCCGAGCACTTCATCAACTGGCAGCAGGATCCGCAGGGCAACCATCTGGCGCGGCTGGTGTTCCCGGAGAAGACCGACGCGTTCGAGATCACCGTCGATCTCGTGGCCGACATGTCGGTGATCAACCCCTTCGACTTCTTCCTCGAGCCCGAGGCAGAGCAGTGGCCCTTTGCCTACGATCCCTCGCTTGCCGAGGAAATCGCGCCGTTCCGCAAGCTGGAACCGCCTGGGCCATTGCTCAAGGCCTGGCTCGCCAAAGTCGATCGCAAGGAGATGCGCACCGTCGACTTCATCGTCGGACTCAATGCCCGGCTGCAGAAGGAGATCGGCTACATCGTGCGGCTCGAGCCGGGCGTGCAGACCTGCGAGCAGACGCTGTCGCTGGCCAAGGGCTCGTGCCGCGACACCGGCTGGCTGCTGGTCACCATCATGCGCCACCTGGGCTTCGCCGCGCGCTTCGCTTCCGGCTACCTGATCCAGCTGAAACCCGACGAGAAGCCGCTCGACGGGCCGGAAGGCCCGACCGGTGACTTCACCGACCTCCACGCCTGGTGCGAAATCTATCTCCCCGGCGCCGGCTGGATCGGGCTCGATCCGACCTCGGGCCTGCTGACCGGCGAAGGCCACATTCCGCTCGCCTGCACGCCCGAGCCGTCGAGCGCGGCGCCGATCGAGGGCGCCGTCGAAAAAGCCGAAGTGGCGTTCGCCCACGACATGACGGTGACGCGCGTGCGCGAGACGCCGCGCACCACCAAACCCTACAGCGAGGAGCAGTGGAAGACGCTGCTTGCGGTCGGCGAGACGATCGAGCGCGACATCACCAAGGGCGACGTGCGGCTCACCATGGGCGGCGAGCCGACCTTCGTGTCGATCGATGACATGGACGGCGACGAATGGAACACCCTGGCCTTGGGACCGGAAAAGCGCCGGCTGGCGGGCGTGCTGTTCCGCAAGCTCGCCGACCGTTTCGCCAAGCAGCCGCTGCTGCATTTCGGCCAGGGCAAGTGGTATCCCGGCGAACAGCTGCCGCGGTGGGCGCTGGGATGCTTCTGGCGCAGGGACGGCGAGCCGATCTGGCGCGACCCTCACCTCACGGCCGTCGAGTCCAAGCCCGTGGGCGCCACGCCCGAGGCGGCGCAGCGCTTCGCCCTGGCGGTGGCTGAGCGGCTGCAACTCGACCCCGGCTATCTTTTCCCGGCCTTCGAGGACACCTGGTACTACCTGTGGCGCGAGCGGCGCCTGCCGAGCAACGTCACGGTCGACAAGAGCAAGGTGAAGGACCCGCTGGAACGCGAAAGGCTGGGGCGGATTTTCGAGCAGGGGCTTGAAAGCGCCGCGGGCTACGTACTGCCGATCGCGCGCGAGCACCACGGCAGGGCCACCAACGGCAAGTCCGGGCGCTGGCGCAGCGGTCCATGGTTCCTGCGCTCGGAGAAATGCTATCTGATCCCCGGCGACTCCGCGCTCGGCTATCGCCTGCCGCTGGATTCGCTGCCCTGGGCCGTGCCGGCCGACAGCGACGTCATCGCCGAGCCCGATCCGATGGCGATTTATCCGGAGCTGCCGCCCCTCGACACCTTCCGCCGCGCGCCGGTCCTGCGCCGCCAGGAACGCACCACCGACACCGCAGGCGAGGGCGATGCGCGCCGCGAAGCCTGGCGACGCGCGCTGGCGCCCGACCTCGTGGTGCGGCCCGCAAACGGCCGGCCCGCCGTCGGTGCCTCGGCCGGCTCGATCGTGCGCACCGCGATGTCATTCGAGTCGCGCGACGGTCACCTCTTCGTCTTCATGCCGCCGGTCGAGCGCAGCGAGGACTATCTCGAACTGGTGACAACGGTAGAAGACACCGCCGAGGAACTCGGCCAGCCGGTTTTCATCGAGGGCTATCCGCCGCCCGGCAGCGACTCGCGGCTGCTGAGCTTCAGCGTCACGCCCGATCCCGGCGTGATCGAGGTCAACGTCCATCCCTCGGCGAGCTGGCCGGAACTCGTGGAACGCACCGAGATCGTCTACCAGGAAGCGCGCGCCACGCGACTGGGCGCCCAGAAATTCATGATCGACGGGCGCCATACCGGCACCGGCGGCGGCAACCACATCGTGCTGGGTGGCCCCTCGGCGCCGGACTCGCCCTTGCTGCGCCGGCCCGACCTGCTGAAGAGCCTGCTCGGCTACTGGATCAATCATCCCTCGCTGTCATATCTGTTCTCGGGCCTGTTCATCGGCCCGACCAGCCAGCATCCGCGCATCGACGAGGCGCGCAACGATGCGCTGCACGAGCTTGAAATCGCCTTCCGCCAGATCGCGCCCGGCCGGCAGACACCGCCGTGGCTGGTCGACCGGGTGTTCCGCAACCTTCTGGTCGATGCGACCGGCAACGCCCACCGCACCGAGTTCTGCATCGACAAGCTTTTCACGCCGGACAGCGCCGCCGGCCGGCGCGGGCTGCTCGAACTGCGCGCCTTCGAAATGCCGCCGCATTGGCAGATGAGCGCGGCGCAGCAGGCCCTGCTGCGCGGTCTCGTCGCCAAGTTCTGGGACCGGCCCTACGAGCGGCCGCTCAGCCGCTGGGGTACGCGCCTGCACGACGATTTCATGTTGCCGCATTTCGTGTGGCAGGATTTCGGCGACGTGCTCGCGGATCTTGCCGAGGCCGGCTACCGGTTCGAGCCGGAATGGTTCGCCCCGCATTTCGAGTTCCGGTTTCCGCGGCTGGGCGAGATCGCGCGACGCGGCATCGGACTGGAACTGCGCCACGCGCTCGAACCGTGGCACGTGCTGGGCGAAGAGCCGGGCGGCGGCGGCGCCGTGCGCTATGTCGATTCCTCTGTCGAACGCCTGCAGGTCAAGGTCGAGGGGCTGAACGACGCGCGCCATGTGATCGCCTGCAACGGCTGGCGCCTGCCGCTGCGCGCCACCGGCACCGCCGGCCAGTACGTAGCCGGCGTCCGCTACCGCGCCTGGCATCCGCCCAATGCGCTGCACCCGACCATCGGCGTGCATGCCCCGCTCACCTTCGACCTCCACGACAGCTGGAGTGGACGGTCCCTGGGAGGCTGCACCTATCACGTCGCGCACCCCGGAGGCCGCAGCTACGATCGTGTGCCGGTCAACGCCAACGAGGCCGAGGCACGGCGCCGCGCCCGCTTCTTCCCGATCGGCCACACGCCGGGGGAGACCTCCCCGCCGCGGACGATGGACAATCCCGAGCACCCCTTGACGCTCGACCTCCGGCGCGCCTGATATTCCGCCGGCCCAAGGCATGGCGAGCCTCGCTGACAACCAGCTCCCCACTTCGTCGTTGATCGCTCATTCCGATACTGCAACCTACATCTACGGGAGTTATCGGAGGGAAAGCATGCAGCAGTTCGAATGCCTTCGGTTTGCCATCGATGGCGGCATTGCGCGTATCACGCTCAACCGGCCCGATGCCGCAAACGCCCTGAACCTCACCCTCGCGAGGGAACTAGCGCAGGCGGCGCTGGCCTGTGACAACGACGAGAGCGTGAAGGTCGTCCTGCTCACCGGCACAGGCCGGATGTTCTGCGCCGGCGGCGATCTCAAGGCGTTCGTCGAATTCGGCGACCAGGCCGGCACCAGGATCAAGGAACTGGCCGACGAGCTGCACAAGGCGATATCCCTGTTCGCCCGGATGCCGGCTGTCGTCGTCATCGCCGTCAATGGGATCGCCGCCGGTGCCGGCTTCAGCCTCGCGGTCACGGGCGACTACGTCCTGACCGCAGAATCGGCAAAATTCACCATGGCCTATACCCGCGCCGGCCTCAGCCCGGACGGAAGCTCGACCTATTTTCTGCCGCGCCTCGTCGGCCTGCGGCGTACCCAGGAGCTCATGCTCACCAACAGGACGCTGTCGGCCCAGGAGGCGCTCGACTGGGGCCTCGTCACGCGTGTGGTGTCAGACGACATCCTGCAGAAAGAGGCCCTGGCGGTCGCGACACAACTCGCCGCCGGTCCCGGCGGTGCTCATTCCTCCATCAAGAGGCTCCTGCTCGGCGCCCTCCGCAATGGCCTGGAGGAGCAGATGGAACTGGAGGGACGCGACATCGCCAGCGCCGCGGCGTCCCGCGACGGTGCCGAGGGCATCAAGGCGTTTGTCGAGAAGCGCAGGCCAAGGTTCCAATGACTGGCGCGACCATGACCAGGCGTTTGCCGAACGAAGGCCCGGCCCGCAGGCCGGAGGCGACGGGTGGACCTCGGCGCGTCGCCGTGCGATTCTGATCCCTTCAAGTTCAATAAACAGCGGACCCATGGAGTCGTTGCGCGGCCTCCTCACAACGCCGGCGAGCGCGTACGACGAACTGGTCACCAGCCAGAAGTCGATCCGCTACCACTGGCAAGGCATCCTGAGCGTCATCCGCTCGCTTCCTGGCGGGTTGGGCGAGCGGGTGGAAAGCGCGCGCCGGCAGCTCGAGGAGTCCGGGGCGACCGTCAACCTGCTGGACGACCGTGCGGCGCCGCGCTGGACGTTCGACCCGCTGCCCTTCGTCATCGCCCCCGATGAATGGGAATCTCTCGAGACCGGCCTGATCCAGCGCGCACGCCTGCTCGATGCCATCCTCGCCGACGTCTATGGCCCGCAGGATCTGCTGAAGATGCGGCTGCTGCCGGCGATGCTGGTGCACGCCAACCGGCATTTCCTGCGTCCCTGCCGGGTCACCGACGGCGTGGCTCCGGCCCGTCACCTCACCAACTACGCCGTCGACCTGGTGCGCCTGGGCGATGGCCGCTGGCATGTCCTGGCCGATCATACCGAAGTCCCGGCCGGGGTGGGTTATGCGCTGGAAATGCGCCGCGTGCTGGCGCGCAGCCTGCCCGAGGCGTTTCGCTCCATCCCGGTGCGCCACGTCAGGCCCTTCGTCGACCGCTGGCACGACTCGCTGCTGGCCCTGGCGCCGGGAAACGTCGCGCGCCCCAACATGGCGGTACTGACGCCGGGCTCTCTATCGGCCGACTATTTCGGCCACGTACACCTCGCGCGCACACTGGGCGTGCCTCTGGTCGAAGGCGGCGATCTGGTGGCGCGCGACGGCGAAGTATCGATCAAGACACTGGCTGGGCTGCGACCGGTCCATATGCTGCTGCGTCGTCTCGACAGCGCCTTCATCGACCCGCTGGAACTTCGCGCCGACTCGGCACTGGGCGTCACCGGCCTGGTCGAGACGACGCGAAGCGGCCGCGTTACCCTGGCCAATGCCCTGGGATCGGGTGTCGTCCAAACGCCGGCCCTGATGCCGTTCCTCGAACGGCTGTGCAAGCACCTGCTGGGCGATTCGCTCGGCCTGCCGTCTCTCGACGTGTGGTGGCTGGGCGAGCCGCCGGCGCTCGCCTTCGCGCTGGCCAACCTTGACGCCATGATCGTGCGGCCCTGCCTAGGCCACGACCGCGAGCCGATCGTCGTCGGCATGCTGGAGCCCGCCGAGCGTGCAGCCCTCGAGGCCCGGATTTGCACCCATCCCGGCCGGTTCGTGGCTCAGTACCCCTTCACGCCGTCGCTCACACCGAA
>CALFRN010000329.1 GCA_937919085.1 uncultured Reyranella sp.
GGTGGCGAAGGAAAACCTCGGTCGTGCGCCCCGCCAACGGCGAATCGAGGAACACCGGAACCGACCCGAACTCGCCTCCGCGCTTCAGCGCCGCGATGTCGTCCAGGATCTCCTGCGTTCGCTCGACGGCGAACACCGGCACGATGACGTTGCCGCCGGCCTGCAAGCCTTCCTTGAGTTCGCGGCCCAACAGCGCACGGCGCTCCGCTTCGGTGAGTCGTTCACGCACCCTGCCGCCATAGGTCGATTCGATCACGGCGATGTCCGCCAGCCCCGGCGGCGTGGGGTCAGGCTGCAGCGCCTTTTCCAGCGGACCGAGGTCGCCGGAGAAAACCAGCCGGATAGGCGCCGGCTTGGCGTCGACCTCCAGTTCGATGAAGGCGCTGCCCAGGATGTGCCCGGCGTTGCGCATCCGCGCGCGCACCCCGGGGATCGGCTTGAACCAGCGTTCGTAGGCGATCGGGTGCAGAAGATCGAGCGAGGCCTCGGCGTCGGCCTTGGTGTAGATCGCCGTCACGCCGGCTTCGGCGCGGCGCGCGTTGCGCCGGTTCAACCGCTCGACGTCGTTCTCCTGGATGGCGCCGGCATCGGGCAGCAGCCAGCGCAGCAGGTCGCGCGTCGCGGGCGTCGTCCAAGCCCGCCCGCGGAACCCGGCCAGCGCCAGCTTGGGAAAGAGTCCGCTATGGTCGATGTGCGCATGCGTCAGCAGCACGGCGGCGATGCGGGCGGCCGCGAAGGGGAACGGCCGGTAGTTGAGGGTGCGCAGCGACTTCGGCCCCTGGAACATGCCGCAGTCGACCAGCAGCTCGCCGCACGGCGTCACCAGCCGGAAGCACGAGCCGGTCACCGTTCCCGCCGCGCCGTGAACGTGCAGCGATATCGTCATGGGGAACCTGCGACCGAGACGCCGTCGCTCTCGGCGGCGAACTTCAGCGAAAAGTGGAAGTCGGCCTCGAACGCGGCATGGATGCGGTAGAGCGGCTCGCCCTTCTCCACCGGGTCGCCGATCTTCTTGAACAGGTCTACGCCGGCGCCCTTGTCGATGGGCGCGCCGGCCAGCCGCGCGACGCGCGCCAGCCGCAGGCAATCGATCGCCGCGACCACGCCGTCACGCGACGCCACGACATCGTGCCGCAAGGTGCCGAGCGTCGAGGCCTCCGGCGGCGGGCCCTGTGCCTTCATGAGCTGACGCATCTTGCGCGCCGCCGCGCCACTCTCCAAGAGCTCGCGCGCCCGCACGATGCCGTGGCCGCCGCGCAGCGCCGGATCGAACTCCAGCACGTGGCCCGCCAGCAGCAACGCCCTTTCCTCGAGATCGCGCGGCGCCGCCGGGTCGCGCTCGAGAACCTGCATGGCGTCGCGCGCCTCGAGCCAGGGGCCGATGCCGCGGCCGACCGGCTGGCTGCCGTCGGTGCCGACCACGACGGCGTTCAGCCCGACCTCGTCGGCGATGTATTCGAACAGCTTGCGCAGCCGCACGAAGGACTCGCGGCTGCGCAGCTTGGCGGTCGGGCCGACCGGCAGGTCGAGCACCAGGTGGGTCGAGCCCGCCGCCAGCTTTTTCGACAGGATCGAGGCCACCATCTGCTCCGGCGTGTCGATCGCCAGCGGACGCTCGACCGAGATCAGCACGTCGTCGGCCGGCGAGAGATTGGCGTGGCCGCCCCACACCAGGCAGCCGTTCTCGGCCGCCACGATCTCGCGCATCTCGTCCGGCCCGACGTCGACGCGGGCCAGGACCTCCATCGTGTCGGCGGTTCCCGCCGGCGAGGTGATGGCGCGCGAGGAGGTTTTCGGGATCTTGAGCCCGTGCGCGGCCACGATCGGCACCACGATCATCGACGTGCGGTTGCCGGGAATGCCGCCGATGCAGTGCTTGTCGACGATCATGTCGCCGTTCCAGGCGAGCTTGCCGCCGACCGAGGCCATCGCCCGGGTCAGCGACAGCACTTCCTGCGCCGTCGTGAAGCGGGCGCTGGCGATCAGGAAGGCCGCGATCTCCATTTTGGAATAGCGGTGTGCTGCCAGGTCCTGGGCGATCGCCCGGTAGGCCTCGGGCGACAGCACGGCGCCGTCGATCTTGGCCCGCACATGGTCGAGGCTGGGCGGAGGCGCCGCCTGGGCGATCTCGACCGGCGTGCCGTCGGGCAGCCCGAGATGGCGATGGGCGAGCAGCGAAAGTCCCAGTTCGTCCGGTGCCATGATCGACTCGTCGTCGACGATGTTCAGGGTGGCGACGATCCGTCGCCCGCCGCCAGTGATCTCGATGCGGGCCAGCGCCACGAATTCCTCGGCCCGATAGAGCGGGCAGCGCCGCGCCAGGAAGGCGACCGTCTCGTGGCAGGTGTCGATGCCCAGTTTCTTGAGGCGCAGCATATCGGATCACTATGGCACAGACCGGGCACCGGCCTTTGACCTGCATCATTCCCATGACTGTCCTCAAGCAAGCCTGTTAGCGTGGTCTGTGTCCCGCAAGCGTGAGTCCCTGTCGGCGTCGGCCGCCCGTCGCATCGCCTTGGCCGCCCAGGGCTTCGGCGTCCCGCGTCCCGAGGGCGCCACCAACGCCGGCCACGTCAAGCGCGCCGTCGATCGGCTCGGCCTGCTGCAGATCGATTCGGTGAACGTGCTGGCGCGGGCGCACTACCTGCCGCTGTTCTCGCGGCTGGGGAACTACGACTCGGACCATCTCGACCGCCTCGCCTGGGGACGCAGGAGCCAGCGCGGCCTGTTCGAGTTCTGGGCGCACGAGGCCTCGCTGCTGCCGGTCGCCAGCCATCCGCTGTGGCGCTGGCGCATGGCGCGCGCGGCGGCGGCCCACACCGGCGACATCAAGAACAAGCTGCATGTCTTTCGCCGCGAGAAGGGCGCCTTCATCGACGAGGTGCGGCGCCAGCTCGTCACGCGCGGCCCCCTTGCCGCCTCCGACCTCGAGGCGGGCACGGCCAAGACCGGACCGTGGTGGGGCTGGAGCGAGGCCAAGTACGCCATGGAGTGGCTGTTTTTCGCCGGCGAAGCGACGACGGCGACACGGCGCGGCGCCTTCGAGCGCGTCTACGATCTCACCGAGCGCGTACTGCCGGCTGCCGTGCAGGCGCTGCCGACGCCGGAGCCCGCCGACGCCCAGCGCGAACTCGTGCGCCTGGCGTCGCGCGCGCTGGGCGTCGCCACCGCGACCGACCTGCGCGATTATTTCCGCCTGCCTGTCGCCGACTTCAGGGCACGGCTCGCCGAGCTGGTCGAGGCCGGCGACCTGCTGCCGGTTGCCGTCGAGGGCTGGAACCAGCTGGCCTTCCTCGACCCCGCCGCGCGTCAGCCGCGCCGCATCGAGGTGCGTGCGCTCCTGGCGCCGTTCGACCCGCTGATCTGGGAGCGCGACCGCACCGAGCGGATCTTCAACTTCTTCTATCGCATCGAAATCTACACGCCGGTCGCCAAGCGCACGCACGGCTACTACGTGCTGCCCTTCCTGCTCGACGACAAACTGGTGGCCCGTGTCGATCTAAAGTCCGACCGCGCCGCCTCGCGCCTGCTGGTCCACGCCGCCCATCTCGAGCCAGGCAATGACGTCATGAAAGTGGCCGGCCCGCTCCGTGAGGAACTCCGTCTGATGGCCGACTGGCTGGGACTGGAAGGATTGGCCCTGCCGCACGCAGGCGCGCTGGGTAAGGCGATGAGTAAGCGATAGCGACAGTAATGTGCCCGCTCTTTTCGGCACAATATCCGAGTAAAAATGGTAGCAGCCGCGCGGCCCGAGAGCGAATCTGGCCTGGCGGCTGGTCGAGGAACCGCGCCTGATGGCCGCTGTGCTGGTGCTGGAAAGCCAGGCGCTGCGGCGCGCCGGGGCGCTAGGCAAGACGATGAGTAGGATAAAATAGGTTGACAAACATCCTACTTCCTACTATAAACCCCAGGTGCTTCCCTTAGGGCCCTCTTGCGTCTCTACATCCGACTTTGCGATCGGACCTTTGCCCCGGAAATACCCCCTTGAAACGAGTCTGTTGGCGACTCGTGTCCACTGGGGCCGCGCGAACCATTCACCAGCGAAATCAATCGGTTGAATTTCACCACCGCGTCCATAAAACGACGCAAACTGCCTGTCTCATTGACTCGCTGGAGATGACATGAACGATCTGGTTCTCAAAGGCGGCAGAATCGTCGATCCCTCGCAGGGTTTGGACAAGGTGACCGACATTGCCTTCGCCGGCGGCAAGGTCTCGGCGATCGGCGACAATCTCTCGGCCAAGGACACGCGCGACGTCGCAGGCAAGATCGTCTCGCCGGGCCTGATCGACCTGCACACCCACGTCTACTGGGGCGGCACTTCGCTCGGCGTCGAGGCCGAGCTGCTGGCGCGGACCGGCGGCGTCACCACCTCGATCGATGCCGGCAGCGCCGGTCCTGGAAACTTCCACGGCTTCCGCAAGCATGTGATCGAGCCCTCGTCCGTCCGCATCCTGCCTTTCCTCAACGTCTCCTTCCCCGGCATCTTCGCCTTCTCCAAGACGGTGATGGTGGGCGAGAGCGCCGACATGCGCCTGCTCGATCCGCGCGAGGCCGTGCGCGTCGCGCTGGAGAACAAGGATCTGGTGCTGGGCATAAAGGTGCGCGTCGGCAAATCGGCCAGCGGCGATTCGGGCATAATGCCGCTCGATATCGCCCTCGACGTCGCCGAGGAGACCGGCCTGCCGATGATGGCGCATCTCGACGCGCCGCCGCCGTCGCGCCACGAGGTGGTGAGCCGGCTCCGCCCGGGAGACATCCTCACTCATTGCTTCCGACCCTTCCCGAATGCGCCGGTGCGCGCCGATGGCCGCGTCCGCGAGGAAATCCTGGCGGCCCGGGCACGCGGCGTGATCTTCGACATCGGCCATGGCGGCGGCTCGTTCGGCTTCGGCACGACCACCAAGATGCTGGCGGCGGGTTTCCTGCCCGACGTGATCTCATCCGACGTACATGTGATCTCGATCGAAGGGCCCGCCTTCGACCTGCTGACGACCATGTCGAAGTTCCTCTGCCTAGGCGTCGACCTGCCGACGGTGATCAAGCTCGCGACCTCGAACGCGGCGGCGGCGATCAAGCGGCCGGACCTCGGCACGCTGAAAGTCGGCGGCATCGGCGAGGCCACGGTGATCGATGTGACGAGCGGCAAGTTCGACTATGCCGATTCGATCGGCGAGCGCATGATCGGGGACAAGCGGCTGCTCTCGGCTGGCGTCGTGCTGGCAGGCCGCTGGTGGCACCCGGTGTGAAGAAGCCAGCCTCCCCCGCCTGCAGCGCTCACGAGGCCGACGACGCCTATATGGGCTTTGCCAGCAAGGCGGAGATCACGGCCTTTCTGGCGCGACTCGACCTCAAGAAACTCAGCAGGGTGGACGCTGCCGCTATCCGCAAGATGCTGCCGCGGATCCGCGACGATGCGCTTCACCGCGAACTAACGGCCCGATTGCGGGCCATCGGCGATTGAAGAATCAATTGCCGGGCGCGGCCTCCAGGTAGACGACAGCGAACAGCCGCTCGGGGTCGGTCCAGACCCGGTCGATCGTGAAACCCGCGCTGCGCGCCAGCGCGGCGATTCCGGCGTCGTCGTACTTGTAGGAGAACTCTGTGTGGACCCGCTCGCCCTCGGCGAAGCTGAAGGTGCGGCCTGCAACGGTGGCGGTCTGCGGACGCAGGCTGCGGAAGTAGATCTCGATGCGGCCTTCAAGCGGGTCGTAGGAGGCATCGTGGGCAAAGCCGCCGAGATCGAAGGTGGCGCCCAGTTCGCGGTTCATGCGCCGCAGCAGGTTCAGCGTGAACGCCGCGGTCACACCCGCGGAGTCGTTGTAGGCATCATGCAGCCGCCGGGGATCCTTCTTGAGATCGACCCCCAGGACCAACGCGCCGCGATCGCCCAGCAGGGTGCGGGCGCGGCGCAGGAACGACGTCGCGTCCCGCGGTTCGAGGTTGCCGATCGTCGAGCCCGGAAAGAAGCCAAGAAGTGGCGATCCGCCGAGATCGGTCGGCAGTGCCGAGAGCGCCATGTAGTCGGCACACACCGGTTCGACCCGGAGTCGTGGATAGTCACGCCTCAGCCGCGCCGCGGTGGCGTCGAGATGCTGGCGCGAAATGTCGATCGGCACGTAGGCTACGAGCTCGTGCATGGCATCGAGCAGCAGCCGTGTCTTGACGCTGGAGCCGCTGCCGAATTCGACCAGGGCACAGCCCGGCCCGGCCAGCCGCGCCAGTTCGGGCGCGCAACGCGTCAGGATCCCGGTCTCGGTGCGGGTGAGGTAATATTCCGGCAGTTCGCAGATCGCATCGAACAGTTCGGAGCCGCGGGCATCGTATAGGAATTTCGACGGGATGGAGCGCGGCGTGCGCGACAATCCCGCAAGCACGGCGTGCTCGAACTCCTCCCGGTCGGAGATTTCGACAAGGTCGGAAGTGCGTAAGACGTCGTTCACCGCCGATCCTCCGCCAAGCGAATGCCGCCGAACATCCATCGCGCATCGGGCGGAAAGAAGTTGCGGTAGGTCGCGCGTATATGGCCCGCGGGCGTGGCGATACAACCACCACGCAGGACCATCTGGTTGGCCATGAACTTGCCGTTGTACTCGCCGATCGCGCCAGCGGGCTCGCGATAGCCAGGATAGGCGACGTAGGGACTGGCGGTCCATTCCCACACTTCGCCGATGCCGTGCACGGCTCCCTCACCGGTCTCCCACTCGGCCTCCCGCGGCAGCCGCTTGCCTGCCCACTTGGCGAAGGCCGCGGCCTCGTAGGCGCTGAGGTGGCATACCGGGTCACCCGGCTGCAGCGCCCGCAGGCCGGACAGCGTGAAGACCTGCCAGGCCCCGTCCATCTTCTCCCAGTAGAGCGGTGCCTGCCATTCGCGCTGCTTGACGCAGTCCCAGCCGGCCGACAGCCACAACTCCGGCCGCCGATAGCCGCCATCGTCGATGAAGGCCAAATACTCGGCACAGTTGACCGGGCGCGACGCCAGCGCAAACGGTTCGAGCCATACCCGATGGCGCGGCCCTTCGTTGTCGAAGGCAAAGCCCTCGCCGTCATGTCCGATCGCTGTCAATCCGCCCTCGAAGGCGGTCCAGGTGAGCGGCGCGGGTTCGGCCACGGGAGCCGGCGGTGCGGTCCGGTAAGCCGGACGCAGCGGGTTGAGCGACAGCAGATGCTTGGCGTCCATCAGGATCAACTCCTGGTGCTGCTGCTCGTGATGCAGGCCGAGTTCGACGACTGCCGGCCAATCACCAGTGCCGCGATCGATCAGTTCCGCCATCGCGTCTGAGACGTAACGACGATAGGCCATTATTTCGTCGACGCCGGGCCGTGAGATCATCCCTCTCTGCGGGCGTGGATGCCGTGGCCCTACGGCTTCATAGTAGGAGTTGAAGAGATATTCGTAGGCGGGGTCGAAGACACGGTATCCCGGCGCGTGCGGCCGCAGCACGAAGGTCTCGAAGAACCATGTCGTGTGCGCGAGATGCCATTTGGTCGGACTGGCATCCGGCATCGACTGCACCGTCTGGTCCTCGGGCGACAGCGGCTCGGCCAATTGCTCGGTGAGCCTGCGAACGGACAGGAAGGTTTCGGCGTGCCTGAAGCCGGCCATCCGCCCGGCGCGATTGATCACGTTCGACACGACACCTCCGCACCGGTCGCAACGCCGCCGACGATAGCCGGTTGCATTGCCCGGGTCGCGCACTCACTGTTCATAACCTCCGCTTGTCCACCAGAGGGATGCAAGTGCCGATTTGCGAGATCGACCCGTGGCGCACTCAATATTTCGAGAGCACGGCGTGCCCGGACGACATCTTCATTCCGACTGAAGACAGCGATGCCTGGTCCTGGAACCCCAGGCACCGCTGGGTTTACGACAAACTCGCCGTGGCCACGACCCAGGGCCTTGATGCGGCCCCGCACGGCATTGCGCCGGCTGCCTATCCGGTGTTTTCCAAGCCGATCTACAATCTCAAGGGCATGGGCGTGGGCAGCCGTATCCTGCACTCGGAAGCCGACTACGCCGCCGCCTACCATCCTGGCCACATTTGGACCACCCTGCTCGAGGGCGAGCACGTCAGCAGCGACGTCGCGGTCGTCGATGGCATACCGCGCTGGTGGCGGCATGCGCGCGGCCTGGCAAGCGGCGACGGCACCTTCGATTACTGGGAAATTCACGCCGCCGCCGAACCGGCGGTCGAGGACTGGTGCGATGCGTGGTGCCGGCGCCATCTCAAAGGCTACACCGGGATGGTCAACCTCGAGACGATTGGCGGGCGCATCATCGAGGTCCATCTGCGCTTTGCCGACCAGTGGCCCGATCTCTACGGCGAGCACTGGATCGATGCCATGGTCCAGCTCTACGCGACCGGCGACTGGCAGTTCGACGATACGCCCCGGCGTACCGGCTACAGTGTCGTGTTGTTCGTCCCGCATGGACCGCGCTACAGCCACCCGCCGGCCGACCTGCAGCAAACCATCGCCCGCCTGCCGGGCATCGCGAGCCTGCAGATCACGTTTCACGAGGACATCGCGCCCGACCGCCACGCCATGCCGCCCGGCGGCTTTCGTGTCGCTATCGTGAATTGCTGGGACATCTCTGCGGGAATCGCCGCGCGCGACCGGCTGCGGATGCATTTCGAAGCTGCACGCGCCCATATCTAGAGATTTCGTATCTAGAGGTTTCGGCGACTGAATCCCACGAACAAGCTGACAACGAACAAGACCAAAGCAACCACAAACAGGATTTGTGCGATGCCCGCGGCCGTCGACGCTATCCCACCGAAGCCGAAGATGGCGGCCACTAGCGCAATCACGAGAAACATCAAGGCCCAGTACAGCATCGTATTCTCCCAAGAACATGACGGAACAACGTTTCCCGAGGCTGGGGGGTTGCAGCGGCGATGGTGGGCATTTTCTCGAAACCTGCGGACCCCATGGTGCGTTGACTGGGGGTGTCACCAACATCGGGAGTAACCATGGAACGCGATCGAACGCCGATCGAGGCACGGGGAGGCATCGTAAGCGGCCGCATTATCAGAATCCTCCTCATTTCCACTGCGGCCGCCGCTATCGGGCTCGCCCTCGTCTGGCTTGTGATTCGCTAACAGACTTCGACGACGAGGTACTGATTGGGCTACGGTGCCAGGGATGAAGTCTCTTCTAGTCAGCTATTTGGCAGCTCTCGCGGCGTTGGCGGTCCTCGACGGATTGTGGCTTGGACTGGTCAGCCGGGAATTCTACAAAGCCCGGCTGGGCCAGTTGCTTCTCGATCAGCCAGTGTGGTCGATTGCGATTTTCTTTTACCTGATTCACGCTGCCGGCATTGCCGTGTTTGCCGTTCCGCCTGCACTTGCCGACGGTACCTGGTCCGCTGCCGCCCTCTATGGCGCGCTTTTCGGGTTCTGCGTCTACGCCGCCTACGACATCACCAATCTTGCCACGCTGCGTGGGTGGCCAATGGCGGTAAGCCTGGTCGACCTTGCCTGGGGCACCGCTGCGACAGCGGCAGCTACAGCGGCCGCAGTTCTGGCCCGGCGCGTCTTGGCCGTCGATTAGTTTTTGGCGTTTAGTTTCTGGCGTTTGCTGGCGCCCCGTGTATTGGCGGCGAATGCACCATTGAGCACGCCACCTCAGTCTCCAAGAGGACGTGAATTTTCGTGTTGGCCGGTTGAGCGTGATCGGCTGCAGGCGACCAGCCGACCACGCTTCCCTCGAGGCATCGAAACAATCTAG
>CALFRN010000330.1 GCA_937919085.1 uncultured Reyranella sp.
TTAGCCCTTCCATTCAGCACCCTGGCAGGATCACTGCGCGTCCGCTCCCCGGCGGAATGCATCATGAATACTACCGAATTATAGTTTGCGGCATGCACAGTCGGCCAGGATAGACTGCTTTGATGTTGTCCGCCGAAGAGGCTGCTGGGCTAATCGAAGCCATCGCGTCCCGTCAGGATCGCGCTGCCTTTGCCAGCCTGTTCAGCCACTTCGCGCCCCGCGTAAAAGCCTTCATCATGCGCGGCGGCACCGATGCAGAGACCGCGCAGGAAGTCGCCCAGGAAGCCTTGATCATGGTGTGGCGGAAGGCCGCCAGCTTCGACCGGACGCGGGCCTCGGCCGCCACCTGGATCTACACCATCGCCCGTAACAAGCGGATCGACCTGCTGCGCCGCGGCGCCCGGCCGATCGATACCGAGGACTGGCTGGTCGTCTATGCGCCGGAAGGTGAGGACGCCGACAAATCCATCCTGTCGGGACAGACGTATACGAGGGTGAAAGAGCTGCTGGGCGGCTTGTCGGCCGACCAATTGGTGGTGATCCAGAAGGCATTTTTCGAAGACAAGACCCATACGGCCATTGCCGAGGAGCTGAAGCTGCCCCTGGGCACGGTAAAATCCCGCATTCGCCTAGCGCTCCGGAGCTTGCGGGAAAAATTGGAGAAAGACGAGTCATGAGCCGCCATCCGGCCCCCGAAGAGCTGCTGCTGGACTATGCCACGGGTGCGCTGTCCCAGGCGCCAGCGCTGGCCGTGGCCCTGCATGTGGCGCTCGACCAGCAGGCCCGCCGGGCCGTCGACCGGCTGAACGCCGTGGGCGGCGCCCTGGTCGAGGGCGAGGCCGCGGCGTCGCTAGACGATGCCGCCCTGGAGCGGGCGATGGCGCGGCTGGATGAGGTCGCGGTCGAGCCGCGGGCGACCCCTGCCGCGCGGCGTCCCGGCTTCGAGTGGGCGCCGCCGCCGCTGCTCCCCTATCTCCGCCCCGGGATGGGCTGGCGCCGCATCCTGGACAAGTTCGACGAGATCCGCCTCGATGTGCCGGGCGATGCCTATCGCGTGTCGTTGCTGCGGCTGGAGCCGGGACGCGGCCTGCCGGAGCACAAGCATCCCGGCTATGAATACACGGTCTGCCTACAGGGTGGTTATACCGACGAGACTGGGAGCTACGGCGTGGGCGACTTCGCCGTCGGCCCGGGCGACCAGAGGCACGAACCCATCGCCGACGTCGGCGATCCTTGCATCGCACTGATCGTGGTCGAGAAGCCGATCATCCTCACCGGCCCATGGGGCCGCTGGCTGAACCCGCTGGTGAGCCGCGGCATTATCTGACGCGGCGATCTGCCGGCGTTGACTGTCTGTCCATATCGAAAGGCCTGGTAGAGAAAGAGCTGGTGAAGACCATCCTGTGTTTTTAAGGGGCTACTTCATGCACTGGGAGCTGCCCTTTATGTTCTCTGCTCCTCGACCGCAGCGCATCACCAACCGATTCAGACCTCAATATATTTGTTCTGTGTCGACCCATTTTCCAGGCGCCCGAAGCAGCCGCTGCCCCGCAGAGCCAAACGACCTACGTATCTCCTGAATGTCTCGATGCCTGCCGGCTGATATGACGCGCATCCTCATGCGAGTGATCAATGGCAACAGCTGGCAGAGCGCCGTTGCAAACAATGCCTTGCCCTGGCAACGCCGAAGATAAAAAAGCTGGCAGCTGGAGAATGAAAAAGTAAGAAGCATCGGCAGATAGAGTCGACGGGTTACGTGATCGATACGCTGGAGGCCGGCGGAGCGATCGATTCACCTACGGCAAGGAGGGATCGCCGCTTGTGCGCGATGATCCTGCCGGCTAGCAGCCGCGTACAAAAGCCGTGAACCTTTTCTTCAGCCGTCTCAGCCCGACCGTATTGCTGCCATCGGTGAGGTCCCTTGAGACTTCTAACTCCCCCTTAGCCGAATAGGCTAACAGGAAGAGCCATGGCCACTTCACCCAACAGCTTCCGCACCGGCCCCGACGAGCGCGGGCATTTCGGCATCTTCGGCGGCCGCTACGTCGCCGAAACGCTGATGCCGCTGATCCTCGAGCTTGAGGCGGCCTATAACGCCGCCAAGGCCGATCCGGCGTTCCAGAACGAGCTCGACTATCTGCTGGAGCACTACGCCGGCCGTCCCAGCCCGCTCTACTACGCCAAGCGCCTGACCGAGAAGCTGGGCGGCGCGAAGATCTACCTCAAGCGCGACGAGCTGAACCACACCGGCAGCCACAAGATCAACAACGTGCTGGGCCAGGTCCTGATGGCCAAGCGCATGGGCAAGACGCGCGTCATCGCCGAGACCGGCGCCGGGCAGCATGGCGTGGCGACGGCGACAGCCTGCGCCCTGTTCGACATTCCCTGCGTCGTCTTCATGGGATCGGTCGACGTCGAGCGCCAGTCGCCCAACGTCTTTCGCATGAAGATGCTGGGCGCCGAGGTGAGGCCGGTGACGGCGGGCTCCTCGACGCTGAAGGACGCCATGAACGAGGCGCTGCGCGACTGGGTCGCGACCTGCGAGAGCACCTTCTATTGCATCGGCACGGTGGCAGGCCCGCATCCCTATCCGACGATGGTGCGCGACTTCCAGTGCGTCATCGGCAACGAGACGCGCGCCCAGATGATGAAGGCCGAGGGGCGGCTTCCCGATACGCTGGTGGCCTGCATCGGTGGCGGCTCGAACGCCATGGGCCTGTTCCATCCTTTCCTCGACGACAAGGGCGTCCGCATCGTCGGCGTCGAGGCGGCGGGTCACGGGATCGAGACCGGTGAGCATGCCGCGTCGCTGACCGGGGGTCGCCCCGGCGTGCTGCACGGCAACCGCACCTATCTGCTGCAGGACAAGGAAGGCCAGATCACCGAGGCGCACTCGATCTCGGCCGGCCTCGACTATCCCGGCATCGGCCCCGAGCATTCGTGGCTGAAGGAAAACGGCCGCGTCGAATATGTTTCGGCCACCGACGACGATGCGCTCGAGGCCTTCGCGCTGCTCTGCAAGCTCGAGGGCATCATTCCGGCACTTGAGCCGGCGCATGCGCTGGCGCATGTCATGAAGCTCGCGCCGACGCTGCCCAAGGACAATCTGCTGGTGATGAATCTCTGCGGCCGCGGCGACAAGGATGTCATTGCCGTCGCCGAGCGTCTTGGAAATAAAATCTGATCATGAGCCACATAAAAAAGCACCTCAATGAGTGAAGTCAATTTCCAACAGGAGGCGGGATGATCGTCGTCGTTGTCTGTTCCGCCGCCGTCGCGCTGGCGCTGATCATGACGGGCGCGTGGGCTGTGCAGCTTCGGACTGGCCAGTCCGGCTGGATCGACACGATCTGGTCGTTCGCTGTGGGCGTAGTAGGCGCCGCTGCAGCTCTTGCCCCAATTGCGGGACAGGAA
>CALFRN010000331.1 GCA_937919085.1 uncultured Reyranella sp.
GCCCGGTCGCGGCTTGCGGCCGGCCCTGGCGGCCCCGCCGACCGCGCGGCGACACGCGACGCGATCGACGCGGTGGCGGGCGAACTCCTGGAAGGCCAGACCGAAGCCTTGCCGGCCGGGGCCCGCGAGCGGCTCAGCCTGCTGGCGCTGAGCGAGCTTCGCGGCCTCGGACTGATCGACAGGCTGTGGGCGGACCGTTCGGTTCGCGCCATCGTCGTCAATGGACCCGACGCGGTCCTTGTCGAACGCAACGGCAGGCTCGAACCGGCGGCGGAGCGCTTTCGCGACCGCGAGCATCTGCTCGAGCTCGTGGCCCGTCTGGCCCGCCCGACGCCTGGCGGGGTTGTCGAGTTTCGCCTGCGCGACGGCAGCGACGGCATGCTGGTGCTGCCGCCGGCCGCGCCGTCCGGTCCGGTCATGGTGCTGCGGCGCGGGGAACCAGGTACTGCCACCTTCGAGCGGCTGATCGCGTCGGACATGCTCGACCGGCCGATCGCCGACCTCATGCGGCTTGCGGTCCGTTGCCGCCTCAACGTGACGATCGCGGGGCCGGAGGGGGCGGGCAAGACCGCGCTGCTGGCCGCGATCGCCCGCGATTTCGGCGGCGACACGCGGGTCGTGACACTGGCGCGGCACCGCGCGTTTGGCTGGGCCTCGTCGTCCAAGGTCGAACTCGTGGCATCGTCCGGCGGCGATGGTGTTTCGTTTTCCAGGCTGCTGGCGGCGAGCGTGCGGTTGCTTCCGGATCTGCTGATCGTCGATTCGATCCAGCCCGAGGACGTGCCGGTGTTGGGCGAGGTCGTGTCGCGTGGCGAACGCGCCGTTGTCGTCGCCCTGCCGGAGAGTTTGGCGCCGCCCCTGGAACGGCGGGCCGATCTTGCCGTCCGGCTTGGGCGGGGACGCGATGGCCTGTTCCGCGTCATTTCGCTGGCCGACTCGTCGGATGCGCCGTTGTTTTTGTATGAGAATGGTGGTTTTCACCGCACGGCGGCGGAGCCGTCGTTCTCGCGGCGCGTGCGTGACGCGGGTTTCGGCGAGGCGCTTTCGTCCATCCTGCGCTAGCGGCTGCGACCGGCCGCCACATACCGAGCAGGGGTGAAAACCCGTTACCTGCCAGAGCTATATCTGGTACTAACCGCTTTGAAACGCGGGGGATTTTGCGGTTCGGAATCCCAAGGGAATTCAGGGCCGCTGAGGGGACGAAATACATGGTCGGCAAGCGCGTGTTGGGCATTCTGGGAATTCTGACGACGATCGCGGGGCTTGGCGTCGCGGGTGGCGCCAGCGCACAGCCGATCGTCGGCGTGCCGCACGAATGGCAGATGGATTTTCCGCCCTCCTTCACACCTCTGATGGAGAAGGTGGCGTCGCTGCACGACCTGCTCCTGGTGCTCATCACCGTGATTTGCGTCTTCGTGCTGGCCCTGCTGATTTATGCGATGTGGCGGTTCCATGCCTCGCGCAACGCGACGCCGGCGACATCGACGCACAACACGTTCCTGGAGATCGCCTGGACGATCATCCCGATCCTGATCCTCGTGGTCGTGGCGATCCCGTCGTTCCGGCTGCTGTACTACGGCGACAAGGCGGTGGATGCCGCCTTCACCATCAAGGTCACCGGCCATCAGTGGTACTGGTCCTATGCCTATCCCGACCTGGGTGACTTCACGGTCGAGAGCCGGATCCTGAGCGAAGCCGACCGCATCAAGCTGAAGCCGAACCAGCCCCGCATGTTGGCGGTGGACGAGGAGATGGTGATCCCCAAGGGCACCGTCATCCGGATCATCGGCACGGCCGCCGACAGCATGCACGGCTGGACGGTTCCGGGCTTCGGCATCAAGAAGACCGTGATCCCCGGCCGTCTCAACGAAGGCTGGATCAGCGTCAACAACGAAGGTTACTACTTCGGGCAATGTTCGCAGATCTGCGGCAACGGCCACTCCTACATGCCGATTGCCGTCCGGGTGCTTGACAAGCCCGAGTTCGACAAGTGGGTTGAGCAGAAGAAGAAGTCGGCGGGGCTGCTGCCCGCGACCGATGTCGCTTCTGCCACCGCTCCCGCCAACCGCTAAGCGCTTCGCCGCAGGAGACACACATGGCCACCGCGCACGGCGCCACTCACGACCACGGCGCCCATCAACATGGGCACGACGACCATCACACGCCGACCGGGTGGCGTCGCTACGTCTACAGCACGAACCACAAGGACATCGGCACGATGTACCTCGTGTTCGCGATCGTCGCGGCGCTGATCGGGGCAACATTCTCGGTGATCATGCGCCTGGAACTGATGCAGCCGGGTGTTCAGTACTTCATGGGCCCGGATGGCACGCCGAACGGCCACCTGTGGAACACCGTCGTCACGGCCCACGGCCTGATCATGGTGTTCTTCGTCGTCATGCCGGCGCTGATCGGCGGGTTCGGCAACTGGTTCGTGCCGCTGATGATCGGTGCGCCCGACATGGCGTTCCCGCGCATGAACAACATCAGCTTCTGGCTGCTGCCGCCGGCCTTCATTCTGCTGCTGATGTCCGCCGTCATCGGCGGCGGTGTCGGAACCGGCTGGACGATCTATCCGCCGCTCACGATCCAGCAGGGCGCGGGGATGGATCTCGCCATCTTCTCGCTGCACCTTGCCGGCGCCTCCTCGATCCTGGGCGCCATCAACTTCATCACCACGATCCTCAACATGCGCGCGCCGGGCATGACGCTGCATCGCATGCCGCTGTTCGCCTGGTCGATCCTGGTGACGGCGTTCCTGCTGCTGCTGGCCCTGCCGGTGCTGGCCGGTGCCATCACCATGCTGTTGACCGACCGCAATTTCGGCACCCACTTCTTCGATCCGGCCGGCGGCGGCGACCCGACGCTGTTCCTGCATCTCTTCTGGTTCTTCGGTCACCCCGAGGTCTACATCATGATCCTGCCGGCCTTCGGCATCGTCAGCCACATCATCTCGACCTTCGCGAAGAAGCCGATCTTCGGCTATCTCGGGATGGCCTATGCGATGGTGGCGATCGGCGTCGTCGGCTTCGTGGTGTGGGCGCACCATATGTACACGGTCGGCATGGACGTCGACACGCGCGCCTATTTCGTGGCCGCGACGATGGTGATCGCGGTGCCGACCGGCGTGAAGATCTTCAGCTGGATCGCCACCATGTGGGGCGGGTCGATCCGGCTTGAAGTGCCGATGCTGTGGGCGATCGGCTTCATCTTCCTGTTCACCGTCGGCGGCGTTACCGGTGTCGTGCTGGCCAATGCCGGCGTGGATTATGCGCTGCACAACACCTACTACGTGATCGCGCATTTCCATTACGTGCTGTCGCTCGGCGCTGTGTTCGGCCTGTTCGCCGGCTTCTACTACTGGTTCGGCAAGATGTGCGGCCGTCAGTATTCGGAGTGGTCGGCCCAGGTTCATTTCTGGACGACCTTCATCGGCGTCAACCTGACGTTCTTCCCGATGCACTTCAGCGGTCTGGCCGGCATGCCGCGCCACTACGTCGATTATCCCGACGCGATGTCGCACTGGAATTACATCTCGTCGATCGGGGCGTTCCTTTCCTTCGGATCGACGATCTTCTGGCTGGTCTTCGTCGTGTTCGGCACCCTGCTGTACGGACGCAAGGTCGGCGCCAACTATTGGGGCGAAGGCGCCACGACGCTGGAATGGACCGTGGATTCTCCACCTCCGTTCCACACGTTCGAGGAGCTGCCGCACGTCTCTCCGACGGCACACCCCTAGGACCGGAGCGGAGGCGCCCCAAGAAGGCGCCTTCGCCTTGAAGACGATGAGCGATACGACGCACGGCACCCTGACAGCGACACGCGACGGCACCTTCGTGCCGGCGCGCGTGCGTGACTATGTCGACCTGCTGAAGCCGCGCGTGATGTCGCTGGTGGTGTTTACCGGCCTGGTCGGCGTGGTGATCGCCCCGGCCCATCCGCATCCCCTCACGGCGGCGCTCGCGGTGCTGGCGATCGCGTTGGGCTCCGGCGCCGCCGGCGCCATCAACATGTGGTACGAACGTGACCTCGACGCCCTGATGGCGCGTACCCGCAACCGGCCGCTGCCGGCCGGCCGCGTTGCCCCCGACGACGCGCTCGGACTGGGCGTGTTGCTGTCGATCTTCTCCGTCCTATTGATGTCGGTGGCGACCAACTTCGTCGCGGCAGCGCTGCTGGCGGCCGCGATCCTGTTCTATGTCTTCGTCTATACGATCTGGCTGAAGCGCCGGACGCCGCAGAACATCGTGATCGGCGGTGCCGCCGGGGCCTTTCCGCCGATGATCGGCTGGGCCGCCGCGACCGGCGATGTTTCCGCCGTCGGGCTGGCGTTGTTCCTGCTGATCTTTCTGTGGACGCCGCCGCACTTCTGGGCGCTGGCACTGTATCGCAGCGACGACTATCGCCGCGCCGGCGTGCCGATGCTGCCGGTGGTCGCCGGACCGCGCGAGACGAAGCGCCAGATGCTGATCTACACGCTGCTCCTCACGCCGGTCGCGCTGGCGCCGACCTTGCTTGGCGCGGTCGGCTGGCTCTACGGCACCGTGGCACTGGCCATGAGCTGCGTCTTCATCGGCCATGCCATCGCGGTGTGGCGTGCCGCCGACGATTCCACTGGCCATGGTCCGGCGCGGCGAATGTTCCGTTTTTCACTGCTTTACCTCGCGACCCTGTTCGCGGCGCTGCCGCTCGACCGGGTTCTCGTGGGATGAGCGAGGCCATGGTCGAAAAACGTCGCCCCGGCGATACCGACCTGAGCGGCAGCGACTTGCGCCGCCGGCAGCGCGGCAAGAATCTGGTCGTGGCGGCGTTTCTGCTCGCGATGGCCGTTGCGTTTTTTGCCCTCACCATCGTGCGGATGGGAGACAAGCCGTGAGCGCGGGCGCGCAGAAGAACACGCGACTTGCCCGCCGGCTCGTCCTCGTGGCGGCCGGAATGGTCGGCCTCGCCTATGCGTCCTCGCCGCTCTACGACCTGTTCTGCCGCACCACGGGGTTCGGCGGCACGCCGGTCGTGGCGCAGGAAGGTGAACGGCCGGTGCTCGACCGGACCGTGCATGTTCGCTTCGACTCCAACGTCGATCCCAACCTGCCGTGGCGCTTCGCGCCGGTCGAGCGCGAGATCAAGGTTCGCCTCGGCGAGGAGCGGCTGACCCACTACCGCGTGACCAACGTCTCGCAGCGCCCGATCGTCGGGACCTCGGTCTACAACGTTACACCCGAGCCCGCGGGCCCGTGGTTCAACAAGCTGCAGTGCTTCTGCTTCACCGAGCAGTTGCTGCAGCCCGGGCAGTCGCTCGACTTGCCTGTCGTGTTTTTCGTCGACCCCGAGATGGACAAGGATCGACGCTACGACAACGTCCGCACGATCACGCTCTCCTACACGTTTTTCGAGGCGAAGACCGAGCGGGCGAAGACATTGCTGGGCGGCATTCCCGCCAACGGAACTGGAAAGGGTGGATGAACATGGCCGAAGGCGCTCCGAAGCATCCGTATCATCTCGTCGATCCGAGCCCCTGGCCGGCATTGGGGGCTCTGGGCGGATTGCTGCTTGCCCTTGGTGCGACTCTCGGCATGCATCCCGACATGCTCGGCAAGGGCGTCGAGGAAGCCATCAAGCCGTTCGGCTGGTGGATCGTGGCGCCCGGCTTCGCGATCATCTTCGCGGTCATGTACTGGTGGTGGCGCGACGTCATCGTCGAGTCGCGCACCCATCATACTGCCGTCGTCCAGCTCGGCCTGCGCTACGGCATGATCCTGTTCATCGCTTCGGAAGTGCTGTTCTTCGTGGCCTTCTTCTGGGCGTTCTTCGATGCGTCGCTCTATCCCAATTCGCCGGAAATGCCGGTCCGCACGGCGGCCGACGGCGGCGTCTGGCCGCCCAAGGGCATCAGCATCATCGCGCCGTTCGACCTGCCGCTGATGAACACGCTGATCCTGCTGCTTTCCGGCACGACGGTCACGTGGGCGCATCACGCCATCGTCGAGGGCAACAATCGCGATGCCGTGCGTGGCCTGCTGCTGACGGTGATCCTCGGTGCCTGCTTCACCGGCGTTCAGCTCTACGAATATCTGAACGCGCCGTTCGGTTTCCGCGAAAACATCTATTCTTCGACCTTCTTCATGGCGACGGGCTTTCACGGCTTCCATGTCTTCGTTGGCACGACCTTCCTGGTGGTGTGCCTGTTCCGGGCAATGGACGGCCAGTTCAAGCCCAAGCAGCACTTCGGTTTCGAGGCCGCCGCCTGGTACTGGCACTTCGTCGACGTGGTGTGGCTGTTCCTGTTCTTCTGCATCTACTGGTGGGGCGCGGGCAAGGCGCCGATCGCGCTGCACTGACAGTCTGAAACGGACTATGTCTGGAACCGCCGGGCGCTCCCCGGCGGTTCGCCTTTTGGGAGCATGAGATGGCCGAGTGGCCACGCCAGTCGCCGCCCGATGTTGCGCTCCGCGGCGCCTGCCCGCGATGTGGTCGCGGCCCGCTGTTCCGTGGCCTGCTTACCGTCGTTGACCGCTGCTCGGTGTGCGACCTCGATCTGCGCGGCAACGATGCCGGGGACGGACCGGCGGTGTTCGTGATCCTGGGCCTCGGCGCCATCATGATGATCCTCGTCTTCTGGGTCGAGTTCCGGTTCGAACCGCCATGGTGGCTCCACGTTCTCATCTGGA
>CALFRN010000332.1 GCA_937919085.1 uncultured Reyranella sp.
GCATGCCCTCGGGGGCCGGTCACGACGCGCAGATGATGCAGCGGATATGCCCGACGTCGATGATCTTCGTGCCCTCGGTCGCGGGTCTCAGTCACAACGTCAAGGAACATACGGACGCCGCCGACCTTGCAGCCGGCGCCCAGGTGCTGCTCAACCTGATGCTTGAGTTGGCCGAAGAATGAACGATAGCGGAGAGGGCTGGCATGACTGACGCCCCGGACGGGCCGCGCCGCATCGTTCTCACGGGAGCGGCGGGTGGTATTGGCACGATGATCCGCCCATTGCTGGCACCGCTCTATTCCGGCCTGGTGCTGAGCGATCGGGTGCAGCCCGCGAACCTGCTGGCGGGCGAGACCTTCGTCGCCGCCGATCTCGCCAAGCCCGACGAGGTGGCGGCAGCGGTGAAGGGTGCGCACAGCGTAATCCATCTCGGCGGCTTCTCCGTCGAGGGTCCGTGGGAGACGATCCTGCAGGCCAACATTATCGGCTGCTACAATCTCTTCGAAGCGTCCCGGCTGGCTGGCGTGAAGCGCGTGGTCTTTGCCTCTTCCAATCATGCCGTCGGCTTCTACCCGCGCAGGCGCAAGATTCGCACCGATGTCACGGTACGGCCCGACAGCCGCTATGGCGTCAGCAAGGCGTTCGGCGAGGCGCTGGGGGCGCTCTATGCCGACAAGCACGGCATGGCCGTGACCTGTCTGCGGATCGGCAATGTCGGGCCGCGCCCCCTGGACGTGCGGCGGCTGTCGATCTGGATTTCACCGGAAGACATCGTGCAACTGATCCGAATTGGTCTCGACCATCCAGACATCCGTTTCGACATTCTGTACGGCGCCTCCGACAACGAGGCGAGCTGGTGGGACAACTCGCGCGCGCGCCAGCTCGGCTATCGCCCGACCGGAAGGGCCGAGGACCACCGCGCCCACGCGGTGGCGGAACAGGAGAAAGTCGGGCGCGATCCAGTGGGCGATCTATTTCAGGGTGGCTCGTTCTGCTCGGTCGAATTCACCAACGACGTGAAGCGCGCAGGCCCCTGAGAGGCCCCGCCTGGGATAGTAGACGCGGAAATCATATACTGATAGTTTCCATGGAAATCAAATGACTGCCAGAATTTCAGATCTCGACGTCCATCTCGGTTATTGGCTGAGATTCGTCTCCAACCATGTTTCACAAGCCTTCGCCCGCAAGCTGCAGGGCAGGGGGGTGACAGTTGCTGAATGGGTGACCATGCGGCGGCTGTTCGGCGAGCGCGGGGTGGCGCCCAGCCGGCTTGCTTATCGTATCGGTATGTCGCGTGGCGCGATCTCCAAACTCGCCGACCGGCTGATCGACAAGGAATTGGTCGTGCGGCGCGCCGATACGCAGGACGGCCGCGCCCAGACCCTGGCGCTGACCGCGCGCGGCCGCGTGCTGGTACCGGAACTCGCGGCCTTGGCCGACGATAACGATGCGGAATTCTTCCGGCCTCTCACGGCGCAAGAGCGTCGTGTGTTGAGGCAACTGCTCGAGCGGCTGGTCGAGCAGAACGAACTCAAAGTTGTTCCCATCGATTGAATGCGGAGACGGTGATGAATGCGAACGTGCAGGCCGTCGTCGAGGCCTGCAGCCGTGGATCGGAGGAGGACAGCCTGAATTTCGGGCAGGTCCTCGAGAAACTCGCGGGTGTAAGCGTCGAAGGCTACTACGCGGACTTCCGGCGCTCGGCCAAAACCTACTACCTGGTGGACGGCGAGAGCATCGAGGTGAAGGCGAATGACCCCGATGTCGCGATCGCGTCCGCCTTCGATGCGGGGCGTGTCGAGGCGGCGGTCCGACAATCGCAGGCTGGTACCCACACTTACACGTCCTTTTGCGAGAAGGTCATGGCGGCGGGCTGTTCCGGCTATCTCGTCTCGCTACTCGGACGTCGTGTCGTTTATTTTGGCCGTACCGCCGAGACGCATGTCGAGCACTTCCCCAACAAATAGGGGTCTGCGCATAATCGTCACCGGAAGGTGACAATGAGTAGATTTCTGACCGTCGGGGCTGCACAGATGGCCCCCATCCAGAGGAGCCATACGCGACGCGACGTCGTCGAGCGTCTGGTCGCGCATCTGCGCGAGGCCAAGCGCATGGGTTGCGATCTGGTGGTGTTTCCTGAACTTGCGCTGACGACGTTCTTCCCCCGATGGTGGATGGCCGACCAGGCCGAGATCGACACGTTCTTCGAGCGCGAGATGCCGGGCAATGAGACGGCGCCGCTGTTCAACGAGGCCAGGCAGTTGGGGCTTGGCTTCTGCCTTGGCTACGCGGAGCTCGCCAACGAAGACGGAAAGGTCAGGCGGTTCAACACCTCGATCCTGGTCGATAGCGACGGCAACATCGTCGGCAAGTATCGCAAGATCCATCTACCGGGCCATTCGGAGCATGAGCCCGACCGGCCTTTCCAGCATCTGGAGAAGCGCTATTTCGAGGTCGGCAATCTCGGTTTCCCGGTCGTGCGTGCCTTCGGCGCCAACATGGGAATGTGCATTTGCAACGACCGGCGCTGGCCCGAAACCTACCGCATCATGGGCCTGCAGAACGTCGAGATGGTGTTGCTGGGCTACAACACGCCGATTCACAACGCCCCTGCGCCCGATCATGATGAGCATAGCTGGTTCCACAACCAGCTCTCGATGCAGGCCGGCGCCTACCAGAATGGGACCTGGGTGGTCGGCGTCGCCAAGGGCGGCACTGAGGAGGGCATACCGTCGCTCGCCGACAGTATGATCGTGGCGCCTTCGGGCAAGGTCGTGGCACGCGCCGGCGGGGAGGGCGACGAGCTGATCGTGCACCGTTGCGATCTCGACGCCGGCCAAAGCTACAAGCGCACGACCTTCAATTTCGCGATCCACCGCCAGCCCGACCAGTATCGCATGATCGTCGAACGCAAGGGCGCGGCAGATCCTTCCTGAGGGCGTGACGCCGTCCGGCTGGCCGGCAAGAGCGTCAGCCGAAGTTCCCGTAGCTGCGCTCCGGCGTGCCGCGGAACAGCGACATGTGGGTGTGGGTCGCTATGAACGGGTCGCCCAGCTTCTTACGGCCGAGCACGACCGTAGTACGCCCGGGTCGATCGAACCTGTCGCCATTGGGGTGGAAGCCATCGGACTGCCACACGCCCATGCCGACCGCCGTCAGCCGGTCAGCCGACACGATTGCCTCGATCCTGGTGAGGTCGAAGCGGAAGTCGCGGATGGTGCCCCAAACGTTTCGCCACTGTTTCTGTTCGGCGAGGTCGCGGCCGTGCATGAAGTCGGTGAAGGTGCCGAAGGCGATCATATCGTCGGCAAAGATCGGCCGTGCGGCCTCGTAGTCGATCGCACGACAATGTTTCGAAAGCATGTCGAACCACTGGCGCACAGCTGCAAGGTCATCTGCATCGACCGACGAGCGAAGGTTCATCTCTCGGTCTCCTAAAGTCCAAATCTCTGCCAGTGCAAGCGCTCCTCGAGCGCGGCGAGCGTGGTCGGCCCGACGTCGTCGAGGCCGCTTCGCAGGCCGAAGCGAGACAGCAGGCGGCGGCGTGGTCCGATCACCGGCAGGCGCACCTTGGTGCCATAGCGGGCCTGCAGCGTGGTGCGCAGCTCACCGAGACCATCGACCAGGCCAAGCTCGAGACCGCGCTTGCCGGTCCAGAATTCACCGTTGAACAACGTTTCTTCGTCAGCTTTCAGGAGTCTGCCCCGGCGCTGGCGCACCCAATCCTTGAAGCCGTCATGGATTTCGGCCTGTAGGCGTTTCAGCCGTTCGACGTCCTCCGGGTTTTCGGGGCGGAACGGATCGAGCATCGCCTTGCGTTGCCCCGAGGTGTGCACGCGGCGCTCGACACCGAGGCGGGCGAGCAGGTCCTGGAAGCCGAAGCCGGCGCTGATGACGCCGATCGAGCCCACGATCGAGCTCGGGTCGGCAACGATCTCGTCGGCTGCACAGGCTAGCCAGTAACCGCCAGACGCCGCCACGTCCTCTACGAAGGCGATCACGGGCAGACGCTTCTCCGAGGCATGCAGGCGGATGCGCTGGGCGATCAAAGCCGACTGCACCGGTGAGCCGCCGGGCGAGTTGATCACCAACGCCACCGCCTTGGCGCCACGCGTTTCGAAGGCACGTCGGAGCAACGGTGCCACCGCGTCGATGGAGAGGTTGCGTCCTGCGAACAGGCCACCCGACGCGATGACACCCGACAGCCGGATCACCGGTACGACAGGGCCACGGCGAATGCGATCTTTGATCCATTTCAACATGGTTGGCACTGTCGCGGCGGTGGGCTCAGAAGGCAAGTGGCTGGGAGTGGCGCAGGATCGCCTCGGCCTGGTCGGTGTATCCGCCCCCCGGAGCATGCAGGAACAAGGGCTGCGATTCGTGCTGCGCCCGGGCACCAGATCGCGCTCGCACAAGAATGCGCCCCGCAGGCGGCAGGCGCTTCACGATCACGTTGCCCCAGCCGAGGCGTGCGAGGCAGTCTAAGATCTCCTCCAGGCGGTCACTACGATGAATGGCGGTCAAGGTGCCGGTCGGTCTCAGGGCACCTGTCGCCACGGCAAGCCAGCGAACGAGATTTGCGCTCGATTCGACGGTGGCCAATGCCTTGCTCCGGTTCGGCGACGGATCGGCAACCGCGGCAGCGAGATAGGGCGGATTGGTCGCGACATGATCGAAGTTTGCGATGTCTTGTGGCAGCGGATGGGCGAGGTCGTGGACGATCGTTCGCATCCGGTTGCCGGCGTCGTTGAGCACGGCGTTGCGCACGGCCAAGGCTGCCAATTCCGACTGCAGTTCGACGCCAACTATGTTGCAACCCGGCACGCGGGCAGCAATACACAACCCCACTGCGCCGATACCCGTCCCAAGGTCGAGCACATGTTCGCCCGGCGCCGCATCGACGGCGGCGGCCAGCAGCACTGCATCGACTGCGACTCGATAACCTCGCGAAGGCTGCAATAATCGGACACGGCCACCCAGCAAGGCATCTTCGGTCAGCGCCGTTTCCATGCTAGGGGTCACTGCACGACATCGTGTCGCGGCATTTGGGCTTCATCGGACAATTATTCTCGCATCATGGCAAAGGTCGTCACCCTCGAAGGAAAGCGCCGGACTCCCAGTCTGGAGCCGCTTCTGTCGCTCTGTGCCGATGACATGACAAGGGTCGATCGGGAAATTCTGGCGCGGATGCGCTCGCCGGTTGCCTTGATTCCCGAGCTCGCGAGCCATCTGGTGGGGGCGGGTGGCAAGCGCATGCGGCCGCTGCTGACCGTCGCGTCGGCACGGCTGTGCGGTTACAGGGCCGACGACGACCGTCACATCAAGCTCGCGACCTGTGTCGAGTTCATCCATTCGGCCACCCTTCTGCACGATGACGTGGTCGACGTCAGCATACTGCGGCGCGGCAAGCCATCGGCCAATTCGGTGTGGGGCGACAAGGCCTCCGTGCTGGTGGGCGACTTCCTGTTCACGCGCTCCTTCGAGCTGATGGTCGATGTCGGTTCGCTCGATATCCTGGGCGTGCTGTCGCGTGCTTCCACCACGATTGCCGAAGGCGAAGTCCTGCAGCTCGTCAGTCAGCGTGACATCAGCACGCCGGAGGCGACCTATCTCGAGGTGATCAAAGGCAAGACCGCCAAACTGTTCGCTGCGGCGGCCGAGGTCGGCGCCATGATCGCCGGTCGCAATGGGCCGGAGCGGGTGGCGCTTGAAAGCTTCGGAATGAACCTCGGCATCGCTTTCCAACTCGTCGACGATGCTTTGGACTACGTTGGTCGGCAGGCTGACATGGGCAAGGCCGTGGGCGACGATTTTCGCGAGGGCAAGATTACCCTGCCAGTCATCCTCGCTTTCCTTCGCGGCGGCGTCGTTGACCGGGAATTCTGGAAGCGGACCATCGAGAAGCTCGATCAACGTGACGGCGACCTCGAGCATGCCCAGGTCCTTATGGAGCGCCACAATTCGGTGGCTGACACCCTGGAGCGCGCCCGCCACTACGGTGCCATGGCGCGCGATGCGCTTGGCTTGTTTTCCGACACGCCACTCAAGGCCGCGCTGCTCGAGGCTGTCGACTTCGCCATTGCCAGGGCGCACTGAACCTTTCGCCGTCGATGACCGCCAAGCACGTCCTCGCCATCGATCAGGGTACCACAAGCACCCGTGCCATTGTCTTCGACGCCGAGGGAAGATCGGTGGCATCGGCGCAGAAGGAACTGCCGCAGATTTTCCCGCATCCCGGATGGGTCGAGCATGATCCGGAGGAAATCTGGTCGGCCACGATCGAGGTTTGCCGTGGCGCGCTCGCCAAGGCCAAATTGGATGCCAGAGCCATTGTCGGCATCGGTATCACCAACCAGCGGGAAACCACGGTGGTATGGGATCGTGCCACGGGCAAGCCGATCCACAACGCCATTGTCTGGCAGGATCGCCGCACTGCCGATCGCTGCGAAGAGCTGAAGAAGGCCGGTCACGAGCAGGAAATCATCGACAAGACCGGCCTGATTCTCGACCCCTATTTCTCCGGCACCAAAATCGATTGGATCCTGAACCAGGTTGCCGGTGCGCGAGCGGCTGCCGAAAAGGGTGCGCTGGCTGCCGGCACCATAGAATGCTTCCTGCTGTGGCGACTTACCGGCGGCAAGGTCCATGCGAGCGATGCCACCAACGCCAGCCGCAGCCTGCTGTTCGATATTCACAAGGGCATGTGGGATCCGGCGTTGTTGAAGTTGCTGCGTGTGCCGGCGGCCGTGTTGCCGAACGTTGTCGACTGCTCGGGCGAATTCGGCGTCACGACCGCCGATCTCCTGGGGGCGCCGGTACCGGTGCTCGGCATGGCGGGCGACCAACAGGCCGCGACCGTTGGCCAGGCCTGCATCAAGCCCGGCATGGTGAAGGCGACCTACGGGACCGGCTGCTTTGCGCTGCTGAATACCGGCAGCATCGCGATGCGCTCGCACAATCGCTTGCTTACCACCATCGCCTACCAGTTTCGGGGCAGGCGGACCTATGCCCTGGAAGGCAGCATCTTCATGGCCGGGGCAGCCGTCCAGTGGCTGCGCGACGGACTGCATCTCATCCGGACGTCGGGCGATGTCGAAGCGGTTGCCGGGCAGGCCAAGCGCGATCACGGCGTCTACATGGTGCCGGCGTTCGTCGGCCTCGGGGCGCCTTATTGGGATGCCGGGGCGCGGGGCGCCCTGCTCGGGCTCACCCGCGATTCCGGGCCCGCCGAAATCGCCGCCGCGACCCTCGATTCGGTGTGCTATCAGACCCGCGACCTTGTCGACGCGATGCGCAGCGATGGTGCCCGGATCGACGAACTCAGGGTCGATGGCGGCATGGTGGTGAACAATTCCCTGATGCAGCGCCTCGCCGACACCTTGGGCACGCCGGTCGAACGGCCCAAAGTCACTGAAACCACGGCGCTGGGCGCAGCCTATTTGGCCGGTCTTCATGCGGGGCTGTGGCCGTCACTCGAGGCGCTGTCGGCGACTTGGGCGCTCGACCGCGCCTTCCGACCTGCCGAAGACACGGCCTCGTGCGACCGCCGCTATGCAGGCTGGCAGGACGCGGTGCGCAGAGTCCGCAGTTCCTGATTGCTGGCGGGCGGCGTGGCCATTAGGTTGCGCCCGCCATGAAATCCCGCGCCAATCCCGTCTATTGCGGCATCGATACCATCGATCTCGCCCAAGCCACACGGCTCATACAGAGCATCGCCGGGGGGCCAAAGCCGGCGGTTGGCGGCATTAAACTCGGCCTGGAATTCTTTCTGGCACATGGCGCGCCGGGCGTGCGGTATGCCTTCCCGACCCCTGTGCGGATGACGGGCGTGGGTTTCTTCCTCGACCTCAAGCTGCACGATATTCCCAATACAGTGGCGGGCGGTATACGCGCCGTGGTCGAACTGGCGCCCACCTTCATTACCCTGCATGCAAGCGGCGGACGAGAGATGATGAAGGCGGCGGTTGACGAGGCCGGCGCGCAGGCCGCCAAGCTCGACGTACCGCGACCCAAGCTGCTGGGCGTGACCGTGCTCACTTCGCTCGACCGGTCAGACCTCGACGCCACGGGCGTCAATGCCGATCCCTCGGATCAGGTGCTGCGGCTGGCGGCGCTGGCGCGCGAAAGCGGGCTCGATGGCGTGATCTGCTCGCCGCTTGAGATTTCTGCCTTGCGCAAACAGTGCGGTCCGGATTTCGTGCTGATGGTGCCGGGCATCCGACCGGTCGGTAGCGCTGCCAATGACCAGAAGCGGGCGATGACACCGCGCCAAGCGGTCAACCTTGGTGCCACCAATCTGGTTGTCGGCCGGCCAATCTATCAGGCGGCCGATCCGCGCGCAGCGGCTGAAGCCATCGCGCGCGAGGCCGGGGTCAACGACTTATGAGTGTCGGGGCCAAGATATGCGGCCTCTCGACTCCCGAGACGCTGGACGCCGCGGTTGCGGGTGGCGCCCGCTGGGTCGGGTTCGTCACCTATCCACGCTCGCCGCGTCACGTTTCGACCGACCTGCTGCGCACGTTGGGAGCCCGGGTGCCGACGAACGTTGGCCGGGTTGGGTTGTTCGTCGATCCCGACGACGCGCTGATCGACGAACGGCTGGCAACCGGCGCGATCGACATGCTGCAGCTTCACGGATCGGAGACGCCGGCGCGCGTGGTCGAGCTAAAAGTGCGCAGTGGCAAGCCGGTGATGAAGGTTATCAAGGTTGCCACGTCCGGTGATGCCGAACGAGGCATCGCTGCCTATGCATCCGTGGCCGATCGGCTGATGTTCGAGCCGGCCGAGGGCATCTTGCCCGGCGGCAATGGCAAGGCCTTAGACTGGACGATCCTTCGCAACCTCGCCGTGCCGCTGCCTTGGCTCTTGGCCGGTGGGCTCACGCCCGACAATGTCGCTGGCGCCGTGCGCATTACGGGCGCAGCTGCCGTCGATGTTTCTTCTGGTGTCGAATCGAGCCGGGGTGTGAAATCGATCGAGTTGATTCGTGCCTTCCTCGACCGGGTGAAGGCGCTTTGAGAAGGGGACGGGCATGAAGGTCGAGCAGCGATTGAAGGAACTCGGCATCGAACTCGCGAGGCCCACGACTCCGCTGGGCAGCTATGTGAATGCTGTGCGTACCGGAAACTTGCTCTATCTCGCCGGCAAAGGCCCGGGTCTGCCAGGCAAGCCACTGCCCGTGGGCAAGCTCGGTCGCGACTTCTCGATCGATCAGGGCTACGGCTTCGCGCGCGACACCGGCCTCAGCATTCTCGCCGCCCTCAAGGAAGAGCTGGGCGATCTCGACCGCGTGAAGCGAATCGTCAAGGTGCTGGGCATGGTCAATGCCACATCGGAATACGGCAGCCAGCCAGAAGTGATCAACGGCTGCTCCGATCTCTTCGTCGAGGTGTTCGGCGAACGCGGCCGCCATGCCCGTTCGGCGGTCGGCATGGGTTCGCTGCCGCGCGGAATCCCGGTCGAGATCGAAGTGATCGTCGAGGTCGAGGCAGAGCCTGCCCCGCGCGTCACTGCCGCCAAACCTGCGGCCGCGCGGAAATCGGCGCCCAAGACCAAGACAGCCAAGGCTAAGACCAAGCCCAAGTCGGCCAAGTCGGCCAAGTCCAAGAAACGCTAGGGCTCTTTGACCGCCCCCTGCCGGGGCTGCTAAGCCCGCCCGTCCCGACAGGAAGAGCAATGGCCACTTCACTCAACAGTTTTCGCACCGGCCCCGACGAGCGCGGGCATTTCGGCATCTTCGGCGGCCGCTACGTCGCCGAGACGCTGATGCCTCTGATCCTCGAGCTGGAAGCGGCCTATAACACCGCCAAGGCCGATCCAGCGTTCCAGGACGAACTCGACTATCTTCTGGAACACTATGCCGGCCGGCCCAGCCCGCTCTATTTTGCCAAGCGCCTGACCGAGAAGCTGGGCGGCGCCAAGATCTATCTTAAGCGCGACGAACTGAACCACACCGGCAGCCACAAGATCAATAATGTGCTGGGCCAGGTCCTGATGGCCAAGCGCATGGGCAAGACCCGCGTCATCGCCGAAACGGGTGCCGGCCAGCATGGTGTGGCGACCGCGACGGCCTGCGCGCTGTTCGATATTCCCTGCGTCGTGTTCATGGGTTCTGTTGATGTCGAGCGCCAGTCGCCCAACGTCTTTCGTATGAAAATGCTCGGCGCCGAGGTTCGTCCGGTGACGGCGGGTTCCTCGACCCTGAAGGACGCCATGAACGAAGCGCTGCGCGACTGGGTAGCGACCTGTGAGAATACCTTTTACTGCATCGGCACAGTCGCGGGGCCGCATCCCTATCCGGCGATGGTGCGCGACTTTCAGTGCGTCATCGGCAACGAGACTCGTGAGCAGATGATCAAGGCCGAGGGCCGGTTGCCGGACACGCTGGTCGCGTGCATCGGCGGTGGTTCGAATGCCATGGGCCTGTTCCATCCCTTTCTCGATGATCCGGGTGTTCGCATCGTCGGTGTCGAGGCGGCGGGTCACGGCATCGAGTCCGGCGAGCATGCCGCGTCGCTTACCGGCGGCCGTCCCGGGGTGCTGCACGGCAACCGCACCTATCTGCTGCAGGACAAGGAAGGCCAGATTACCGAGGCACATTCGATCTCGGCCGGCCTCGACTACCCTGGCATCGGACCCGAGCATTCGTGGCTGAAGGAAAATGGCCGCGTCGAATATGTCTCGGCGACCGACGATGAGGCGCTCGAGGCGTTCCAGCTTCTCTGCAAGCTGGAGGGTATCATTCCGGCGCTGGAATCCTCGCATGCACTGGCGCATGTGATGCGCCTTGCGCCGACGCTGCCCAAGGACAACCTGCTGGTGATGAACCTCTCCGGCCGTGGCGACAAGGACGTGCCGCAGGTCGCCGCGCGCATGGGAATGAAGATAGAATCATGAGCCGCATCGCCAAGCGTTTCGCCCAACTCAAGGCCGACCGGCGCGCCGGCCTCGTCACCTACATCACAGCGGGCGATCCCGACACCGACATCGGCTACCAGATCCTCAAGGGCCTGCCGGGGGCCGGGGCCGACCTGATCGAACTCGGGATGCCATTCACCGATCCGATGGCCGACGGCCCCTCGATCCAGCTCGCCGGCCAGCGTGCACTCAAGGCCGGCATTTCTATCGACAAGACCTTCGACATGGTCCGGCGGTTTCGCAAGGAGACCGGCGACAACGACACGCCGATTCTGCTGATGGGCTACTACAATCTCGTCTATCAACGCGGAGCGGATAAGTTCTGCAAGGATGCCGCCGCCGCTGGCATCGACGGCTTCATCCTGGTTGACCTGCCTCCGGAAGAAGCCGACGAACTGAAGCCTTTCGCCGTCGCCAACGGACTCGACACTGTGCTGCTGACGGCGCCCACGACCGACGACAAGCGTCTGCCGGCGGTGCTGAAGTATTCTTCGGGCTTCGTCTATTTTGTTTCGGTCCTGGGCATTACGGGGACCAGTTCGGCGACCGAAGAAGCGGTGCGCACCCATGTCGAGCGCATCAAGCGTCACACCCAGCTGCCGGTTGGCGTGGGCTTCGGAATCCGCACGCCCGATCAGGCCGCCGCCGTGGCGCGGCATGCTGATGCGGCGGTCGTGGGCAGCGCCATCGTCGAGCGCGTGAAGGCGGGGCTCGACGACAACGGCAAGCCCAAGCCCGATCTCGTACCCGGCGTCTTCGCCTACATCAGGGCGCTGGCCGACGGCGTCCGCGGCGTGCGCAAGGGCTAGGCTTTCGCCTCTTCCTCGTCGTCGTCGAACAGGAGGTCGGCCACGAAGGAATTGGTCTTGCGTTCCCAGCCGAAGGTCGAGGTCTGGCCGTGGCCCGGCACGAAAGTGATATCGTCGCCCAGTGGCCACAGCTTCTTGCGGATCGACGTCAGGAGCTGCTCGTGATTGCCGCGTGGAAAGTCGGTACGGCCGATCGAACCCCGGAACAATACGTCTCCCACGAAGGCGACCTTCGCTGGTCGATTGACGAACACGACGTGGCCGGGCGTGTGGCCGGGACAGTGCACGACATCAAGGGTGAGGCGGCCCAAAGTTACTGTCTCGCCGTCGGTTAGCCAGCGATCCGGAATGAACGATTTGTAGATCGGGAAATTGTACTTGCGGCCGGAGTCCGGCAAGCCTTCGATCAGGAACAGATCATCTTTGTGCGGTCCTTCTATCTTGACGCCGTAGTGATCGGCCATGGTGCCGGCGGCCGAGGCATGGTCGACGTGGCCGTGGGTCAGCAGGACCTTGGTGATCTTGATGCCCTGTTCGGCGATCGCCTGCTTCAGCATGTCGAAATCGCCGCCGGGATCGACGGCGGTGCCTTCCATGGTGTCGGGGCACCAAACAAGGGAGCAGTTCTGCTGGAACGGCGTGACAGGGGCGATCATGACTTTAAGCATGACTCCGATCTAATGCCTCCCGCCCGGCAACGGAAGCGCGTATGCTGGGGGTCCCTCATGCGTCGGTGGCGATGAATCTGCGTCTTTTATTCTGTCTTTTGGGCCTGTTAGGTCTTTGTGCGATGCCTGTCCAGGCTCAGATTTCCGCGGTGGCGTCTCCATCCGGACCTGTGCCTGCAGGTCCATACGTGGTGGTAGATGCCGCCACTGGCGAGACCCTGCTGGAACGAGATCCTGGTGTTTTCTGGTATCCGGCCTCGCTTACCAAGATGATGACGATCTATCTCGTCTTCGAGGAACTGAAGGCTGGCCGCCTCACGCTGGCTTCGCCGCTGCCCTTTTCGCAGACCGCCAGTGCAAAGCCGGCCTCCAAGCTCGGCGTCGCGCCGGGGGGATCGATCACGGTGGAACAAGGCCTGCAGGCCCTCGTCGCGCGTTCGGCGAACGATGTGGCGACCGCGTTCGGTGAGCGGATTTCGGGGACGGAGGCCGCGTTCGCCCAGCGCATGACCGAGACGGCGTTGAGACTCGGCATGACCGCCACCCAGTTTCGAAACGCCAATGGATTGCCGGATGCTGGCCAGATCACGACAGCGCGCGATCTCGCGCTGCTCGGCATCGCGTTGGTACGGGAGTTTCCGGAATACTATGGCTACTTCCACACCCAGGAGTTCATGTTCGGCAAGCAGCGGGTCGGGCCGGGCATCAAGTTTCTCAAGCTTTATGCGCCCTATGCCGACGGACTGAAGACCGGGTTCATCTGCGCCTCAGGATTCAACATCGTGGGCAGTGCGGTCCGCGATGGCCGCCGGCTGGTCGCCGTTGCTCTGGGCTTCCGGCGCTCCGACCTGCGCGATGAATTCATTGTTCGGCTGTTCGACGAAGCCTATGCCCTCAAGACCGGCGGCAATCGGCCAAGGATCTGGCAGCTTCGCAACGGCGGCGGCGGTCCGGCGACGGTGTTGCCCTATGGCGAGTGTGGCACGATCCGATACGACATGCCGGGCGATGCAGCCTGGCTCGGCACTTTCGGGGACTGGCGAACGGCCCGCACGGCCTTCGACAAAGGCAAGGCCCAGCTGGCAACGCTCGGCTTCTCGCACCTCGGCAAGGAATGGATTCTGCCCGTCACCTCCAGCAAGGTGACGAAACAAGCAGCAATCATCGCCGACCTCGAGCCTGCTGCAGCCCAGAAGCTCTGCGCCGACTACCAGTCCCGGAAATTGTTCTGCCAGGTGAAGAAACCTGGGGAAATCGTGCCACCCTTCGGCGGATTCTGGCGCTGATTCCGGTGCTCTTGATCATGGTGGGCCGATCTTGGTCCATGATCTTGGCCGACGGGGCCATTCGTGCGATACCGCCGTCATGAATTGGCTGACCAACTTCGTCCGGCCCAAGCTCAGAGCGCTGGTCGCCCGCAAGGAAGCACCGGAGACTCTCTGGCTGAAATGCCCGAAGTGCGAGCAGATGTTGTTCATGCGCGACTGGGAGGCCAACCAGGAGGTTTGCAGCCACTGCGGCCATCATATGCGGCAGCAACCCCTGAAACGCCTGCCGCACCTGTTCGACGAGGGCCGGTACGAACTGCACCCGCTGCCGCGCGTCACGGTCGATCCGCTGAAATTCCGCGATACCAAGCGATACGACGCTCGCCTGAAAGAGGCCCAGTCCAAGGCCCAGGGCACTACCGACGCCTTGGTGGTTGCCAGCGGCCCGATTGGCGGCCGCGTCGCTGTCGTGGCACTGCTCGATTTCGGCTTCATGGGTGGATCGATGGGCACCGCCGTCGGTGAAGGGCTGGTGATGGCCGCCAACCTTGCGGTGACGCGCAAAGCACCCCTGATCGCTTTCTCAGCCTCGGGTGGTGCTCGCATGCAGGAGGGTATCCTGTCGCTGATGCAGCTTACCCGCACCACGATTGCCGTGCGCAAGGTGAAAGAGGCGGGTCTGCCCTACATCGTCGTGCTGACCGATCCGACGACCGGCGGCGTATCGGCTTCCTTCGCGATGCTGGGCGATGTCCATATCGCCGAGCCCGACGCCATCATCGGCTTTGCCGGTCCGCGCGTGATCCAGGATACGATCCGCCAGGAACTGCCGGCAGGCTTCCAGCGTTCCGAGTACCTGCTCGAACACGGCATGGTCGATGCCGTCGTGCACCGTCACAAGTTACGTGAGACGCTGATCCGCCTGACGTCGCTGTTCATGGATCCCGTCGTGCCCGAAGATCGCGGCCTCGCCGTCGCCGTCCGCTGAGCTTTCCGCCGTGACGGATGCCATTCTGGACCGCCTCCTGCGGCTCCATCCGCGATTGATCGATCTTGGATTGGAGCGAACCGAGCGGCTTCTGGAGACCTTGGGGTCACCACATCGCGAATTACCGCCGGTCGTTCACGTCGCCGGCACCAACGGCAAGGGTTCGCTGGTTGCCTATGTGCGGGCGATGGCCGAGGCCGCGGGCTACCGTGTCCACGTCTATACTTCGCCGCACCTTGTACGATTCCATGAGCGCATCCGGGTCGCCGGCCGCTTGATCGAGGACGACGAGCTCGATGCAATTCTGACGGAATGCGAGGATGCCAACGAAGGAAAGCCCATCACCTTCTTCGAAATCACGACTGTTGCGGCTTTTCTGGCTTTTGCCCGCGTGCCGGCCGACTTGGCCTTGATTGAAGTCGGCATGGGTGGACGCTTTGATACCACTAACGTAGTCAACCCGGCGCTCTCTGCGATCACGCCGATTGGCTACGACCACACCGGCTTTCTGGGGGACAAGATCGAAGGCATTGCGGCCGAGAAAGCCGGCATCCTCAAGCACGCCGTTCCGGCGGTGGTCGGTCGCCAACGCGACGTGCCGGCATCGGTGATCGCTGCTGAAGCCGCCGGGCTCGCCGTGCCGCTCTTCCGCATGGGTCGGGAATGGCAGGTGACCCCGACGGGGTCGGGCTTCGCCTATGAAAGCGACCTGATGAGCCTCGATCTGCCGGCGCCGGCGCTGGCGGGTGCTCACCAGATCGATAATGCCGCGACTGCTGTGGCCTGCATCGAGCGCCTGCGCGCGGCCAAGTTCGCCGTCGACGAGAAGGCAATTCGCACTGGGCTGAGGACGGTCGAATGGCCGGCCCGATTGCAGAGACTTACCAGGGGACCGTTGGTCGAGGCGCTGCCGCCGGGATGCGAACTGTGGCTCGACGGCGGCCACAACGAGGATTGCGGCTTGGTGCTGGGGCGCATGGCCAGCGACTGGTCCAAGGAGCCGGCGGCACTGCCGCTCTACCTCGTGTTCGCCATGCAGACGACCAAGGATGCGTCCGGCTTCCTACGGCCGCTCAGCCGCCACGCCCTCGCCGCGCGGGCCGTGCCCTTTCCGGAAGGCCACGTCGCCTATACGCCGGTCGAAGCCTGCGCCAAGGCCGCGGAAGTCGGCCTCGATTGCGTGCCCGTAAACGATATCGGCGCGGCGCTGGAGGACCTGTTGGCCACCCAGCCCGCGCCGATGCGCATCCTCATTTGTGGCTCGCTCTACCTCGCGGGCGCCGTATTGGCTTGCAACGGCTGAGCGCCGCCGCTCAAACGACCGTGTTGATCCAGCTCACCAGCTTCTGCTTCGGCTCGGCGCCGATCTTCGTGGCGGCGACCTGGCCGTTCTTGAACAGCAGCAGGGTCGGGATCGACCGCACACCGTAGCGCGTCGGCACCATCGGGTTCTCGTCGATGTTGACCTTCACGACCTTGAGCTTGCCGTCCATATCCTTGGCGATGTCTTCCAGCGACGGGCCGATCATGCGGCAGGGGCCGCACCACTCCGCCCAGAAGTCGACCAGGACGGGCGTGTCCGACTTCAGGACTTCCTGTTCGAAGGAGGCATCGGTTGCTTTGATGGTCATTGTGGGTTCTCCCAAAAACAATACAGGCCGGTCAAATGGACCGGCACCGCCCTTGGCCAGAAGCTAGGAACCGGAACCCCTGGAGTCAAGGTGCGGGGGCATAAGGCATTGATTTATCTAGGGTTTCTCCGTCGACCTCCATCAGCCTGGGGGCTGCTGTCCACAGCAGGAAAGCCCGTACCGGGCGGCCGGGATAGATCGCCTGGAGAAGACTGCGATAGAGCGCGAGCTGGCGGCGATATGCCAGCGCCACGCCCTCGGCTGCATCAGGCGGCGGCCGGTTGGTCTTGTAGTCGACGATCAGCACCTCGCGCTCACTGACGGCCAGCCGGTCGACCTGGCCGCTGACGGTGAAGGTGCCGCGCGGCGTCTGCACCGTGCCGATCAAGGGCACTTCCGCGCGCGATCCCGGGGCGAACAAGGCGGCATGCGCGTGGGCCTCGGTGACGGCCAGTGCCTCCTCGGCCCAGAGATCGATCTCCTCGGCGGCCAGGCCATGGGCGGGCTGCGACAGGAAACGCCGCGCCGCGGCGGCGCGCGCGGCAGACGGAAGGCCCGGGAGATGGCGCAACAGCTCGTGGATGAGCGTGCCGCGACGCCAGCGATTGGACTGATCGCTCGCCAGCGGGCTGAAGGGCGGATTGTCGCTCGCGATCTCGTCGGGCAGCGGCTGCGACGGCGCGAGCGGGGCGGGCGGGTCGGGTTCGGCCGGCGCCGTCTGGCGCGACCAGCCAGGCATCGCGTGCGGCGCGGCCAGCGGCAGCTCTTCCTGGATACCGCTCGGCAGCTTGCCCTCGCCGATCAGCTCGTAACCGTCGCCTTCCCAGCCGTCGGTGCCGAGCGGGCTCTGGGTGAAATCGAACGGCCGCTTGATGGCGCGCCCGCGCGGTTGCTCGGCATCGGGCGAGATGTCGGCGTTGACGCTGGCTTCCAGTCCGGCGGCGACGCGGTCGTACCAGCAGCCGGCATCCTGCGGCCGCGTGCCGACCCAGCCGCCGATGTAGAGCCGGTCCTCGGCCCGGGTCATGGCGACATAGAGAAGACGGTTCTGCTCGTCCATCGAGCGCGCCCGCATCTCGGCGCGCCAGGCGCGGGCGGTCTCGTTGGCATCGTCGCTGCGCGCCACCCACAGACGTGCCTGGCCGTCGGCCGCGGTCAGCAGGCGTTCATTGTTCTGGGGCACGCGCGTGGTGTCGGGCAGGTAGACGATCGGCGCCTGCAATCCCTTGGCCGCATGCACGGTGAGGATGCGCACCTCGCGGCGGCGGTTCGCGTCGAGGTCGCGCTTGATGTCACCGCCGCCCGCCTCGAACCAGCGCAGGAAGCCTTGCAGGGAACCCGCCTCGGCGCGCTGGTACTGCAGCGCGCGGGCCAGCAGTTCATCGATCGGATCGGCGGCCTCGCGCCCCAGCCGTTCCAGCAGGCGCTCGCGGCCGCCTTCGGGACCGAGCACGGTCGCAAAGAAATCGAACGGCGAGGTGTAGTCGGCACGCGCGAGCCAGGCCGAGAGCCGCTTGTGCGCGGCGGCGAACTGCAAATCTTCGCCGGTCCGCCGCCGCAGTTCGCGCCACAGCCGGCCGGAGCGATTCCAGGCCAGTCGGAACAGCGCTTCCTCGTCGAGTCCCACCAGTGGCGACTTCAGGAGACACGCCAGGTTGAGATCGTCCTGTGGCAACAGCACGAAGCGGGCGAGGGCCAGCAGATCCTGGATCGACAGTTCGCTGCCGAGGTCGAGCCGGTCGACGCCCGCCACCTCGATCTCCTCGCGCTTCAGCGCCTTCACCAGTGCCGTGACGAAGGCATTGCGCCGACGCACCAGCACCATGAAGTCGCCGGCATTCAGCAGCTTGCCGGTGCTCGCGCGGCGTTCGTGGCCGATCAGGCTCTTGGCGTGCAATGCGATCATCCGGGCCAGCCGCTCATGCGGCGGCGCCAGGGCGCCATGGTCGGCATCTAGATCGGTGGGGTTGGCTTCGCTCCTGGCGCCACGCACCAGCGGCCACAGCTCGACCACGCCCGGCTGGCCGGCGCGGCTGGGCACATGCAACACATCGCCCGCTGCGCCCAGGCCCTGCGCTGCGGCCTCCTCGCCGAACACCCAATCGACGGCGTCGAGCACGGCCGCTGTCGAGCGGAACGACACGACGAGGTCGACGGTCTCAAATCTCATCTCCGCCGTTTTGCTTCGTTCGGCGAACCAGATGCGCATGTCCGCGAGCTTGCGCGGGTCGGCGCGCTGGAAGCCGAAGATCGACTGCTTGGTGTCACCGACGGCAAAGATCGTGCGCCGGCGGTCGACCGCGCCTTCGCCCACGAAGAATTCCTCGGTCAGGCGCCGGATCACCTCCCACTGGTCGGGGTTGGTGTCCTGCGCCTCGTCGACCAGCACGTGGTCGATGCCGCCGTCGAGCTTGTAGAGCACCCAGGCTGCACTGTCAGCGCGCTCCAGCAGGCGCCGGGTGGCGACGATCAGATCGTCGTAGTCGAGTGCCGCCCGCCGGCGCTTGCCGCGCGCGTAGCGTTCGACGATGTCGAGGCCGAGCCGCAGGAGCGAGACCGTGAGTTCGACCAGTACGGCGGCGCGGATGCTCTCGTGGGCGGCCGCCAGCCGGCCGCTCTCGATGCGCAGGATCGCGTCGATCCCAGGCATCTCCTTGAGCGCCGCCTTGCCGGCAATCTTTTTGCGCGGCTTGCCCTGCTGGGTGAAGAAGACCGCGCGGTAGTCGTCGAGCCGGCCCGGCCGCTCCGCGGCGGAATCGAGCCAGAGCAGCATCAGCTCGCTGTATTTCTTGTTCTCCTTCTCGCCCTTGGCCAGCGCGCGCGCGGCGGCGCGGAGGCTGGGGCCATCGAACGCCGTGTCGGCGCAGCAGGCCGAGACGAGCGCACCGGCGCTGGCATCGGACGCCACGCCAAGTGCGGTCGCCAAGCGTGCGCGCTCGTTGGCGAGGCCCGTTTCGTCGGCGATACGTGACAGCAGCCAGGCGCGCTCACCCAGCAGCTTCTTCATCAACTCGTCGTATTCGGCGATCGAGATGCGGCCGGCGACGGCGGCCAGCGCGTCGCGCAGCGAGGGTGGCGCATCGCGGCGGGCGAGTGCCGCCATCTGCTCGTCTTGCGCCTGCTTCAGGATGGTGCCGGCCTCGCCCTCGTCCAGCACCTCGAAGCCGGGCGCCACACCGGCCTCCAGGGGAAAGCGCTTCAGCAGCGCCTGGCAGAAGGCATGTATGGTGAGGATGTTGATGCCGCCCGGTGCATCGAGCACGCGGGCGAACAGGCGACGGGCGATCACGCGCTCCTCGGCTTCCGGCGCGCGGTCGATCAGCCGCGCGATCTCCTCGTCGAGCTGGGCTTCCTCGGCTAGGGCCCAGCGCCCGAGCTGGGCGGCCAGGCGATTGCGCATCTCGGCGGCAGCGGCCTTGGTGAAGGTGAGGCAGAGGATGCGTTCGGGTTTCACACCAGCCAGCAGCAGCCGCGTCACGCGATCGGTCAGCACCTTGGTCTTGCCGGTGCCGGCATTGGCCTCGACCCAGGCGGATTGCGCGGGCGAGGTCGCCTTGCGCTGCTCGGCGGTGGCGAGGCCGACGGGATCCCGGGCCGCAACGCTCATTCGTCGCCCCCACCGGTGGTCGACCATTCGGCGACACGTTCGAGATGCTCGTAGTCGTTGAAGTGCGGGACGAACTCGGGCTGCGGTAAGGCAATATAGGGCGTGGCGGGATTGGCGTAGCGCTCGGCCATCTTCTCGACCAGCGCCAGCATCGCCGGAATCAGTTTGTCGGCGCCCTTGATGTCCTTGATCTCGCCGCCGTCGCCGAGACCATTGGCGCGCCAGTAGCTCAGGATCACCTCGGCGGCCTTGCCCTTGATCTTCTTGAAGCCGCCGGTTTCGGCCATCGCCGCTTCGAGCAGGAGCTGCGGCGCGAACAGCGCGTCGAGCTCGCGCGCAGAAGGCACGCGGCCGGTCTTGTAGTCGATCACCTCCCACACGCCCGTGCCGAGCTCGTCGATGCGGTCGGCGATGGCGGTGATGGTGAGCGGATGGCTGCGCGAGCCGACCTTGATCGAGCCCGCCGTTTCGCCGTCGAGCAGGCGCAGGCCCGAGGCACGGCGCTTGTTCTCCTCGCCCACGAACCAGCGCGCCAGCCGCTGGAAGCGCGGCCACCAGAAGGCGCGTTCGGCCGGGGCGGTTAAAAGCTCGCCGAGATGCTTCTCGCCGACCTCTTCCAGTTCGCGGATGGCATCGCCCGGCAGCAAGCCGGAAGGATGTTTCCTCAGGAAGTCGTCGAGGGCGGCATGCAGCGCCGAGCCGCGCTCGGCCGCGCCCAGTTCGGCTTCCAGCGGATCGAGCAGGCGCAGTTTCAGGATCTGGCGCGCGTAGAGACCGTAGGGATCGCGCCGCCATTGCTCGATGCTGGACACCGAGAGCTGCGTCGGCCGCGCTGCCAGCGGCGGGCGCGGGGCGGGACGCGGCCAGGGCTTATAGCCGCCCGGCCGGTCGATCTCCTCGGCCCAGTCGATGTAGCGCCGGCCGCGCTGGATGTAGGGGGGTGGCGCGGCGGCAGCGTTGGGATCGTGACCCTGCAGCGCATCGAGTCGCGCCAGCCAGCGCGAGGAAACGGTGGGCGCGCCACCTTCGCGTTCGGCGCGCGTCAGCAGAACGTGATCGGCTGCGAGGGCCGCGACAAAATCGTGGGCCGACAGGCCGATCCGCCGTTCCGGCTGGGGCAGGCCTAAGGCGCCGCGCATCGGCCGGTTCAGCCACGGGCCGGTCTCGACGCTGGGTGGCCAGCTGCCTTCGTTGAGCCCGCCCAGGATCAGGAGATCGGCACGCTGCAAGCGGGCTTCGAGCGGGCCCCAGAGAGAGAGGCGCGGATGCTTGCCGTAGCGAGGCCGGATCGCGGCGGGCGCCAGCATGGCGGCGAACAGTCCCGGCCACTCGCCGCCATCGATGGCGGGTTGGTCGCGCCAGGCGGTGCGCAGGCGCGCGAGCGTCTCGGCCAGCGCTTCGCCCGCCTCGCCGCGCCATAGCGCATCGGCCGAGGCCAACATCTCGGCCGCGGCGATGGTGGCATCGAGCAGCGCTGCGGGCGTCGAGCGTTCCGACATCAGCATGGCAAGGCCCGAGGTCGCCGCACCGAGCCGGTCGATCAAGGCGAGCACGGCAGCGGCGTCGGGATCGTCGTCCTTGCGCTGGTTGGCAACGATCAGGCGCACGGACTCGAGGCCAACGGCGGGCCTTAGCCCCCGGAGATACTTGCGATCGAGGCGGCGGGCGGTGTCGAGCAGACCGGCGCGCGGCTGGCCCAGCGTGCAGAGCGGATGTTTCAGCAGCGCCAAGAGATCGACTGGGCCGAAGCCGCCATCGACCAGGGCGACCAGGCCGCGCAGCAAGGTGGCGGGTGGCGTGTCGGCGAGCGGTGCACCAGCTGAATCGTCGATCTCGATGTTCCAGCGCTTCAGTTCCGCTGTGACGCGCCGCGCCAGTTCGCGGTCGGGCGTGATCAGGGCCGCCGTGCGTCGGGGCTCGTTCAACGCCTCGCGCATTGCCAGCGCGATCACCACCGCTTCCTGGTGCGAGGTGGCGCAGTCGGCACGCGCCACGTGATCGAGCGTGGCGGGATCGGGGCGCGACCAATCCTCGCTGGTCTCGGCTGGCCGCATCAGCTCAGCCACCAGCTTGCGCCGCGCTGGATCGCCGCCGCGGCTGCCGGGCCAATCCGGCACGGCCGCGCGCTCGACACCGAGGGCGCCCAGCAATTCGTGCAGGCCGAACTGGGGATGCGAGGGATCGAGCTTCTCCCAGCTCGTCTGGTCCATCTCGCGGTCGAGGCCGGGCAGCACGACCGCGCCCTGTGGCAGGCCTGCGATGGCGATCAGCAACGCGCGCGTCGCCGGTTGCGAGCCGGTCGATCCGGCCGCGATCACCGGCGTTTTGGGCGGGGCTGCCTGCCACCGCGCGGCCTGGGCGCGGATCGCCTGGGTGCGCCGGTCGATGGCGTCGATCTGTCCACGTTCGGCCAGCATCGCAGGCCACGCCGTGCCGACGATGTCGAGGAAAGTGAGCGTGCGCCGCCAGTGCTCGGCAAAATTGCCGGTGACGAGGCCCGCCAGTTTATCGAAGCCCACGCCCTCGATCGCAAGCTCGTCGAGAAGTCCGCCCAGTTCGCGGGCAAGCTTCAACGCCTGCGCCGCCGATTGCGCGATGGGGTGGCCCTGGTCGTCCTTGAAGGCGGCCACGAGCTGCGCCAGCAGCGCCTCACGTTCCGTCGGGTCGATGGCGGGCGGTAGGGAGAGCGCGGTGTCGTCGCCCGGCGAGAGGTCCCATTCGCTGTCGTCGACGTCGCCCAGCGGCGCCAGGCGTGGCAGGATCGTGGGCTTGCCGTCCGAGGCGCGCAGGAAGGCTTCGCGCAGCGCGCGCACCGAGCGCCGGGTCGGCACCAGGATCAGCACATCGGCCAACGCGAGGGGATCGCCACCATGCTCGGCCAGCACGCCATGCGCCAATTCGTCAGCGAAGCGGCGGTCGATGCCGATGGTGAAGACGCCCTTCATCCCAGCACGCGCTCGGCTTCGGCAAGTGCGGCCGGCGTTCCGACATGGAACCATTCGCCGTCGTGCACCAGGCCGTAGAGTCGGCCGGCGGCCTCCGCGCGAGTCCACAGTTTCAGTAGCGAGAACGGGCCTTCGGATGAGCCGTTGAACAGGCGAGAGTCGCAGATTGAGATGCTGGCGAACAGGTAGGGAGCGGTCTCGGCGCCGCCGCGATGACGCGCCCGGCCATCGGGCTCCAGATAGTAATCGCCGCGATCCTTCTCCTCGCGGCCGATTGCCCGGGCCATCGGATGCAGCAGCAGAAGCGCGTCCATGCGCCTGGGATTCCACATCGCCTGGAGGCGACCGAGCATCGACTCCGGCCCGTCGCGCCACAGCCCGTCGCCGTTCAGGACGAAAAACGGTTCCGGGCCGAGCAGCGGCAGGGCATTTCGCACGCTGCCGCCGGTTTCCAGCAACCGGTCTTCATGGATGATGCGGGCGCGGCCGCGCAGGCGTTCCGCGATCTGGCTGCCGAGGTGATGGACGTTCACAACCACGTTCGGTACGCCGTGTTGTGCGAGGCGATCCATCGCACGTTCGAGCATCGAGCGGCCGGCCACCGGGATCAGTGGCTTGGGCGTGGCGTCGGTCAAGGGCCGCATGCGCTCGCCGCGGCCGGCCGCCAAAATCATCGCCGTTCGGATCATGATGCACCTATCTGCCGTAATGGGGGCGGCAGCAGACGGTCGATCCAGATGCGGAGCGGCGCCAGGGCCTCGTGCTGCAGGGCACGCTCGAACATCCGCCACACCCTCGGCAGATGCTGCAGATAATCGGGCTTGCCGTCGCGCTTCAGCAACCGCACGAACAGGCCGATGATCCGCGCATGGCGTTGTGCCGCCATCAGCGCGAAGCCGGTCTTGAAGCCGGCCGTATCGCTCAGTCCGGTCTCGCTGATGTAGCGTGTCAGGCAAGCGGTGTGTATGGCGGGTGGAACATCACGGCGGGCGTCCTCGATTAACGACACCAGGTCGTAGGAGGGGTGGCCGAGCTGAGCATCCTGGAAGTCGAGCAGTCCGCAGGCCTTTACACCGGGCCGCTTCGGCAGCCACAAAAGGTTGTCCTTGTGGTAATCGCGCAGCAGAAGGGTGTCGGCGGTGGCCGGCAGGTACGCGAGGCATTCGCTCCAGGCGGCGCAGTAACGGGCGGTCTCCTCGGGAGGCGTCGATCGGCCGGCGGCGGCGGGCAGATACCATTCCGGCAGCAGCATTGCCGCCTCGATCAGAGCCTCACCGGCATAGGCGCCAAGTCCCGGCAACAAGGCATTCTCGCCGGCGCCGTGGAGGGTTGCCAGCACGTCGGTCGCGCGACTGTAGAGCAGGCTTTCGTCGCCGCCGCCGTCGAGCACGCGGGCGAAGGTGTCGTCACCCAGGTCCTCCACCAGCAGGAAGCCATTGGCGGTATCCTCGGCCAGGATGGCCGGGGCGCTGAGACCAAGCGCGATCAGGTGGCGGGCAATGCGGACGAAGGGCTGCACGTCTTCCTCAGGTGGCGGCGCATCCATGACGACGGCGGTGCCGCGAGCGCCTGTCAGCCGGAAGTAGGTTCGAAACGAGGCATCGCCCGCCAGCAGACTTTCCCGGGCATCGTGCCAGCCCGCGCCGGCGATGAAGTCAGCTCGCAGCCTGTTGCGTTCAGAAATCGCCAAACCGTGCGTCCCCCTCGAGAATTGCCCGCCGTCCGTCGCCTTCGATGGACAGGGTGACCATCAAAAGATCTTCGGGAAGTTGCCCAGCCAGCCGCTCCGGCCATTCGACCAGCGCGATACCATCGGCCCGCGCCTCTTCCCAGCCAAGCTCGAAGGCCTGCTCGGGTACCTCCAGCCGGTAGAGGTCGAAGTGCCAGAACACTCCCCGCGGCGTGTCATAGACCTCGACCAGGGTGAAGGTCGGGCTCGGGACGACCAGCGCGGGATCGCCCGCTGCTGCCCGGAGGATCGCGCGGGCAAGCGTTGTCTTGCCGGCGCCGAGACCGCCCGCCATGCCCACGACATCGCGGGGCCTCAGGCGTCCGGCCAACGCCGTGCCCAGCCGCTCCGTCGCGGCTTCGTCAGGAAGGGGAAAAGAAAAAGTCGGCATCTTTCGATGCCGACTTTTAGCATGGTCGCGGCTGTGGGCGGTTAATAGCGGTAGAGGTCGCCCTTGAACGGGCCGGCCTCGGGCACACCGATATATTTTGCCTGGTCAGGCCGGAGCTTGGTCAGCTTGGCACCGACCTTCTCGAGGTGGAAGGCGGCGACTTTTTCGTCGAGGAACTTCGGCAGCGTGTAGACCTTCTTTTCGTACTTGCCCGGGTTGGTCCAGATTTCGATCTGGGCCAGGGTCTGATTGGAGAACGAGGCCGACATCACGAAACTCGGATGGCCGGTGGCATTGCCGAGATTCACCAGCCGGCCTTCCGACAGCACGATGATGCGCTTGCCGTCGGGGAATTCGACCTCGTCGACCTGCGGCTTGACGTTGTGCCACTTGTAGTTCCGCAGGTTCGATATCTGGATCTCGGAGTCGAAGTGGCCGATGTTGCAGATGATGGCGCGATGCTTCATCGCCTTCATGTGATCCAGCGTCAGCACGTCGACGTTGCCGGTCGCCGTGACGAAGATGTCGGCGCGCGGCGCGGCGTCTTCCATGGTCACGACCTCGTAGCCTTCCATTGCCGCCTGCAGGGCGCAGATCGGATCGACCTCGGAGACCATGACGCGGCAACCGGCCTGGCGCAGCGACGCCGCCGAACCCTTGCCGACGTCGCCGAAGCCCGCGACCATCGCGACCTTGCCCGACATCATCACGTCGGTGCCGCGGCGAATGCCGTCGACCAGTGATTCACGGCAGCCATAGAGGTTGTCGAACTTCGACTTGGTGACCGAGTCGTTCACGTTGATGGCGGGCCACAGAAGTTTGCCGTCTTTTTCCATCTGATAGAGACGGTGGACGCCCGTCGTCGTCTCCTCGGTCACGCCCCTGATCGAGGCGCCGAGCTTGGCGTACCAGCCGGGCTTTTCCTTGTTGGTCTTGGCGATCACCTTGTAGAGGACTTCCTCTTCCTCGTTGGTCGGCTTGGCGAGGAGCGACGGATCCTTTTCGGCGCGGATGCCGAGATGGACCAGCAGCGTGGCGTCACCGCCATCGTCGAGGATCATGTTCGGCTCGCCGCCGTCACCCCATTCGAAGATCTTGTGGGTGTAATCCCAGTATTCCTCGAGGCTTTCGCCCTTGATCGCGAAGACCGGTGTGCCGGCTTTGGCGATCGCGGCGGCGGCATGATCCTGTGTCGAGTAAATGTTGCACGAGGCCCAGCGCACGTCGGCGCCCAGCGCCTTGAGTGTCTCGATAAGTACCCCGGTCTGGATGGTCATGTGCAGCGATCCCGCGATGCGCGCGCCCTTCAGCGGCTTCTTCGGCCCGTATTCCTTGCGGATCGACATGAGCCCCGGCATCTCGGTCTCGGCCATGTCGAGTTCCTTGCGGCCCCAATCGGCGAGTGCGATATCCTTGACGATGTAATCTTGGGCCATTTGGCGCTCCTGACGTGCGGCGGATGCGAAAGTGTGCCGTGTCATATCAGCGGTCCGGCACTGCCTCAACGCGCCATATGCTCATATAAGCAAGAATTTATGGATGGATAACCGACGCTTTATGTCGGAGCTTCAGCGGCCTTAATCTTCGCCGAATTTGCCCTCAATCAGCGCGGAAAGCGCGGCCATGGCTTCGATGGCTTGGCGGCCCGAGCAGACCAGTTCGATTTCGCTGCCGATGCCGGCGCTCAACATCATCAGCCCCATGATCGACAGCCCCGAGACCTCCTGCCCCTTGAAGCCGACGCGAACCACCGAATCGAACTGACCAGCGGTACGGACGAATTTGGCCGCTGCCCTGGCGTGCAGTCCTCGCTTGTTGGTGATCTCCAGGCCTCGCCGAAGCGCCCCGATGCCAGCGTCGGCCGTACCCGGCGACGTGGCTTCGCTCACGAGGCTTCCTGGGCCAGAATACGGGACGCGACCGTGATATATTTGCGGCCGGCCTCCTGGGCCATGCGCACGGCTTCGGCGATTGGCCGCCCGCGGACACTCGCCAGCTTCACCAACATCGGCAGGTTGACGCCCGCCAGAACCTCGATGCGCGCCTGCTCCATTATCGAGATCGCAAGATTGGAAGGCGTACCCCCGAACATGTCGGTGAGAACGATCACGCCTTCGCCGGTGTCACAGGCGCGGGCGCGCTCGAGAATTTCGGCGCGTCTCTTCTCCATGTCGTCGTCGGCACCGATGCAGACCGTCGAAACGCATTGCTGTGGACCGACGACATGTTCGAGCGCGGCCAAAAATTCACGCGCCAGATTGCCGTGGGTCACCAGTACGATACCAATCATCTGTTTCCGTCCGGTTTACCCTGCGCCGCCCAGCCCCCCGGACCCGTCGGCGTCTCTGTGGGAGAGAGTGACGGAGCGGCCGACGCCGCGCAACCAGTCTGCCAGCACTTCGGCGACGGCCACGGAGCGGTGCCGCCCGCCGGTACATCCGACGGCAATGGTCAGATAGGCTTTGCCCTCTGCGTCAAAACGCGGCAACAGCGGCCCGATCAGGCCTTTCAGGTGCCCAATAAACGGCTGGAAATCCGGGTCGGTCGCGATGAAGGCCGCGACCGCCGGATCGCGCCCGGTTTGCAGCTTCAATACCGGATCATAGTGTGGATTTTTCAGGAACCGGGTATCGAACACGAGATCGGCCTCGCGCGGCAGTCCGCGCCGAAACGAAAACGACATCACCGACAGACGCGTGCCGGCGCGTGATCCCAGGGCGAACTGGCCGGCGAGAAGCTGTTTGAGCGCGTGTGGCGACAACGCCGATGTGTCGATCGCGACGTCGGCGGAATCGCGTATCCACTCGATCTGCCGGCGCTCCTCGACGATGCCGTCGATGACCGGCCGGTCCGGGGCGAGCGGATGTGGCCGTCGCGATTCCGTATAGCGGCGTTGAAGTACCTCGGTATCGCAGTCGAGAAACAACAGCTTTGCATCGAGATCGGGACGCTGGCGAAGCTTGCGCACGCGTCGAACAAGTTCCTGCGGATCGAAACCAAAGGTGCGGGTGTCGACGCCGAAGGCAAGCGGCGTGGCGGTCGTGCCGGAACTGCCCGCAGTGGAGCGCATCATGTCACCGAGCAGCGGCAGGGGCATGTTGTCGACAGCGACATAGCCCATGTCTTCCAGGGCATTCAACGCCGTCATCCGGCCGGCGCCGGACAAGCCTGTCACCAGCACGAACGGGCGGCGTCGGCTCGTGCCCGCCGGGGACGAGGGGGACAGGGACGAGGGAGGCGGACTTTCGAGCATGGGCAAAACCGGGACGATCATGCGGTTGAGATCTGCGCGAGGGCAAGTTGCAACTTGGCGACAGCGGAGATCTCGAACGGCGCCAAAGCGAGCACGGGCAAGTTGACGCCCAGTACGGCTTCCTCCGCGAGTTCAGGCAGTCGCTCGATCCGGTCCGCCGGTACCAGGTCGACCAGCAACGACAGCGGCGCGCGCGACGCCCACTGGCTGCGAGCGAGCTTCATAATGCCGATTCCTCGCACTTCGATAAGGCCGGCGATCGCGATCGGCGCGGCGGCGAACAGCACGCGCCCTTTCCGGACGATTCGTGTCTGATCGTCAGCCACGAGGCGCGCCCCGGCCTCGATCAGGCGCAGGGCCAGGTCGGATTTGCCGGCGCCAGACGGGCCGCGCAGAAGCGCCGCGCGCCAGGTCCTAACCGACGATCTTCCGCGTGATCGCAGTGCGATGCAGGTCGCGTGGGCGAGCAGCGTCACTTGCGGGCGCGTGCCGCCGGCACACGGATATTGAAGCGCGCGCCTAATACTCTGCCGTCCGGTGCGCGTCGGTTGGTGGCAGAGATCGAGCCGCCGTAGGTTTCCATGATCTGCCGGCAGATCGACAGGCCTAGCCCCGAGTGCTGACCAAAATGCTCGCTCGGGCGCTCCGAATAGAAGCGCTCGAAGATCGATTCGAGGTTTTCCTCGGGTATTCCCGATCCTTCGTCGTCGATTGTGACAACGAAGGGACCGCCGCGCGATTCGCGGCCCAATTCGACAACGATGCGCGAACCTGGCGGGCTGAACGACAGGGCATTGTCGATGACATTGCGGAAAACCTGGCCGTAGCGGCCGTCGTGGCCGTGCGCGGCAAAGGGCGGATTGGCTGCGACACGAAACTCGACCCGGACGTCGGCTTTTTGAGCGGCAGCGGCGGTGTAGTGCTCGCTCATTTCAGCCAGAAGACCCCGCAGGTCGACCGGCTTGACCTCGCCACGCATAAGCTCGGCATCGAGTCGCGAAGCGTCCGAAATGTCGGAGATCAACCGGTTCAGCCGATGGATATCGTTCATCACAATTGCCATCAGCTTTTCGCGGCGTTCGGCATCGAGGCCGGGTCGTGCGGCCGTCTCGAGCGCCGAGCGCAACGAGGTCAGCGGGTTCTTGAGTTCGTGTGCGACGTCGGCGGCAAAACTCTCGATAGTGTTGATGCGTTGCCACAGGGCATCGGTCATCGAACGCAACGCATCGTTCAGGTCGCCAATCTCGTCGCCGCGCTTGCCGAGATCGGGAATCTCCGGCCGGCTCTCTCGGGCCAGCCGCACCTCGTCCGCTGCGCGCGCCAGCTTCACGATCGGATGAGTTATTGTTCCCGCAAGGTACAAGGACAGCAGCACCGTGATACCGAGCGCCGCCGCGGCAATGATCAGCATGTCGAAACGAACCTGGCGCAGGGAGGCGGCAATGGCGCGATTGTCGCGGGTGAGGATCAGCGAACCCAACACCTGCTTGTAGCGCTGCACCGGCACGGCGGCGCTCAGGATCAGCCGACCGTCGGGTGCGATCCGCACCGCCGAGGCGTTGAAACCGCGCAATGCGCTTAAAGCCTCGGGATAGTCGCGAACCGACGGCGTTGGTCGCTCGACATACTCGGGGAAGCGATCGGCCTGTGACAGCTGTCGGGCGATCCAGTCGCCGATCCGATCCGTCATGGGGGGCTCGGCCGCAGCCGGCGCCTCGGGTGGCGGCAGTGGAACGGTATGGATGCGGCCGACCTCGATCAGAAAATCCGAATCTCCCAGGAGTTCGCCGGTCTCGCTGAACAAACGTGCCCGCACGCCGGTGGGGCGCACGAGGCGCGTTAGAAGCTGGCGGGCGGCGTCGGCATCGAGCCGGTTGATCGTAGCTTCGCCGCCCACGACCGCGACCTCGCCGATACCCGCGGCCACCATTTCGCCCTGGACGAGCAAAGAGGCCAGTTCGGCGTCAAGCAATTCGTCTTCGTAGGCGCTGAGATAGACTGCGCCGAGAGTCAACAACGCCACCGGGACGATATTGAGGAGCAGGATGCGCCGGGTCAGCGGCGAGTAGCGCCGCTCGCGGCCGCGCCGGCGCCGCAACAGCGACGGCGATTCGACCGTCGGTGCAGGCGCCCGCGCGCGCCATCCGACCGTCGGCGTCAGACGGCGGAGTGCCGCTACAAACCTGGAACCGAGTCCCCGCAGCCCAAGCGGGCGGGGGCGCGATTCAGGCGTCGCGGTATCGGTATCCAATGCCATAGAGCGTTTCGATCTGCTCGAATTCGCCGTCGACCTCACGGAACTTGCGGCGCACGCGTTTGATATGGCTGTCGATGGTGCGATCGTCGACGTATATCGTCTCGCCGTAGGCGGCATCCATCAGCTGGTCACGGTTCTTGACGTGGCCCGGCCGCTCGGCAAGCGATTTCAGAAGCAGGAATTCGGTGACCGTCAGGTGCACTTCCTTGCCTTTCCAGGTGCACTGGTGACGGCTGGGATCGAGCACGAGCTCGCCGCGGACGACGCGTTCGGCGGCGCTTTCACCCTTGGCGCCACTGGTATCGGCGCGGCGAAGAACAGCCCGGATGCGCTCGAGCAGCAGGCGCTGCGAGAACGGTTTGCGGATGAAGTCGTCGGCGCCCATCCGCAGTCCCAGCACTTCGTCGATCTCCTCATCCTTGGAAGTCAGGAAGATCACCGGGAAATGCTGCGTCTTGCGGATACGGTTCAGCAATTCCATGCCGTCCATGCGCGGCATCTTGATGTCGAAAATCGCAAGATCGGGCGGTGCCTGGTTGAGACCTTCCAGCGCCGTGGCTCCGTCATTGTAGGTCTTGATCTGGAAGCCCTCGGCTTCGAGCAGCATCGACACGGAGGTGAGGATGTTGCGGTCGTCGTCGACGAGGGCGATGTTCTTGCGCACGATGTGGCTTCTCCTGACAGGCGAGGCGGTCGACAATGGTACCACAGACCGGGCCGTTGCCGCCGCTTTCACGATCTGTCATCGATAATGGCGAATTATGGCTGTTTTGCCCCGAAATGATTGAAGATATGTCACGTACGGTGCGCGATCTGCTGCGTCGGCTCGACCGGGCCACCCTTGCGAGCGCCCTGCCGGGACCTTCCGGAGCCGATGGTGGTGCTGCCTGGCCATATGCTTCGCTGGTTTTGGCCGCGGTCGATCACGACTTGTCGCCGATTTTGCTGTTGAGCGACCTGGCCGAGCACACCAAGTCCATTTTGGCCGACGGCCGCGTTTCGCTGCTGTTCGATGGTACCGGTGGCCTCGACCAGCCGCTCACCGGCCCTCGGGTTACCGTGCTCGGCCGCGCTGCCCGCACCGGCGACGGGCGGCTTGGCCACCGCTTCCTGTCCCGCCATCCGGACGCGGCGTTGTATGCGGGCTTCAAGGATTTCCACTTCTATCGCGTTGAACTTGAGCGAGCCCATCTGGTCGGTGGTTTCGGAAAAATCCGCTGGCTGGACGCCGCCGAACTAAAGCCCGAGCCCGCGCCCGCTGGTCTGGCCGGGAGCGAGGCCGGCATCGTCACCCACATGAACGACGATCATGCCGATGCTCTCCAGCTTTTTGCCGGCAAGCTGCTCGGCCTGCCGGGAAACGACTGGCGGATGACCGGAGTCGATGCCGAAGGCATCGATCTGCGGCGCGGCGGGCAGGTGGCCAGAGTACCATTCGAGATGGCCATCGCCGATGCCGCGGGCGCGCGGGAGGCGCTGGTCTCCTTGGTTGCCCGGGCCCGCGCTGTTTGATTTCGCGGCGCGGCACTCTCTTCGCTGGTGCGAAATCTGATCCACATTATCTTCGTTGTTGGCCGTCGCAGGCCCTTGCCACTACACGGGCGCCCCAGTAGCGCATTGGGCGCCACCGGATCAGCCGCACAAATCGGGAGAATCGCCGTGCACCAGGCAGGCTTCGCAATCCCCAAGACCGGACTTGAGACGCTCGGATTGAAGAATCCAGGCAATGTCTATTGGAACCTGCAGGTTCCCGCGCTCTACGAGGAGGCGGTCCGCCGCCGCGAGGGCGCCGTGGCGGCAGGCGGCGCCTTAGTCGTTCGCACCGGCGTCCACACGGGCCGTTCGCCCAACGACAAGTTCATCGTTGAGGATGCCGGCAGCAAGGGCCGGATCGACTGGGGCAAGACCAACAAGCCCATGGCACCGGAGCGCTACCGCGCGCTCTACAACCGCATGATCGGCTATGCCCAGCGCCGCGACCTGTTCGTCCGCGACTGTTGGGCCGGGGCCGATCCCGCCCATCGTATCGGTGTGCGCGTGGTCAATGAGACCGCCTGGCACAATCTTTTTGCGCGCAACATGTTCCTCCGGCCCAAGCCCGAGGAACTCGCGGGTTTCAAGCCTGACTTCACGATCCTCAATCTGCCGGGCTTCCAGGCCGATCCGGAGCTGGATGGAACCGCCTCCGATTGCGCGATCCTGGTCAATTTCACCGATCGGGTCGTGGCGATCTGCGGCACCTGGTACGCCGGCGAAATCAAGAAGTCGGTGTTCACGATCCTGAACTATCTGCTGCCTGACAAGAACGTCCTGCCCATGCATGCGTCTGCCAATGTAGGTCCGAAGAACGACGTCGCGATCTTCTTCGGCCTGTCCGGGACGGGCAAGACGACATTGTCGGCCGATCCGTCGCGTACTCTGATCGGCGACGATGAACATGGCTGGGGCGAGAACAGCCTCTTCAATTTCGAGGGCGGTTGCTACGCCAAGGTGATCAAGCTTTCTCGCGAGGCCGAGCCCGAGATTTACGCGACGACCGAGCGATTCGGCACTGTGTTGGAGAATGTCGTGATCGATCCGGCAACCGGCCGTCTCGATCTCGACGATGCCGCGCATACCGAGAACACCCGGGCCTGCTATCCGCTCGACTTCATCCCCAATACCTCGACCTCGGGCATCGCCGGCATACCGGAAAACATCATCATGCTGACGGCCGATGCCTTCGGCGTGCTGCCGCCGATCTCGCAGCTGAGCCCGGAACAGGCAATGTATCACTTCCTCTCAGGCTATACCGCGCGTGTTGCCGGCACCGAAAAGGGCGTGACCGAGCCCCAGGCCACCTTCTCGACCTGCTTCGGCGCGCCGTTCATGCCGCGCCACCCGACCGTGTATGCCAAGATGTTGGGCGAGAAGATGGCCCGTCAGCACGTGAAATGCTGGTTGGTCAACACCGGATGGTCGGGCGGCGGTTTTGGCGTCGGAGAGCGGATGTCGATCCGACACACCCGCGCCATGGTTCGGGCTGCGCTCGACGGTGCGCTGGCGTCCGTCGTCTCGGCTGCCGACCCGCACTTCGGCATGCAGGTGCCCAGCGCCTGCCCGGATGTGCCAGGCGATGTTCTGAACCCGAAGAATACCTGGAAGGACAAGAAGGCCTACGACAACGCCGCACGCGACGTTGCCCAGCGCTTCGAAGCGAATTTCCGGCAATTCGAGGGTCATGTCGACGGCAAGGTCAACAAGGTGGCAATTCGCGCCGCTGCCTGAGGCTGCGGCAAGGAGGCTTTCGCCTTGGCGCCCGAGATGGCCTATGGTGTCGAGGCTTGAGCACCGTTTCTGAAAATCCCCAGCCGGCGTTGGCTCGGCTGCCGTGGCGCCTGCCGCTGATCGCGGCGTTGGCGTTGGCCTTCGTGTCGCTTACCTTTATCTCGGGCATCGCCTACATCGCCGTGTTGGCCGGCGCCACGGGCACCGCGGAGCGGCTGCTGGTCGACCGGGCTGGACGCGTCGTCGACGCCGAGGTTGCCGTGATCCGCAGCCGGCTCGATCCCGTAACCGAGCATCTCGAGTTGATCGCCGCCCTTGCCGCGGCCGGTCGCATCGACATCGACTCGCCCGTTGCCGTTCGCGAAGCCCTGGCGGTGATGATGACCCGCGTGCCGGCGGTGTCCGCGGCGGCATTCGCCACGCTAGATCTCCAACTGCACCGTGCCCTCCGTCATGCCGACGGGACGGTGGTGCGCGATACGGTCTCGCTCGTTGGTCTGCCGCAAGGCATGGACCGGTTTCGCCAGTTGCAGACGTCGCACAGCACATTCTGGGGGGCTCTGTTCTGGAGCGATGCACTCAAGCAGCCGGTCCTCAATGTGCGAACGCCTGTACGCCGCATCGATGACGCCTTTATCGGTGGCCTGATTGCTACGGTGGCGGTCGGTGATCTGTCGTATCTGGTCGGCGACGCCAGCCTGGGCACGGACGGCCGCTACTTCATACTGGTTGGACACGACAAGGTTCTGGCCCATCCCCGCCTGGTCGATCCTCGGGGCCTTGGCCTTTCCGAGGACAGGCCGCTGCCAACCATCAAGGAGGTTGGCGATCCTGTCCTTGCGAATTTCTGGAATCCGCCGATGCGCTCGAAGCGGGTCGACAAGGCACTCGGAGATTCCGGCCGTGTCGTCGAAGCCGAAGGACGGCAATGGGTATTCGTCTATCGCGAGCTCCACCACTACGGCCCCGATCCGTGGCTGGTCGGCCAATACTTCCCGCTTGAGGATGCGACCGGTGACCTCGATCGGCTGACCAACGGCGCGATCGTCGGGGCCGCCACGCTGGCCGTCGCAATCATCCTTGCGCTGCTGATGGGTCTGAGCATGGCGCGTTCGATTCGCACCATCACCTCGGCGGCCGAGGCGATCGAACAGCTCGAGTTTAATACGCCCCTGCACAAGCGGTCGCGGTTGCGCGAAATCGACGACGCCGGGCAGAGCCTGGACAAGGCGCGTGGCGTGTTGAAATGGTTCGGCGCCTACGTGCCACGTCGCCTGGTCTTCCGGTTGATGGAGCTCGGCGAAGAGGCGGTCGCGTCGCGGCGGCGCAACGTGACCGTGATGTTCACCGATATCGTCGAATTCACGCCGCAGGCCGAAAACCTGCACGAGCAGGCAACCGCCGACTTGCTCAATCATCATTTCGAACTTCTTGGCGCCTGCATCGACGACGAACATGGTGTCATCGACAAGTACATCGGCGACTCCGTCATGGCGGTTTGGGGCGGCCTCTCCAAGATGGAGGATCATGCCGATCGTGCGGTAAGGGCGGCCCTCGCGATGGCGCGGGCGATCGGCGAGGACAATGCGATCCGTCGCGCCGCCGGCTTCTCCCCGATCCGCGTCCGCATCGGGCTGCACTCGGGGCCGGCAGTGGTCGGCAACATCGGCGCGCCGGGTCGCGTCAACTACACCGTGGTGGGCGATACGGTGAATGTCGCGCAGCGTTTCGAGCAACTCGGCAAGGAGTTCATGTCGCCCGGCGACGAAGTCATCGTGCTCGTCAGCGGCGACACCATCGCCGCCATGATTCAGCCCGAAGCGCTGGGCACTCTGTCCAAGCCCGTGCTGCGCCACGTCAAGGGCCGCGACGCGCCGGAAGAAGTCTACCGGTTGGTGTGAGCGGCCGGCGACGCTGGACGGCGCAGCGCCATCGCCGCTAGTGTATGGCGGTCGTCAGAGGACATTCGAGGAGGGACGTGCGGGACATGAAACGGCGCAACCTGCTGGTTATTTCGACTGCGGCACTGGCTCTGGGACCCGCTCAGGTGTTGTGGGCGCAGGACACCAAGAAGCCATTCACGGCCGCGCAACTCGACCAGATGATGGCGCCGATCGCGCTCTATCCCGACGCGCTGCTGGCGCAGACCCTGATGGCCGCGTCCTATCCGCTTGAAGTCGTCGAGGCGGCGCGGTGGTCGCAGGCCAACCCCAATCTCAAGGGCGACGCCGCGGTCGCGGCGGTCAAGGACAAGGACTGGGATGTCAGCGTTAAGTCGCTGACCGCCTTCCCGCAGGTTCTGAAGATGATGAATGACCAGCTCGACTGGACCCAGAAGATCGGCGACGCAATGATCGCCCAGCAGAAGGACGTGGCCGAATCCGTCCAGCGCCTGCGTGCCAAGGCCGCGGCGGCCGGCAATCTGAAGAGCACGCCGCAGCAAAAGGTCACGACCGAGGCGTCGGGCGGCAGCAGCACGATCGTCATCGAGCCGGCCAATCCCGAAACGATCTATGTGCCGTACTACAATCCTGCCTGGGCCTATGGCCCGTGGCCCTATCCGGCCTATCCGCCACCCTACTATCCGCCACCGCCCAACTATGGGGCGGCGCTGATGACCGGCATGATGTTCGGCCTCGGCGTTGCCGCCGGTGCTGCCATGTTCGGCGGCTGGAACTGGAACCACGGCAACACCTACGTCAACGTCAATCGGGCGACCAGCATCAGCGCCAACAATTTCAACGCCAGCCACTACGCCAACGGCACCTGGAGCCACGACGCCACCCATCGTGGCGGCGTGCCCTACAGCGACCGGGGGCTGCAGCAGAAGTACGGCCAGAACCGGCCGGGCTCGGCGGAGCGCGACCAGTATCGCGGCCAGCAGTTCGAGAACGAACTGCGCGGCGGCCAGGCCGGCCAGCGCGACAGCGCCGCCCGCGCCAATGCCGGACAGCGGGCGGCCGGCGAGCGTGCCGGCGCAACCCCG
>CALFRN010000333.1 GCA_937919085.1 uncultured Reyranella sp.
CGTCTGTTCCGGCATCGGCGCTCCTGAATGCGCGTGGGCCTCGCTGGGCTGGCGCATCGCCTTCGTGGATTCGATTGCCGAGCGCGAGGCCGCATGACCGCCGACACCGGGGACATGCTCGTTTTCGTCGTCACGGTGGTGGTGACGTACTCAATTCTGACGCTGATCGGTCGGTTGGTGGGGCTGGAATGACCGCCGACACCGACATCACCGACCGCCCGTATGGGAGCGACAAGAAAGCCGCGCGCGTGAAAGCGCCGACGCAGGCGGAAGTCGATGCGTGGGCCTATCGGATCGTCAACTACCGGCGCGACGCGCACACCGTACCGCTTGGCGTGATTCGGGCATTGGCTGCGAACCGTGTGGATGCGCTCGCCGGAACCATCGTGAGGCCCGCATGACCCGCGTATTCGCCACGGGCGTCTATCTGACACCGATGCAGCGGGCGGTGTGGAAGGCCATTGCAGCCGGTCTGGCGGCGCGTGGCGTAACGCCAACCTATGCCGAGATTGTCGTCGCCGCCGGCCTCGCCGGCCCGAGCAACGCCCATTACCACATTTCCGCACTCGAACGTCGTGGCTACGTCCGCCGTCTGCCGTACCGCCGGCAGGCCATCGACATGGCGATATGGCCCATCGAGTACGCAACAGGCTTCGCCTCTGGCGAAGGGCCGGCCCGGTCAGCACAGGGCATTGGCGATTCCTCCCAAACTTCGCCGGAGCGCGAATGACGTGGGCGCGGATTTTCGGTCGGCCGGTTCGCGCGCTTGACCACACGAAACACGGCCGACCGATCACGACGGAGACAGACGTGAATCTATTCGATGGAGGCAGGTCGAACAAGGACGAGGGGCCGATCTTCTCGTCCTCCGATTCCTCGGAAACTCGCCGCGCAAAGGCGTGGCTGGCCGATCGTCTCAAGCGCGCTTCTCGGCTCAAGACGCCCGAGAGCGAGGTCGTCTCGATGACACCGGCACTGGCCGAGATCATCTTGGCTTCCAACACGTTCAACCGGCCGATCACGGCGACAGCGGTCAAGAAACTGGCCCGCGAGATCAATGCCGGGCACTGGAAACTCACGGGGCAGCCCGTGATCGTCGCCGATGACGGAACCCTGATCGACGGTCAGCACCGGCTGAGTGCCATCGTGGCGGCCGGGGCGGCAGTGCCAATCCTCGTGCTGTTCGGCATCGACAAGGGCGCCTTCGACAAGATCGACAACGGCGGCAAGGGCACTCGCACCGCGGCCGACATCTTCGCCGTGCGGGGCGAAGCGCATTACGCAACGCTCGCCTCTGCTACCCGCGCTGTGTGGCGGTGCGAAAACACCGGCATGATGCCCCGGCCCGAAATGGAGCCGGAGGCCGCTGAACTCTGGCACTACATGGACGAAAAGCACCCCGGGCTGCGGGACATCGCGCCTCATGGCGTCGCGTTGTATGCGCCGACCGGCTGGGGGGCGCCGAGTCTGTTCGTCGCTCTCGAATATCTGTGCTCGCGGCTGTCGGCAAAAGCGGCGGCTGACTTCTACACCCAGCTTGCCACCGGCAACGACATCGGTTCGCGCACCAAGAATCATCCGGTCATTCGCCTGCGAACGATGTTCCAGGCGGACATCAAGGAACGTGCGCTCGGTCGTGGCACGGCGCCGCTGGTGAAGGCCGCGTACACGATCAAGGCATGGAACGCATGGCGTGAAAATGCCGAGATCGGCGTCCTGCGCTGGCGCGGCGAACAGCACCCCGACGAGGCTTTCCCGAGGATCAAGTAATGGAACTCGTCCGCATTGGCGCGGATTTCGTCCGCGTCCCAACTGGCCGCCGCCCTGTCGATATGGAGCGCGTGAAGGCGCTTGCGGAGTCGATCGACAAGATCGGCCTGCAAACGCCTGTCACGGTCTGGATGGAACGCGACGGCGACAACGACGTGCCGCATCTGGTGGCCGGGGCGCATCGCGTCGCCGCCTGCAAGATGCTCGGCATCGACGTGGACGCATTCGTGACCAATGCGGACGAGATCGACCGTGAACTGTGGGAGATCGCGGAGAACCTGCACCGCGCCGAACTGACCAAGGAACAGCGCGACGCGCATATCCGCAGGTATGCGGAACTTCTGCGGGCACGGGAAGAAGCGGAGCGGGAGAGGGCGCTTCAATCGCCGCAGATTGCGGCAATTGAAAGCAAGCGGGCCGACGGCAGGGGCCACCGCCCCAAGGGCATCGCCCGCAAGATCGCCGAGGAAACCGGCCTCAGCGACGACACGGTGCGGCGGGCGCTCAATCCTCGCCCCGCCGCTCCCCGGCTTGTGCCACCCCCGCCCGACCCACTGAACGAGGACGAGGCTCGCGACAAGTGGTTGGCCGCCGGCATGACGTGGTGGAACCGGGGCAGTCACGAGTGGCGCGAGGAGTTTCTGGCCCGCATTGATGGCGTCGTGTTTGACCGCACGCATGCCGGCGCGGCCTGACTGTTTCACGGGAAACGGGGGGATCACGATGCAGCTATCGCTACTCGACATTGCAGAGCGATACCCGCACGCGCCGGGCCATCGTGTCGGCGGCGCATCGAAAGCCGCCGCCGAGGCGATGAAGGTCCGGGCGCCGTCGTTGAAGGCCCGTGCGCTGGCGGCGATTGTCGCCGCCTACCCGGATGGCCTGACACCCGATGAATGCGCGGCAATGGCCCGGAGTTCCATCCTCGCGATGCGACCGCGCCTCAGCGAGTTGTACGCCGAGGGCCGCGTCCTGAAATCCCAGCGGACCCGCACCAACGCCTCCGGTCTGGAAGCGCATGTGTACGTCTGGATCAAGCCGGCATGACGAAGCGCGCCGCCCCCGAGGATCGCCTGCAGCGAGCCGTGGCCGTGTACCTGACGGCCTGCCTGCCGAAGCCGTGGCGATGGTCGACCTTCCCGGCCGGCGGCGGCGGCAAGGTGCGGGGCGCCCAGCTGCAGGCCAAGGGCCTGAAACCCGGCTGGCCCGACATCTTCATCCTGCACCCGGACGGTCGCTGGCACGGCATCGAATTGAAGGCGCCGAAAGGGAAGGCATCGGAGGAACAGATCGACTTCCTCGAATGGTCCGGTGGCCGTTCGGCCATCTGCCGGTCGATCGAGCACGTCGAGACGACATTGCGCGCGTGGGGCGTCCCGGTGCGCGGAACCACTGTGGCGAGGGCAGCATGAATGAACCAATCGAGCTTGCCGCCATCATGTACGCCGTGGCGGCGGAGTGGAAGGTGACGGTGCTCGACATCAAGAGCGAGCGCCGGGCGCGGCAGTTCTCGTACCCGCGACAGGCGTTCTTCCATCTGGCGGCCAAGCGAACGACGCTCAGTGTCCCGTCCATCGGCCGCTTCTGCGGCAACCGCGACCACACCACTGTCCTGCACGCCATCCAGGTTGTCGATGAACGGCTGAAAGCGGACAAGGGCTTTGCCGGCCGCTACCGCCTCGCCGCCGCACGGCTGCCGAAATGGAACATGACGCTCACCAATCGTCCCGGCTGGACGGCGGAACGCGTCGACATGCTCCGGACGCTCTGGCCGTCCTCGATGAGCGACGGCGAGATTGCCAAACTCCTTGGCGGCGGACTCAGCAAATACGCGGTGCATGGCAAGGGCCATCGCCTGAAACTCGGGCCACGCACCGAGGCGTTGCGCGTGCACGCCAAGCCGCGCAAGCCGAGGCCGGAGAAGGTGGCGGCCGAGAGCGCGCCGAAACCGCTGGCCCCGCCGCCGGTCCTGCGCCTCGTGCCGCAGACGACGCAAGCCGACTTCATCCGTTCCACTCCGGCCGCCGACGCTTCCTCCCGCCTGAGCGTCGGCGCCGTGACTGCGCGCAGCGATGGAGCGCGCGCAGAGGCTGCCCCCCTTCCCGTATCGCTGTCTGCCAGCGGCGAGCGGGAAGGGGGCGGTCGGCCGTGCAGGTGGCCGCTGTGGGGCAACAGGGACCGGCCGACGTACGAATACTGCGGTGCCAACGCGCTGCCCGGCGAATCCTGGTGCAGCGAGCATCTCGCCCGCGCCTTCATCCCCAAACCCGACCGCCTTGTCGACAAGGGCAGGCTCGAAAGACTGGCGGCGGCGGAATGAAGCGCGAAGCCTACCGCTACGTCGAGCGATCCGACCGTGCCGCATGGGAAGCGCGCGGCTGGGCCATCGTCAACGACATGGGCGCCCATCTGCCTGCGGGAATCATCATGCGCGCGGATAGCGAAGATGCAAGGCGGGAGGCGGAGCGTGGATAACTACAACGAGCTATTGGCCAAAAAGCACATTACCGCGACCGCCGCCGGGTTCGACCACGCGTCGCTGCCCGACGCCATGTTTGGTTATCAGCGTGATGTGACGGCGTTTGCCTTGAA
>CALFRN010000334.1 GCA_937919085.1 uncultured Reyranella sp.
GCCGCTCGATCTTCCTGGAAGATGGCCCGGCGCCCAGCGTCTTCCGGCCCTCCCACTCGCCCAACGTCGGCCTCACCAACCTCTGGCTGGTGGACGCGCTGCCCGCGGACGCCGACGGCCCCGACCTCACATCGCAGCCCTTCCGGCTGGAGCCGCCGGCCACGGCAATGTCGTGCGCATCGTCGAGTTTCCGCCCGACAAGGAGCGCAACTACGGCAATCAGGCCGAGGTCTTCCGCCAGTATGGCGCGGAGGCCGAGCGAAGCTCGGCCCATGAGCGTCAGGACATTGCAGAGCAATGTCCGAGAGCGTCGAAAGGTCTCTCGACCCGTCTTGACCTCAAGGTCCTGTTCTCGACTACGCCATCGTCGTCGAGGGCGAGATTTGGGCGCTGATGGACGTCGGCGAGACCCTGATGAAGACGGGCGACGTGCTGATCCAGCGCGGCACCAACCATGCGTGGAGCAACCGCTCGGACAGGCCGGCGCGGGTGTGTTTTGTGCTGAACGGGGCGTAGGCCGAGCGAAGCTCGGCCCTTGAGCGTCAGGACATTGCACAGCAATGTCCGGGAGCGTCGAATGATCTTTCAACGTGCCTCGAACGTGGACGACATCGCCTAGGAGTGGCCGGGAGGAATGACCGGCCCCCATGCGGGTTGGCAGGATGAAACAAAATGCGCCCTTTCTCCCTCGCAGTCGCAAAAATTGAGTTGCTCTACTCGGGCACGACGTTGGCGGAGAACGCTCCCGCGACGCTCGGCGGCATTGGTACTGGATTCTTCTATAACGCCGCAGGGACTATCGTTTTTGTAACGAATTGGCACAACGTCACGGGGCTCGATACTGTGTCGCTGAAGCCGCTCCACAGCCAAGGACTCCTGCCGGATACTATGAGAATCCACTACACGAGATGGGTGGACGCGGAAAAGAGGATCATCGATAGCGGCAGCGTCGAACTCGATCTATATCGGCAAAACAAGCCGGTCTGGTACGAACATCCCAACCGAAGGAATGTCGACGTCGTCGTGCTTCCGCTCGACATGACGAAGTTCGACGCGTGTGCCAACTTGTGCGTCAACGACGTTCCGCAGGAGCCGCGCTTGAAGGTTGAGGTTGGCATGGATTGCTTTGTCCTCGGCTGCCCGGAAGGGCTGATCGGTGCGGCAGGCACCCCAATTTGGAAGAGAGGCACGATTGCGTCTGAGCCGCAGGGGGGCGGGCCCTATCTCATCGATACGGCAACCCGAAAGGGCATGTCGGGCGCACCGGTTATCGCACAGCATAGGGGCCTCTTCACACCGCAGCCCGGTCGACTGACGGGAGACTCGGTTATAGGTACCGTAGAGAAGTTCATTGCGATCTATTCCGGTCGCATCGGCAACGATGCGCTCGGCTTCCAGCTCGGCACGGCGTGGCAGGCTGAAGTGATAGAAGAAGTCTTGGCAGCCAAGCTGCCTGGTCGGCATCCCGTAGACTTTCCACGACGGGGAGAAGACGCCACATGCGAGGGTGCGCACTGACGCAGCCGGTGGCTGACATGGCCAATACCCTTTATTCATTGATCGCTGCTTCCTTCGGTCCTGGAGCAGCAGACGAATGGCGACAGTGTAAACCGGCTAAAGACGATTGCGACAAGCTGGCGGGCGCCGGCGTCGAGGTGCTTAAAGCCTTTCCTGGCAGGGCGGCCGGCGCGTGCGCGTTAATGAGCGCCGTATTCTCAGTTGTGCTTGAAAACAAGGTCGCGCAGCGCGGGTATGTGGTTGCCGGATCGCTCTATGTTGGTGGCACTCGCGTATTTGGCGAAGATAGTGCGCTAGACGGTAAAGCTCGGTTCTCTCAGTCGGAATTGTCGTGGGACGGTCACGCATGGTTGGTCTTCGGCAACTTGCTTGCGGACGTTTCTCTTTTTCGAACGGCTGACAGCGGCAAAGGCCCGCCAGCACTCTCGGCGCATATTCATCGGGTATTCGGTCGCGGTAAGGGACTAATGATTTGCCGAACCGATGACACCGGTGATTTACGCTATGTTCCTGAGTACGTGCTAACACAGGATCAGGTGGATGCGCTCTATCGCGGAGCGCGCAAACTGTTTGTTGGCAACTAGCCGGTCTATGTTTGCAGCCCCTGCTCCTTCATGCCGGTCAGAATGGTCTGTGCCAGATTGTTAAGCGTTTCCTGAGTTCCAATGATCGACAGTCCAGGCAGCTGCGTCTTGAAGCCGGGAATCGGAGGTGCCGGGCGACCGTCGCGGTTCGCTTCGATGTAGAGGCGGAACCATGTTGCATGCATGTCCGCTGCCTGGAGCGGAAGTTCGTGCTTGTCGTCCCTGAATGCTGGTGTGCTTCTCATGAGTTTGGCGACAAGAGGCGGAAGCTTCTGGCGCTGCCCACCAACGTCCAGCTTGCGCCCAAGTCTCTCCCAGCCGGCGACGATCCTGGTCTGCTCCATTGCCTGATTGTCAAAGACGACCTGCAGGTCATCGTGGTCGAGGCTGCCGCCGAAGTGATCGATGTTCCTAGTGATGCGCATAACGAGCTGAAAGGAAGCAAAATAGTAGGGGTTGTCGTAGGCTCCCTTGGGCAGAATGGAGAATGCCTTCTCGAACTCGTCGAGACGGAACCCGATGCTGAATTCATAGGGCGCGAATTGCTCGATAATGTTCCGCATCAATCGGGCACGTTCCATTCGCAAGCCCTCGGACATTCCGTTGAACTCGCCTTCGTCGCGCAGTGCCTCACGAAATTTGAAGTAGGCAATCCGTGGTCGCATGTCCAACGCACGCTGCCATTCCACTGAAAACTTGGCCCACATGTCGGCTCGGCCGATGTAGCCGGCCAGAACGAAAAAGGGCGGTACGCCCTCTGACTTGCTGTCGTCTATGAATGCTTGAAGCAACATAAGCTTATGTGGCTGTGGTCGGCCGGCCGATCAGGATTGGGGAACTGTAGCGACTGGCTTGCCGCGCTGCCCGTCCCTGACGAGTTGCGCCAGGAAGTCGGCAAACGGCACGATGTTTTGTGCGACGCTCGCTTGCTCGAGCGCAGCCATATAGGGGGCCCGCTGTTGCACCGGGATGACCGTCCAGGGATATCCCCCGGCAGCGAGCATGACATTCATCAAGAAGCGCCCCATGCGCCCGTTACCATCCATATAGGGATGGATGTAAACGAACACGAAATGCCCGAGCACGACGCGGACGGCGGGTTCGGTTTCCTGTGCCAGCATGTCGAAGAAGACGGGCATCGTATCGACGACCGCTTCGCGGTTCAGCGGGACGTGCATGGAGCGGCGGATATAAACTTGGCCGTCACGGTAGCCGGCGAGATCGGCAGGGCGCAGGAGGCCAGCCGTCACGCTCGGCGAGAACATTTCCTGATACCAAGTGCCGTGATCTTCGTCGGCAATCTTGCCTGGGTTCTCACCATGCAGCACCCGTGAGAGGCTTTTCTGCACGGCTTGAAACGCCAGCCAATACCCGCGTGCAGCAAGCGCGTCGCGATGCTCGCGGTCCTTCTCGTCGAGGTCTGGGTTCCAGGTCCCACTGCGCACGCGCTCGATGAGTTCAGGATTGACGCGATAGCCTTCAATCGACAGCGAATGATAGGCATCGGTGACGTAAGCCTCCTGGGCACGCTTCATATAGGCATCGAGGTCGTTCGGGCGGCCAGGCGATTTGGGGAATCTGTCGATGATGGGGCCGCGCATTGCGTGCCATATGAGGCGGATGCGGCTCGCGTAAGGCGATACCTCGCGGTTCGGCAAGGCAATATTGATCTTGGTCTCGAACGGGTCGTCTTCGCGGACGGTGTATCCGGCCGCGCGCATGGCGCTCAGGATGTCGTCGGCAATTCTGTCGCGACCGATATTGCGAAAAGCCCCCGCAAGACGCCCGGCGATTGTGCTGTGGCCTCCGTCGAGGAGCTTGGAGAGAATCTCTGATGCGTTGCGGATGCTCGCGAGCGCTGCGCGAGCATCGGTTGGATTGTGTTGGAAATACGCTGGAGAGCTGGCGATGAGCGCAGCGGGCAAGGAGAACAGCCGCAGGTTCTCCTTGACGTCAACGTCCCGGCCTTCGGGAAGCGACGCACGGATGTCGAGTAGAGAGGTGCCATGAGGCAGCGGCGTCGGATGGTTTCTGGCCTTAGAGGCGCGCACCACGAGCTGCTTTGGCACGGTCTGGTTACCGACATGCAGGGACAAGGACTGCTCAGGCGACAGCGCCCAGTCGCGATCAAAGCGCTCGTGCAGGTAGGCTCCCGCAAAGGCCCAAAAAGAGGCGTACCAGGCGGTGCTTTCGCCCGCCGTGCCATCGGGCCGGGAGGGGATGTACCAGCCCTTCATGACCTCTTGCAGAAAGCCGTTCTTCTGGAGGCGCTCGCGATGCACCCGGCTCAGATCCTTGGCGCGAATGGCCACCAGGCCTCGCTCCTGAAGCATTTTGAGAGCGTCGAGGGAATCCGCTAGTTTCTGTGGGGGAGTGGCCATTGTCTTCTCATTCGCTTTTCCTGCTGCGCGAGCATTCGCGTTTTGCGCTGCGTTTTCATTAGCTTATTGTGTTGTTTTATTATTATCTTATTATGTTGTATCATTTTTAGCTTATTGTGTATAGCGAATTTTAGCTTATTGTGCTCATCGGCAGCGTAGCCCCGGTACAGCGCGATAGTCGAATTGCTGACATCGTCATCCGATGATTGACTTGAAGCGACCCCTTGAAGGGGCCCCCGGCCTCCTCCTCCTCCTTGCGTTGCTATGCCTTGGAGCGCTCTTCGGCGTCTCGTTCGCCATACTGACGAGAGCTGTAGCGGGTGAAACGCTGCCGCAGCTCTGGGGTTCAGCACTTGGCGCGGGCATTGGCGCAACGGCAACGCTGCTCGCGGCAACATACAATCAGCGCGCGACCGAGCGGCGCGAGAAGCAGCGTGCGCTCAACGAAGTTCTTATCCCAATGCTGGATTGCACCTACGCTCTCATGGACGTGCACAATCTGAGTGGCCGTATCCATCGCCAGTCACCGGGCGGCGAAGATCTCCGTCTTCGTCTCCGCGAAAAATTTGAGGCGGCAAACAAGCATTGCGCTGGGATAAAGCAAACGCC
>CALFRN010000335.1 GCA_937919085.1 uncultured Reyranella sp.
GGGGGCGCACCGCCGTGGCCCCCGCCAATCTGCCTTTGCCGCCCTCGGCCTCTCGTTCTAGAGTTTGTGGAAATTAGGGGTCGATGCCGGATTCACAACCGAATCCGGCAGGGCTTTGCGCACAATCGATTTTCACCCGGGATCTGACGGATGGAGCATCGCCTTGCAGCGGTCATGGCCGCCGACATGGTCGGTTACAGCCGGCTCATGGAGGCCGATGAGCGCGGGACACTGGCGCGCCTGCGCGCCCATCGCATCGAGTTGATCGACCCCGCCATCGCAAAAAACCAGGGTCGCCTCATCAAGACCACCGGTGACGGCCTGCTGGTCGAGTTCCACAGCGTGGCCGATGCGGTACGCAGCGCGCTCGAGATCCAGGAGCGCATGCGCCGCCGCAACGCCGACCTGGAGGACGACCAGCGCATCGACTTCCGGATCGGCATCAACCTGGGCGACATCATCTTCGACGACGGCGATATCTATGGCGACGGTGTCAACGTGGCCGCGCGCGTCGAGCAGCTCGCCGATGTCGGCGGCATCTGCGTGACCGCCGCCGTGCGCGACCAGGTCGACGGCCGGGTCGACGTCGCATTCGAGGATCTGGGCGAGAAGCTTCTGAAGAACATCAGCCGGCCAGTGCGGATCTACCGGGTCGCCGTCGCCGCCCCGGACGGAGCGGCGGGTCGGCGCGGCGCCGGAGCGGCGCGGCAGGCGACGGTGGTGAAGCCGACGATCGCCGTGCTGCCCTTTGCCAACATGAGCGGCGATCCGGAGCAGGAGTTCTTCGTCGACGGATTGACCGAGGACATTCTGACGGAGCTCAGCCGCCGCCGCGAACTGTTCGTGATCTCGCGCACCTCCACCTTCGTCTACAAGGGCCAGTCGGTGAACCTGCGCGACGTCGCCCAGAAGCTCGGCGCGCGCTACCTGGTGCAGGGCAGCGTACGCAAGTCAGGAGACCGGCTGCGTGTCACGGTCCAGCTCATCGACACAGCGAGCGACGCTCATATCTGGGCCGAGCGCTACGACCGCAAGCTTGACGACATCTTCGCCCTTCAGGACGAGATCACCTCGGCTATCGTCGCTACCTTGCCGGGGCGGCTGGAGGCCGCCCAGCAGGACCAGGTCGCGCGCCTCAAGCCCTCGAACCTCGCGGCCTACGAGTGCGTGCTGGCGGCCAAGGTGCTGCACCACCGCAGCACCGTCGAGGACAATGCCAAGGCCCTGCAGCTCGTTGACCGGGCGCTGACCCTGGATCCGGACTACGCGCACGCGCACGCATGGCGCGGCTGCGTTCTGGGCCAGGCCTGGGGCTATGGCTGGTGCGACGACAAGGCGGCGGTCTTCAACGAAGTCGCCAGTTCACTCGCCCGCGCCGTGGCGCTCGACGACAACGATGCCGACGTGCATCGCATCCTGGCGGCCGTCGCCGTCGCCCAGAGCGACATGAACCGCGCCCGCTTTCACCAGGAACGGGCGCTGGCGCTCAATCCGAACTACGACCTGGTCGTGGTCCAGATGGGCGAGGTCTTCACCTGGCTCGGCCAGGCGAATGAGGGTGTCGAATGGGTCGAGAAGGCGATGAAGCTCAACCCGCACCATCCGGCGCGTTTCTGGAGTCACCTCGGCAAGGCCCATTTCGTCGGACGGCAGTATTCACAGGCGATCGCGGCGTTCATGCGGGTGGCGACCATGGACGCTCAGCAGCATGCGTTCCTGGCGGCCTGCTACGGCTGGCTGGGCGACGGCACTGCAGCCACCGCGCATGTGACGCGCGTCCGCGAACTCGATCCCGGGTTGAGCCTGGAAGCGTTCCTGGCGACCATGCACTATGTCAACGTAGCGGACCTGCAACACTTGCGCGACGGCCTGATCCGCGCGGGGATGGCCGCCTGACCTGATCGGCGGTTTGCGACCTGTACCGACAGGTGACCCTTCGGGAACTTCCCGACGATGAACGGCGCTACGGGCGCAAGCAATGTCAGCTGCAGACAACCCGCAAGATCAGCGGTTTCTGTGGTATATTTCTGTTAGGCTGGCGCTCGGACTATGCCGGCCTTCTCCCCAACGACACGACCTCCTGTGGCACGCCGGCAGGTCGCCCTTGTGGCTTGGTGCAGCCGCCACGGTTTCTGAGCCGTGGACAGTCCCAACAATGACCCCGTCTCAAGCGCACGCCGGAGAACGACATCGGAACAGACACTTAACGAAACCCGAAAAACGGAGTGCAACGGGGCTTCGACGCGCGCAGACAGCGCGAGGGGCGTAAATCCCGACGGATAAGGCTTTTCTCCGGTTGGCGGACACCGTTCCGGACAACACGCGTTACATTTGAGCGTCCG
>CALFRN010000336.1 GCA_937919085.1 uncultured Reyranella sp.
TCGGGCAGTGCCTGCCTGCCGCAAGCGCCGGAGAGCGTCGATTTGAAAGGAGCGTCAGGGGCGGTTTAGGCGCCGTTTCAATTCTTCGGCGATGAGTTCGTGGGTGTAGGCGGTGGGATGACCGTCATGCGGAATGAGAAGGCGCGAGACGTGGACGCCGGCCGTCAGATTGTCGACCGACAGCAGCGGAATGCCGGCCTCGCGTAACCGGTCGAGCACGGAGATCAGAAACTGCGGCGCGGGACCGTAGCCGCGCGTCTGCAGATTATCCGGCCACGAGTAGATGACGATCAGAGGCGCGTCGAACTTTTCGCGGACCAGCGTCTGCAGCCGCTTCATCAGAGCGACGAACAGGTCTGCCTGCGCCTCCTGCTTCTGGCGCATGCCGATCGCATCGACGAACATGAACTGCTCGCCCAGCAGATGCTTCAGCCCGGCAAGGGGATTGGTCCAGCGGTACTCGTTGAACGACCCGGTGTGGCGCGGCGTGCCGTCTTCGAGGACATAGCGCGGCGAGGAGCCGAGCCACGAACCGTCGCCGGTCACCCGCGCCAGATGCGCCGGGATGATCCAGCTCACCACAGCCTTGACGTGCTGGCCGGCATAGCGGTCGAGCAGGCCCGCCTCGAGGGCACGGACCAGGTGATTGGGTCCATAGCCCGGCACGCCGAGATTGATCGCGCGCACCTTGAGGTCGTTGGCCTTGGCGAACTGCGACGCCAGGCTCTGATCGTCGGGAAGCCCCTGGCCGAAGATGAAGGAGTCGCCCAGGAACAGATAGGTGTCGGCGTCCGCCGGACCGGTCGGCGTGACCCGCGCGGCGGTGTCGTCGAAATGATAGGTGTGGCGATAGATCTGGTCCGGCCCGAAGGCCGCCGTGGCGACCACCTCCGAGTTCGGCCGCGGCCGGAAACCCAGCACCGGATCGGGTGGCGGCCACCATTTGGGCTCGGTCGTCTTCACCAGACCGTGCCCCATCGGCACGGGCGACAGGAATCCCGCGACAGCGTCGAGCAGTGCCAGGCTGACGGCGAGCGCCGACAGCATCAGCGCCCCGGCCCGCCAGCGATTGCCGCGCAACAAGACGACGCCCGCCAGGGCGAGCAGCGCCGCCAGGCCGCACGTCCACAGCGCCGACGGCAACACCGAAACGCCGATCGCCAGCACGGCCAGCAGGCCCGAGGCGAGCCAGATATTACGACGGGTATCGGTCATTGACCTCAAGGCGCCTATCGAGAGTAGGGTGCGATGTACGTGGTCGAAAGGAAAACATCAATGAGCGGGCAATTGCCGCTGAAGGGCCTGCGGGTTCTCGATCTTGCGAGTTTCATTGCCGGGCCGGTGGCGACCACGGTGATGGGCGACTACGGCGCCGAAGTCATCAAGATCGAACCGCCGGGCGAAGGCGACCCGCAGCGCAAGCTCGGCCAGGCGCATTCGATCCCGCAGCATCCGGTGAATTTCTGCTGGCACCTCACCAACCGCAACAAGCGGGCGATCGTGCTCGACCTCAAGAGCGACGGCGGCCGCGCCGCCTTCGACCGGCTGGCCCGGACCGCCGACGTGATGGTGGTGAACTTCCCGCTGAAGGTCCGCGAGCGCCTGCGCATGCGCTACGCCGACGTGGCCGCGCTCAACCCGCGACTGATCTATGCCTCGATGACCGGCTATGGCGAACAGGGCCCCGATGCCGACCAGCCGGGCTTCGACTCGACCGCCTTCTTCGCCCGCTCCGGCCTGCTCGATGCGCTCTCCTACGCCGAGGGACCGCCGGCCTTCTCGCTGCCGGCACAGGGCGACCAGATGGCCGGCATGAACCTGTTCGCCGCCATCACCATGGCGCTGCTCCATCGCGAGCGCACCGGCCAGGGCAGCGAAGTGACGACGTCGCTGCACGCCGGCGGCCTGTGGTCCAACGCCATGCTGGCGCAGGGCGCGCTGCTCGGCGCCTATGTGGCGCCCAGGCCGCCGCGCACCCAGCCGAGAAGCGCGCTCGCCAACCAGTACCGCACTTCCGACCACCGCTGGATCCAGCTCACCATCGTGCGCGAGGACAAGCTGTGGCCCGAACTCTGCCAGGCGATCGAGCGGCCCGACCTCATGGACGACCCGCGCTTCGGCACGACCGAGCAACGCCGCGCCCACGCCCCGGAGCTGGCGGCGATCCTCGATCCCGTGTTCGCAGCCCGCCCCTGGCTGCACTGGCGTCTCAGGCTGCGCCACCACGGCCTCACCTTCGGCCTACTGGGCGTCATGCACGACGTGCCGCACGATGAACAGGCGGTGGCCAACGGCGCCGTGGTGCCGAGCACGATCGAGGAAATGCCGCGCACCATCTCGGCACCAATCCGCCTCTCCTTCGCGCCCGAGCCGGTGGTGCCCGGCCCCGGCCCCGGCCACGGCCAGCACACCGACGAGGTGCTGGGCGAGCTGGGCTATGGCACCGCCGAAATCGCAGCGCTCCGCGCCACGGGAGCGCTGGGCTGAAGCGGGTCGTTCGCTGGCCCACGTCCCGCAGCGAAATTTCAGCTCCCCGCGCGCCGGATCGCCCTCGCCCACCAGGCCGGAAAACACGACGAAGCCCGCCGCCCCCGGTGCCACCAGAGCGGTTGGTACGTAGCCCCGCCACCCTCTGGTTCCACTGGCGTTCAATGTCGATGGCCGAGCCCAACAGCAGGACGATGCCGAGGCGCAGGCCGGTGTCGGTGAGGGAAGAGAGGTCGAAAAGCGCGACTTATCGTAGTCCGCCGGGTGTTGCGGTTTCATGACAGCCCTTGAGGCAGGTCAATGATCTTCGGCCCCACCCGGCGCAGGGATGCGCCGGAGGCTTCAATCATGTCGCTCCGCAACTCGCCCGATCGCTATGGCGCGGTCAGCCTGACGCTGCACTGGCTCACGGCGGTCCTGATCGTGGCTGCTTGGCTGCTGGGCACGTTCGATGATGTATTGCCCAAGGGGCCGGCGCGCGACGCTGGCCTGTTCGCGCACATCACGTTCGGCCTGACGATGTTAGCCCTGCTGGCCATACGCCTGCCATGGCGCCTGGCGGACCCACCGCCCCGGCCCGAGCCGGCGACGACTGGACCATGGGCTCAGCGCGCGGCTCACTTCACTCATTGGCTGCTCTACGCCTTGCTGGCCGGGGTTATCACCGCGGGCATCGTGCTGCAATTTGCCCGCGGCCGGCCGCTGCCGTTGTTCGGGTTGGCAGAGATTGCCTCACCCTGGGTGGCCGACCGCGCCTTCGCGCGCTCGGTGAAGGAGGTACACGAGGTGCTGGCCAACGCACTCGTGTCCCTCGCCGTCCTTCATGCAGTGGCGGCGCTGTTCCATCACTGGATCCTTCGCGACCGTACGCTGCTGCGCATGCTGCCGCGCTTCCGGCGCTAGCATGCCCACCTCGCGACCGCCGGCCGCGGTCCGTAGGGACGGACAGTTCGAGCAGCCCTATCCCCTGCTCAAGTTGTTCGTCCGCTACATCCTGCCGGGCCTCGCTGTGTTCGTGGTCGTTGCGGCAACGCTCAGCGTCATCGGCGCACGCCACCTGGCCGAGGGTGTCTACCTCGAGCAGGCGGCGCGGCAGGCCGAGATCATCGATCGCGCCATGTCCGAGGCCGTACCGGATGCCTGGCGCCGCCTGAAGAGCGGCGAGGCGCCGGATGCGCTCTACCGAGAAGCCGGCGGTCAGCGCCTTATGGCCGAGCTGACCCGCGAGGTGCACGAACTCGACCTCGCGAGCCTCAAGATCTACGGGCCCGGCGGCATTATCCTCTACGCCACCGACAACCGCCGGATCGGATCAGTCGATCGCAGCCCGGCCTATATCGCCGCTTCGGACGACGGCACGCGCTCGGTCGTGCATCGCGTCGACCCGGACGGATCGACGCTCTACGAGCTCTACGTGCCGGTCGCCACGCCCGGCGCCGGGCCGGTGGTGTTCGAGCTCTACGAACCGGTGAACCATCTGAATGCACTCCTGTGGCAGGCCGGCTGGGCGGCGGCCGGCGTGCCGAGCCTGGTCCTGCTGGCGCTCACGCTCGCCATGGCGCGCCTCGTGGTCCTCGCACAACGCAACATCGACGGCCGCGCCGCCCTGGTCGCCGATCTCCACCGGCGGCTGGAACGGCTGCTCTCGGGCGCCGCGTCGAAGGCGGTGCACCGCGCCGTGAGCGCCGGCGGCGTTATCCCGTCCACGCGCACGCGCTGCACGCTGTTCTACAGCGACATCCGCGACTTCAGCTCGTTCGCCGAGGCGAACGAGCCGGAAGAGGTCGTGCGTTTCCTCAATCGCCTGCTCGCCATCGTCGTCGACGAGGTCAAACGCGCCGGCGGCGACGTCGACAAGCTGATTGGCGACGCGGTGCTGGCGCGCTTCCAGGGCGAGGATGCCGGGGCCCGCGCTGTCCGGGCGGCGCGCGCCGCTCTCGCCGCGATGGTCTCGGCCGACCTGCCGCGCGGCATCGGCATCGGCCTCTATACGGGCGATGTCATCTCCGGAACGGTCGGTTCGGCCGACCGCATGGACTTCACCGTCATCGGCGACAGCGTCAATCTTGCCGCCCGCCTCTGCGCCGCTGCGGCGCGCGGCGAAGTCGTGGCCGACACCGACACCGTGGCCGCAGCCGGCAGCAGTGCCGGGGAGTTCGGGCCGCCCGAGACCATTTCCGTCAAGGGCCGCCTTGGCAGCCTCGAGGTCCGGCGCTGGCGCGGGTAGCGGTGAACCTAGACGACTGCCGCCGACAGGGACTTGCTCATATGGACCGTGACGCCGAGCGCCGACTCCTCCTCGCGGTCGATGCGGTAGCCGAGCGCGAGGTAGAGCCGGACGTTCTCGGCAAACATCTTGTTGGTGTAGAGGCGCAGCTCGCCGTAACCGCGCTCCGCCGCGAGCCGCTCGGCGTGAGCCATCATGAAACGGCCGAGGCCGCGGCCCTGGAAGTCAGGCGCCACTGCCACATTCTCGATCAGCAGGTGATCGGCGCCGTCGATGGTCTCGATGAGCGCGGCCAGTTCGTCCCCGAGCCAGGCGAGGTCGACACGATGCTCGACGACCGCCTTTGCGTAATCCGCACCCATCGGCTTGGGCTCGCGGCCGATCACCGGCACCCACTTGGCGTATGCGGCGCGCACCAGCGCCCGCACGGCAGCCGCATCGGCGGCCACCGCCCGTCTCAGCGTGAACATCGCAGCTCACACGACGGACAACCCGGACTCGCAAGGAATCTCATGGCCAAACAGGTACGCCGTCCAGCCCCGCGGTTTCCGGCAGGCCGCAGATCAGGTTCGCATTCTGCACCGCCTGACCAGCCGCTCCCTTGCCGAGATTGTCGACCACGCCCATTCCGATCACCAGGTCGCGCTCTGGATCGGCCGCATAGCTGACAAACGCGAGGTTCGAGCCGGTCGCCCATTTGGTCTGTGGCGGCTTGTCGGTCACGCGGACGAACGCCCGCCCGGCGTAGAAACGCTGCGCCGCATCGAGGCATTCGGCCGTGGTGGCGCGGCCGCGGCAGTAGATCGTAGCGAGGACGCCGCGCGTCATCGGGATCAGGTGCGGCGTGAACACCAGCCCGGCCGCGCTGCCGCCGCTTAACCGTTCGATCGTCGTGGCCATCTCGGGCATGTGGGTGTGCTTGAGCAGACCGTAGGGCACCAGGTTCTCGTTGCTCTCGGCGTAACCGAACCTGCTGTCGGCGCCGCCCCGGCCGGCGCCGGAGATGCCGGTCTTGGCGTCGATCACGATATTGCCGGGCTCGATCAGCTTATTGGCCAACAGCGGCGCCAGCGCGGTCAGCACCGCCGCCGGGAAGCAGCCGGGATTGGCGACGCGGGTCTTGTCTGCGATCTCGGCGGGCCAGACGTCGGCCAGGCCATACGCCCAGTCTTCGACGTAGCGATGGTCGCCGCCGATGTCGACGATCTTCACGTCCTTCGGCACACGTGCCAGCGCCTCGGCCGAGGCGCCCGCGGGCAGCGACGCGAACAATACGTCGAGCTTCGGCAGGGTCGTGGGGTCCCACTTCTCGATCACCAGCTCGCCGAGTCTCGCCGGCACACCGGGGAAGCGATCGACCAACCGGCTGCCGGCGCTGCCCTCGCCCGCGGCGTAAACCAATTCGAAAGATGGGTGGCTCGCGACCAGGCGCAGCGCCTCGCCGCCGCCAAAACCGCTGATGCCGACAATGCCGACGCGAATGCTCATGATGATGTCCTGCCGTTTGGAGGCGCGCGAAACGGTTCAGCGCGCACGCGCTGCCGACGCCGCAAGAATGACGGAGTGTGGCCGGATAGGGCCTTAGCCGACCGCGAGACCGGTTTTCTCGTCGACACCGGTCTTGAGGTTGATGCACTGCACCGCCGCACCCGACGCGCCTTTGCCGAGATTGTCGAGCGAGGCGATCGCCACCACGTTGCCGTCGGCGTCGTTGCCGTAGACGGCCAACTCCATGGTGTTGGTGTTGGTCAACCGGTCGGCGCGAAGGAACTGATCTCGCTCCAGCCAGGCCTTGTCGCCGAGCGGCCGCACCGGGACGAAGGTCTCGCCGGCATAGCGGTCGGCGAGCACGCCGTGCACGTCCTTGGCCGTCACCTGCTTGCTGGTAATGTCGCGCGTGATCGGCACGGTGATCAGCATGCCCTGGGCATAGTGACCGACCGACGGCACGAACAGCGGCGCATGCGTCAGGCCGGAATACTTCTTCATCTCCGGCACGTGCTTGTGCGCGAGCCCGAGGCCGTAGAGGCCGAACGGCTCGACATCCGGCTTCTCATGGACCGCGATCAAATCCTTGCCGCCGCCGGTGTAGCCCGAGACGCCGAACACGGCGGGCGTCGAGTCGGCGCGCACCAGGCCGGCATCGATCAGCGGCCGCAGGATCGCGATGGCGCCCGTGGGATAGCAGCCCGGATTGGAGATGCGGTTGGAGTCGAGCAGCTTCTGGCGCTGGTCCTTGGCGAGCTCCGGAAAGCCATAGGTCCAGCCGTCGGCAACGCGATGCGCCGTCGAGGCGTCGATCACGACCGTGTCGGAGTCACCGATCGCCGCCACCAGTTCCTTCGCCGCGGCGTCGGGCAGGCAGAGCACGGTGATGTCGGACGCCTTGGCGATCTCGGCGCGTTTCCCCAAGTCCTTGCGGTCGGCCAAGGGCAGCTCGAGCAGCTCGATATCCGGCCGATCCTTGAGCCGGTCGAGGATCTGCAGGCCGGTGGTGCCGTGCTGGCCGTCGATGAAAACCTTGGTCTTGTTCGTGGTCATTGGACTTCTTTCTCTCGGATTCAGGGCCTTTTGAAGAGGGCCGACTGGAGAAGAAGGAATGTGGGAAGCCGCCTGATCCTCTCCAGCGGCCTCACGATACGGCGCGTATGTTACGCGCGCGCGATCTCGCACCGCTTTTCAAAGCGGCGGCGTCGCGACCGGAGGAGGATGAACGTCTTCATGGTGAGGCGGATATTTCATCGCGAGGCCCCGATGTCAAGATGCCGGGCGGGCGTTTGGCGTTCCTTGCCGCCCATTTCACAGCAAACGAGGCGATAGCCCAGGTCCAGCGCGTCCAGGGCCAGGAGGTGACCGTTGCGCTCCGCCCAGTGCCCGCTCGAAAGGTCGGCGCGGAGCCTCGCGAGGCCCGCCTCGGCATCGAGTCGCGCGAAGACGGACATGGCACCTCGCCGCTCGGCGTCGAGATAGAAGTCCGGCCGGCGCCAATAGGCACCGGCGAGGCCGTCGGTGCAATCGTGCGGAATGGGCACCGGCGCCATCTGCACCGGCCCGATCGTGCGTTCCAGCATCGCGACAAGGGCGGCGGCGGCGGGAAAGATCGTGCGGTCGTGCGCTGCGATCTCGGGGAAATAGTCGTCCGTCAGCCAGAACGGCGCGGCATCGGGAATCCATGTCAGCACAACGGCGCACCTGCGCGCGACCCGCGCCATCTCGGCAAGGCCGCGCTCGAGGTCGGTCCAATGATGAAGGGTGAGGATCGCCATTGCCGCATCGACGGAGGCCGTGTCCAGAGGCAACGCTTCCGCCGAGCCGCGCAGGCAAGGCGCCGCACCGGCGGGACGTTGCCGTATCATCACTTCGGAGGGCTCGACCGCAATCACGGTTCGGCCCGCCGGTTCATACGAGCCTGCCCCGGCTCCGATGTTCACCACGCTCACGGCGTCTCCGAGTGCGGCCTCGATTGCCGCTGCGATCCGGCGGTCGGGCCGCCGAAACGCCGCGTAGTTGCGTCCGATGCTGTCGTAGAGAGCCATGTGTTCATCCGTCGAGTGAAGCCGTCATTATGGCCTCCTTTGCCGGGACGGGTTAGGCTCGGACATTCAGCCTGGAGACAGCCCATGAGCCAGACTCCCGTCAGTTCCCCCGCCCATCCTGAAGGCCTGTCGATGCTCGATAAGCGCAGGATCGAAGCCGAAATATTGAAAGAGGTCTACGAGACGCTGAAGGCCAGCCACGGAGTCGAGGTCGCCAGGAAGACCGTGGCCGAATCGGTGCGCCGCTCGGCCATCGAGCAGGCCCGCCAGTTCGCCGCCGCCGCGCGAGCTTCAGGTGGGGGCGGCACGTCGCTGAAAGCCTTCCAGGACGTGATGCCGCTTTGGACCAAGGGCGGGGCGCTGGAGATCGAGGTCAAGGAGCAGACCGACACCACCTTCACCTTCAATGTCGTGCGCTGCCAGTATGCCGAGACCTACAAGGCGATGGGTCTCGGCGAGATCGGCGCCTTGCTGTCGTGCAACCGCGACGGCGCCTTCTGCGAAGGCTACGA
>CALFRN010000337.1 GCA_937919085.1 uncultured Reyranella sp.
GTTATCGGCGGGAATGCCGTAGTTGGCGAACCGCTCGATGTATTGATTGCCGATGTTGGCATATGCCTTGAATGCGACGTTCTCGTTCACCTTGATGAACGGCATCGGTACGGTCACCTGGGCCCACTTGTACCAGGCGATGCCCGAGTTGGCGTAGAAGTTGGGGCTGTAGCGAAGAGCGCCGCTGAGCTGGGCAACGCCGAAATCATAGCCGGCGACCAGACCGAACTCGTTGAAATCATAGAACAGGTTGGAGGGCGCGCCGAGGTAGTTGTAGCGGATATAGCCGAGGTCGAAGGTAAGCTTTTCCTGCAGGGTCTTGAGCTTGAAGCCGGCCAGCAGATCGATCTCGGCGATGGTGCCGGTATTTGGAAAATAGACGTTGCTGCCCCAGCCGCCGATGTAGGCGCTCAAGGGGACGTTTTCGCTGAAGGCCCCGGTTTCGTAGCCAACGCTGGCCTGGGCCGCGACCTGAAGCTGAGTCTGCGAGATGCCGCGATACGAGTAATCGTTGAAGAAGCCGAAACCGGCGGTGAAAGTGCCACCGAACGGTGCCTTCCATGCCTCCGGCTCGGTAGCCGGCGGTGTCGCCGGATCTGGCGTGCCTTGGGCGATAGCCGAACCCGACGCACATATTGTGACCAGTGCAAACCCCAAAACAGCAAATTTCTTAAGCAACACGACCACCCCCGACGTCTGAAAGTTTCATTGCGCAGAGGGCATCGCAAATCCCATGCCAACTGCCCACCGCCATCCGTTCCGTCTTGGCACGGAAGTTGCTTTTTCCGAGTCGAGCTTTGGGGGCGGCAGTTCCGCTCAGTGGAGGAGCCGAAATGAAGATGGTCATGGCGATATTCAAGCCGTTCAAGTTGGACGAAGTCCGGGATGCGTTGACGTCGCTGGGCATCCAGGGATTGACAGTGAGCGAGGTCAAGGGCTTCGGCAGGCAGAAGGGTCAGACCGAGATCTATCGCGGCGCCGAGTATGCCGTGAGCTTCCTGCCGAAGGTCAAAATCGAGGTCGTTATCGACGACAACATGGTCGAGCGCGCGGTCGAGACAATCTGCAAGACCGCCGGCACCGGCAAGATCGGTGACGGCAAAGTCTTCGTCCTGTCAGTCGAGCAGGCAATCCGCATCCGGACCGGCGAGTCCGGGGCGGAAGCACTGTGATCCCGCGCACCAACTCAATCAACTCAAGACCCGAGGGAAGAACGATGAGACTCAAGTCCAATTCGGTGATTGCGGGCCTGGGGGCGGCTGGCACGCTGCTCCTCCCCGCCCTGGTACTGGCTGCCGACGAAACGCCCAAGCTCGACACAGGCGACACCGCCTGGATGCTGACCTCGACGGCGCTGGTCCTGATGATGACCATTCCGGGCCTCGCGCTATTCTATGGCGGTATGGTGCGCAAGAAGAACCTGCTCGCCACCGTCATGCAGAGCTTCGCCATTACCTGCCTGATCTCGGTCCTCTGGCTGATCGTGGGCTACAGTCTCGCATTCACGTCCGGCAGCACCATCGTCGGCGGCCTCGGCCGGATATTCATGGCAGGGCTGACGCTCGATGGCGTCCACGACCTTGCCAAGACCATTCCGGAAACGGTCTTCATGTGCTTTCAGCTCACCTTTGCCGTCATCACGCCGGCGCTGATCGCCGGTGCCTTTGCCGAGCGCATGAAGTTCTCGGCGATGATGTGGTTCATGGCGTTGTGGTCGCTGATCGTCTATGCGCCGGTCGCCCACTGGGTGTGGGGCGGCGGCTTCCTCGGCGACTGGGGCGTGCTCGACTACGCCGGGGGCACGGTCGTGCACATCAACGCCGGCGTCGCCGGTCTGGTCTGCGCGCTGGTCATCGGCAAGCGCAAGGGTTTCGGCACCGACAATATGGCGCCGCATAACCTGGTCTATTCGGTGATTGGCGCTTCGCTGCTGTGGGTCGGCTGGTTCGGCTTCAATGCCGGATCGGCGGTCGGTGCCAGCGCCAATGCCGGCATGGCGATGGCCGTGACGCAGTTTGCCACGGCGGCCGCGGCGCTGGCCTGGATGTTCGCGGAGTGGGCGACACGCGGCAAGCCGTCGGTACTCGGCATCATCTCGGGTGCGGTCGCGGGTCTTGTCGCCATTACGCCGGCTTCCGGGTTCGTCAATCCCATGGGTTCGCTGGCCATCGGCATCGTCGCCGGCCTGGTCTGCTTCTGGGGTGCCACCAGCCTCAAGAAGGCGATGGGCTATGACGACTCGCTCGACGCCTTCGGCGTTCACGGTATCGGCGGTTTCGTTGGTGCCATTCTCACCGGTGTCTTCGCGGTGGAAGTGATCGGCGGCGAGGGCAAGAAGGGTCTGATCGACGGCAACGCCGGCCAGGTTCTGACTCAGCTCTGGGGCACGCTCGTCGTCATCGCCTGGTGCGCGATCGGCACCTTCATCATTCTCAAGGTGGTCGACGCGATGATCGGTCTGCGCGTGACCAACGAAGAGGAAATCGAAGGTCTCGACATCAATCTCCATGGAGAGACCGTCCACTAAGTCTCTCCGTCGACTGTCGGGAACCCGTCTCTCCCCGGTTCCCTCCCGCCTGCCGCGTCCGTGTCGCGGCAGGAACCTAAGGCCCGGCGATCCGTTCGCCGGGCCTTTATTTGTCGCCGAATTTGACGCCGCCGATGCGAGACGCCAGTCTATGAACACAAGCCGAAAAGGCAGGAGGGAAGCGCATGAAACTCGTGTCCGCCATCATCAAGCCGTTCAAGCTCGACGAGGTCCGCGACGCCTTGACCGGCGTCGGCGTGTCGGGCCTGACAGTGAGCGAAGTCAAGGGCTTCGGCAGGCAGAAGGGTCAGACCGAGATCTACCGCGGCGCCGAATATCTCGTGAGTTTTCTGCCCAAGGTGAAAGTCGAGATTGTAGTCGACGACGCCCAGGTCGAACGCGCCGTCGAGGCCATTCAGAAGGCCGCACACACCGGCAAGATCGGCGATGGCAAGATCTTCGTCACGGCGGTCGAGCAGGCGTTGCGTATAAGGACAGGTGAGTCGGGGTCAAACGCGCTCTAGGCTCGAAACAAGACATTCGCAAACAAGAACGAATAAGAAGACGATCGGGGGAAACGATGCTCAAGACAATCGCACGCATATGCGTGCCGACGATGCTTGTCGCTGCGGCAGCTACGACTGCGCAGGCAGCGGACAAGCCTCGGATCGACACCGGCGATACCGCCTGGCTGCTGATGGCCACCGTGCTGGTGCTGATGATGAACATCCCCGGCCTGGCGCTTTTCTATGCCGGCATGGTGCGGAAGAAGAACGTGCTGGCGACTGCCGTCCAAGCCTTCTCCGTCGCCGCATTGGTCACGGTCCTGTGGTTCGTGGTCGGTTACTCCCTGGCCTTCACCGATGGCGGCGGTCTGAACGGCGTAATTGGCTCGCTGTCGCGAGCCGTCGGGAAAGGGCTGCAGGGTAGTGTTCACGAACTTGCCAAGTCGGTGCCGGAGAACGTCTTCCTGATGTACCAGGCGACGTTCGCGGTCATCACGCCCGCGATCATCGCTGGTGCTTTCGCCGAGCGCATGAAGTTCTCGGCAATGATGTGGTTCATGGCGCTGTGGGTGTTGTTCGTCTATGTGCCGGTGGCGCACTGGGTGTGGGGCGGCGGGTTCCTTGGTGCGGCAGGCGTGCTCGATTTCGCCGGCGGCCTGGTGGTCCATCTCAACGCAGGCATTGCGGGGCTGGTCTGCTGCATCGTGATCGGCAAGCGCCACGGCTATGGCACCGAAAACATGGCGCCGCACAATCTGGTGCTCACCTTGATCGGCACCTCGCTGCTATGGGTCGGCTGGTTCGGCTTCAACGCCGGTTCGGCGCTTTCGTCGGGCGAGCTGGCGGGTAGTGCCATGCTCAATACTCACATCGCCGCCGCGACGGCGGCGCTCGTCTGGATGGCGATCGAATGGGGTAGCCGCGGCAAGCCATCGGTGCTCGGCATTTTGACGGGAGCGATTGCAGGCCTCGGTACCATCACGCCCGCCGCCGGTTATGTCGAACCGTGGGCCGCGCTCGTGATCGGCGCTGCCGCCGGTGTGGTCTGCTACTGGGCCTCGGTCATCCTCAAGACCCGTCTGGGTTATGACGATTCACTCGATGTCTTCGGCGTGCATGGCGTCGGTGGCATTCTGGGTTCGATCCTGGTCGGTGTATTCGCCACCAGGGTGATCAACGATGTCGCCAAAGGTCAGCCGGTTGGTCTGGTCGACGGCAATGCCGGCCAGGTCCTGACCCAGCTCTACGGCGTTGTGGTCATCGGTGCGTTCTGTGCGGTCGGCACCTGGGTGATCCTGAAGATCGTCGACGCCATGGTCGGGCTTCGGGTTACGCGCGACGAGGAGGTTGAAGGGCTTGATACTGCACTTCATGGCGAGCGTGTGCAGTAACTCCCAGGATTTGTGGTCCAAGCAACGGGGCACCACAAAGCACTTTCTTGCATGAAGAAATCATCCTATTCCTTTGTTGTTATTGGCTAATTTGTCTCATACAATGAAGCGGTAGCGAACCGACGGGATCCCCTCCAGTCGGCTCGCTGCTGTGATTCGGCCGGCCCGCGCGTGGCCCAGTGGATGGCTTGCAATGTTCAATCCGCGCCTGACGGAGACGTTGACCGATTTTCCGTTCGCGCGGCTGAACGCGCTGTTGGCGCCGATCGCGCCACCGGCCCATCTGGCGATGATCAACATGTCCGTTGGCGAGCCTCAGGGGGCAATGCCGGCCTTTGCCCGTCAGATCGTGATCGACGAAGTTGATGGCTGGAACAGGTATCCTCCTAATCAGGGCCTTCCTGACCTCAATATTGCAATCTGCGAGTGGCTGACCCGACGGTACAAGCTGCCCGGCGGCCTGCTCGATCCGGCGCAGCATTGCCATCCAACGGCCGGCAGCAAGGAAGGGGTCTACGTCATCGCCACGGTCGCCACGCCGCAGGAAAAGGGGGGCGGCAAACCGATCGTGGCACTGCCCAATCCCTTCTATCAGGCCTATCTCGGTGGCGCGGTCCTTTCGGGTGGCGAACCGCTGCTGGTCAACGCAAATGCCGAGAACGGCTTTTTGCCGGAGTTCGACAAGATCGACGAGGCAACGTGGAAGCGTATGTCGGTCGTCTATCTGTGCTCACCGGCCAACCCGCAGGGTGCCATCGCCGGCATGGACTACCTGCAGAAGCTGCTTCGGCTCTGCCGCAAGTACGATGCCGTCCTCGCGCTCGATGAATGCTATGCCGAGATATATACGGGCAAGGCCCCAGTTGGCGGCCTCGAGGCCGCGCTGGCGATGGATGAGACCGGCGGCAAGGATCCATTCCGCAATCTCGCGGTTTTCCATTCGCTTTCCAAACGTTCCAATGCCGCCGGCCTGCGCTCGGGCTTCATGGCCGGCGATCCGAAACTCGTGGCGATGATGTTGCGCTGGCGCACCTATGGCGGGCCACAAATTCCGTTTGCCGTCCAGAAGGCATCTGCGGCGTTGTGGCGCGAGGAGACCCATCCGATCGCAACGCGCGAATGGTATCGCAAGAACTTCCGCGTCGCCGAGCAGATTCTGCATAATCGTTTCAGCTACTACACACCGGGCGGTGGTTTTTTTCTGTGGCTTGACGTCGGCGATGGCGAGGAGGCAACCCGCAAGCTGTGGGCCGAGGCGCATCTTAAGGTACTGCCGGGCGGCTATACCTGCCGCGAAACCGGGGGCACCAACACTGCCCAGCGTTATATCCGTGTGGCGTTGGTCCACGACGAGAACACCACCCGCGAGGCGATGACCCGCCTCGCCGGGGTGCTATAGGAGGCCAGCAGTACGATGGCCATGCTCGGCGTCTCTTCGGCGATGGCTCATAAGACGACGATTCTGCCTGAGGGCGGACGCGACTTCCTGCGCCGTCGCTTGATGGAACTCGTCGGCATCGCGGTTGCCGCCTTTGGCCTCATGCTGTTGATGGCGTTGTTCACCTACAGTCCGGCCGACCCTTCTCTCAACCATGCGACCGGCCGCGCGCCGCACAACCTGCTCGGCATGCCCGGTGCCTACACCTCGGATTTGCTGCTGCAGACATTCGGTCTTGCGATCGTGCTCGTGCCGGTGGCGTTGATTACCTGGGGCGTGCGCATGGTGCGTACCCACCATCTCGGATTTTTCGGGTTACGGCTCTCGCTCCTCCTGTTGGCGCTGCTGATGATGAGCGTGGCCTGCGTCGGCCTGGGAGACGTCGGCGGCGCCGCGACCCACGCCGGACCTGGAGGGCTGGTCGGTCTTGCCCTGGTCGGCCGCTTTCGCGAGCTGGTGCTGACCCATTCGAGTGGCGGCAGCCTTGCGTTGATCGAACCCGCATGCGCGGCGCTGGCCCTGATCGCCATGGCACCGGCGCTCGGCATGAACCGCGCGGATCTGCCGTTGATCTTCCGCATCCTGCGCGCGCCCTTCCTGTGGGGCGTGTGGCTGGTTCGGGCTGGAATCGGGCTGTGGCGCGGCAAACCCTCGGTGGCTGACGAGGATGCCGACCTGCCGCCGCCGATAGGCTATGCCGAGATTCCGGGCGAGATAGATGCGAGCCAGTACGATCCGGCGCGATTCGAGGCGCGGGTCGAGCAGATTCCCGACGAAGGCACGCCGATGCCGGCGCGCGACTCGTTGCTGGTCGATGCGCCCTATGCCCCGATCGAACGGCCGGCGTCAGAGATCCCCGAATCGCCGGTGCCGCTCGCGCCGCATGCATCGCCCCAGTCGGCTGCGGATTCGATACGCGACCGCACATTGTTCGATCGCCTGGCGGGCCTGCGCATCGAGCCGTTCCTGGCCCGTCGTGGTGTGCAACAGACGGAGTCCATGGAACCTGCACCACCACAGGAGGAAATCGCTTTCGCGCCGCCGGTGCCGCTGCCCGAACCGACGGTTGCCGGCGAAGAGCTGGCGGTCGAGGCTGATGACGAAAACCCCTTTGCACCGGATGCGCTGTCGGAGGAGCCGGACCCCGCCGCCGCCAGTGCGGTGAAGATCGTCCCGCGCAAGACGGGCGGCCTTACCCAGGGCAAGCGCGCCGCCAAGGCCGGCCAGAAGGAACTCGACCTCGTGAGCGGCGAGTACCGCTTGCCGCCGCTCGATATCCTGTCGCTGCCGTCCCGGGTCAGCACGGAAACCAAGATCGACGAAGAGGCGCTGGAGCAGAACGCCCGGCTGCTCGAGACCGTTCTGGAAGATTTCGGAGTCAAGGGCCAGATCGTGAAAGTGCGGCCGGGTCCGGTCGTCACGCTCTACGAGCTCGAACCCGCACCCGGTACCAAGTCGAGCCGCGTCATCGGCCTCGCCGACGATATTGCCCGCTCGATGAGCGCCGTTTCGGCGCGCGTCGCCACGGTGCCGGGGCGCAACGTGATCGGCATCGAGCTGCCCAACGCCAGGCGCGAAACGGTGTTCCTGCGCGAGCTGCTGTCGACCCGCCACTATGAGGACAACCGGCTCGGCCTGCCGCTGGCGCTGGGCAAGGACATCGGCGGCGACCCTGTGATTACCGATCTTGCCCGCATGCCGCACCTGCTGATCGGCGGCACCACCGGCTCGGGCAAGTCGGTGGCGGTCAATACCATGATCCTGTCGTTGCTTTATCGGCTTCCGCCGGATCGTTGCCGCTTCATCATGATCGACCCGAAGATGCTGGAACTCAGCGTCTATCAGGACATCCCGCATCTCCTCACGCCCGTCGTCACCGAGCCGCGCAAGGCGATCGTGGCACTGAAGTGGGTGGTGCGCGAGATGGAAGATCGCTACCGCGCCATGAGCTCGGTCGGCGTCCGCAACATCGCGGGCTACAACGAGAAGCTGGTCGAGACCGCCCGCAAAGGCGAGTCGCTTACGCGCAAGGTGCAGACCGGCATCGACCCCGAGACTCGCAAGCCGATGTTCGAGGACGAGGAGATCGATCTCAATCCGCTGCCGTTCATCGTGGTGATCATCGACGAGATGGCCGACCTGATGCTGGTGGCGGGCAAGGAAATCGAAGGTGCCGTCCAGCGTCTTGCCCAGATGGCGCGCGCCGCCGGCATTCACGTCGTCATGGCCACGCAGCGGCCGTCGGTCGACGTCATCACCGGCACCATCAAGGCCAACTTCCCGACCCGAATTTCCTTCCAGGTGACGTCGAAGATCGACAGCCGCACCATCCTGGGCGAGCAAGGTGGCGAGCAGCTGCTGGGTCAGGGCGACATGCTGTACATGGCGGGTGGCGGCAAGATCGCGCGCGTGCACGGGCCGTTCGTGTCGGACGGCGAGGTCGAGGAGGTGGTCCGCCACCTGCGTGCCCAGGGCGCGCCAGCCTATATCGAATCGGTCACTGACGATCCCGATGCCGAAGCCGAGGGCCTGAGCCTGCCGGGTGATGGCGACGGCGGCGAGAGCGATCAGCTTTACGACCAGGCTATCGCCCTTGTGGCACGAGAGCGCAAGTGCAGTACCAGCTTCATCCAGCGCTACCTGCAGATCGGCTACAATCGGGCCGCCCGCATCGTTGAACGCATGGAACGCGAAGGTGTCGTCAGCTCGGCCAATCATGTCGGAAAGCGCGAGGTCCTGGCGCGCGATATCGACGACCGCGAGCGATAATGGCGTGAGCGCAACGATGATCCCTCGGGCGCGTCGCGGCCTCCTGCGAATGGCCGCGGGCGGAGCGTTGGCCGCGGGCCTGCCCGGTTGTGCCTTGCCCAGCCGGGGACCGCCGGTTCCGGCTGGCCGCGCCAGCGAGGCGTCCGTGCTGGGCATTGCGAATGAGCGGTTCCTTCCGAGCGAGGGCACCAGCCTCATGGATGCGGAATTCGCCGCCGCCATGGAACGCCAACGTCACGCCCGCGGCCTTGCGACGCCGACCGGCATGTCGCCGTTGCAACTTCTTGCCGTTTCAGGCGGTGGCGAGAACGGAGCCTTTGGGGCGGGATTGCTGTGCGGCTGGACCGAGCAGGGCAGCCGTCCTGTATTCGACCTCGTGACCGGCATCAGCACCGGCGCGCTCACCGCGCCATTCGCCTTCCTGGGCTCACGCTACGACCCGCAACTCCGCGCCGTCTATACCGAAACCAAGCCGAGCGAGGTTCTGTCGAAGCGCTCCATTACGGCTGCCTTGTTCGACGATGCCTTGGCCGACAACGCGCCTCTTTTTGAGACCATCTCGCGCTACGTCGACGACCGGATGCTGGCCGACATCGCCGCAGCCTACGATACCGGGCGGCTGCTTCTGGTCGTATCGACCGACCTCGATGCGCAGATTCCCGTGGTGTGGAACATCGGCGCCATAGCCAAGAGCGGAAATCCCCGGGCGGTCGACACCGTGCGCCGGATACTTCTGGCATCCGCCGCGATCCCTGCCGCGTTTCCACCGACCATGATCGAGGTAACCCTGGACGGGAAGACCTACCAGGAGATGCACGTCGATGGTGGCGCCTTCGCGCAGGCCTTCCTTTATCCCCCGGCGCTCACCGCGAACCGCCGGCAGCGCATGCGCGCGGGCCAGCCGGTTGGCGAGGCGCGGGCCTTCATCATCCGCAACGGCAGGCTGGATCCTGAGTGGGCAAGGGTGGAGCGCCGGACCCTCGGCATTGCCGGCCGCGCCATCTCGACCATGATCGCGGCTGCCAGCGTCAATGACATGATCCGCATCTACAACACCACCCAGCGCGACGGCATCGCCTACAACCTTGCCTACATGGGGCGGGACTTCAACGAAGTGCTGCCGGAACCGTTCGATCCGGGGTATATGCGCGGACTCTTCGACTACGCCTACCGGCAGTCGCGGCACGGCTATCCTTGGGTAACGAAGCCGCCGACCGCTTGATCGGCGCCCACGCGGCGATAGTGGCGAGCCGGATGAATTGAGCTACCTTCCGCCGGAGATGCAATGGAACCGGATGCAAAGAAGCCGAAGTCCAGATGAGCGATAACGGAGGGCCGATTGACCTGCCAACGGCGGGCGTGCAGCACCGCCGCCGCATACCGCTGATCTGGATCGTCCCGATTCTCACCGGTCTGATCGCTGCCTGGCTGGCATGGGATACATTCTCCCATCGCGGACCGACCATCACCATCGCCTTCGAAAGCGCCGCCGGCCTGACGGCCGGTCAGTCCCAGCTCAAGTACAGAAACGTGGTGATGGGGACGGTCAAGACCATCGCCATCGCTCCCGACCTATCCAAGGTCATTGTGACGGTTGAAACCGTGCGTGAGGCCGAACAGCTGCTGACCGACAGGGCGATCTTCTGGGTGGTAAAGCCGCAACTCTTCGCCGGCAACGTCACCGGCCTCGATACGCTGCTGTCCGGGTCCTACATCGGCATGCGGCCTTCGACCGAGAAGGGCAAGTCGCAACGCAGCTTCGTCGGCCAGCGCGATCCGCCAGTCCTCACGGCCTCGGCCAAGGGCACCGTCTACAAGCTGAAGAGCAAGCGCCTGGGGTCGATTAGCCTCGGCTCGCCGATCTTCTTCCGCGACCTCGACGTCGGCACAGTGCTCGGCTGGGATATCGGTGACCTCGCCAGCGACGTCACCATCAATGCCTTCGTGCGTGCCCCGTACGATCAGTTCGTTCTCGAGGATTCGTCGTTCTGGAACGCCTCGGGCATTTCAGTGAAGCTCGGTGCCAGTGGGATCGACGTTCAGTTCGAATCGCTCAAGGCCTTGCTACTGGGCGGCATCGCCTTCGACACGGCACCTCGAACGAAATCGCCGGTGGCGCCGGAGCACCACAGCTTTCCGCTCTACGCCAGTCAGGAAGTCGCGAAGTCGGCGGGGTTCGGCCGCCAGTTGCAGTTGCGGTCGAACTTCACCGGATCGATCGCCGGCCTTGCCGTGGGCGCCGATGTCACGCTGTACGGGTTGAAGGTGGGAGAGGTCACTGACGTCGGGCTTGTCTACGAACCCAAGCAGGAGCGCATCGTGGCGCCGGTAAGCTACCGGATCGAGGCGGACCGGATCACCGGCATCTCGACGGCCCAGGGGCTTCGCCCGGGGATGCTGGCCAACGAACTGGTCAAACGCGGGCTGCGCGCCACCCTGCAGGCACCGAGCCTGATCACCGGGCAGAAGATCGTGGCGCTGGAGATCGTGCCTGATGCGCCGCCGGCCGAATTGACCGAGGAGGACGGAGTCTACATCGTGCCGTCGTCCGAGATCGGCGGCTTCGACAGTATCACCCGCTCGGCAAACGAGCTTCTGTCCAAGATCAACCGCATCGATTTCGATCGCATCGGCAAGAACCTGTCCGGCGCCGTCGTCGGACTCGACAACATCATCAATGGCGAGCAGCTCAAGAAGACCCTTGCCGCCCTTGAAGGCACGATGGTCGAGGCGCAGGATTTCGTCCGCACGCTCGACAAGGACGCCGCGCCGGCGCTCAAGCGGCTGCCCGAAATCGCCGCCCAGCTCCAGGAGTCGGTGACCAAGGCCAACCGCTTGATCGGGTCGATCGAGCGGGGCTATGGCGACCAGTCGAAGTTCCATCGCGACATCGACCGCCTGATGCCGCAGATCACCGAAACGGCACGTTCGATCCGCGCGCTTAGCGACCTGCTGACGCGGCACCCTGAGGCCCTGATCAAGGGCCGCACCAATACCGGCAAGGAATGACCGACATGACCATCGGCCGCCGTCGTCTGACCGCGCTGGCGTTTCCGGCGCTCGCCCTTCCGGGTCTCGTCGGCGCCTGCGGGGCCTCGCCCGATCCGGTCCTCTACACCATCGCCGTCCGTTCGGGTCCGACCTTTCCCGCGGGTCCTAAAGTGGTGCAGCTGCGCGACATCGGCCTCGCCAGTTATCTCGACCGCAAGGAGATCGTGCGGACGTCCGAGGACTACAAGCTCGACGTCATGGCCAACAGTTGGTGGGGCGAGCCGCTGGGCTCGCTGCTTGGCCGCATCCTCTCCGTCGAGCTGTCGCAGCGCCTGCCCAACAGCAAGATCTACAGCGAGAGCGGTGCCATCAACGCCGATCCCAACGCCGTGGTCGGCGTCAATATCCAGCGCCTCGACACCGACAAGGCCGGCATGCTGCTGTTGCTGGCGCAGGCGGCGGTGGAGTTCAACCGTCCCAAGCGCCAGGCGGCGCGCAACTTCAGCATTTCCAAACCACTGCCGACGCCGGACATCGCCGGCCAGGTGGCCGCGGCCAGCAACGCCATAGGCGAGCTCGCGGACGGAATCGCCGCCCTGCTGCAGCCCTAGATGCTGCGCGCCGAGGCCCTGCCGCGGCAAGCCGGGGCGCCCGAGACCAGACCGCAGCTTCGCGGGTGTCCGGGCTGCGGCCTGTTCCAGATCGTGCCGGCGCTCGCCCCCGAAATGCGCTCCAACTGCGGTCGCTGCGGCACCATGCTGCGCATTACCCGGACCGATCCGCTGCACCGCTGCCTGGCGCTGACCGCCGCCGCCCTGGTGTTGTTCGCCGTGCTGTGGCTCACCATGCTGATGAAGGTCTCGGCGGCCGGCATCGTGCGCGAGACCGACCTGGCGTCGGGGCCGCTCGAGCTGGTCAATCGCGGCCTGTGGCCGCTGGCGATCGCCGTCGCGTTTACCACCGTGCTCGCGCCGCTGATCAAGCTCGCCGGGACGATCTACGTGCTGGTTGGCCTGCAAATGAGCACCATGCCGCGCAATCTCCGTGGGGTATTCCTGCTGGCCCGGCGCATGAAGGTCTGGGCGATGCTCGATGTGCTGCTGCTGGGCGTATTCGTCGCCTACACCAAGATGGGCGATCTGGTGACGATCGACATCGGCCCGGCGGTCTATGCACTGGGCATCTACTCCGTCGTCGTGGTGTGGGCCGAACTCGCACTCGATCCGGACGCGGTGTGGGACGAGATCGAACGCCGCGGCCAGACCCATGTCCCGATGCCCCCGGCGCTCCTCGGCTTTCGGCCGGGCGCGGTGAGCTGCGAGGGCTGCGGCCTGGTTGCGGTGCCTGCTGAGCATGATCCGCACTGTCCGAGGTGCGGATCGGCTTTGCATCAGCGCAAGCCGAACAGTCTCAACCGCACCTGGGCTCTGGTGATCGCCGGGGTCATTCTCTACGTCCCGGCCAACATCTATCCCGTGCTCACCGTCATCCAGGCCGGCGCTGGCCAGCCCAGTACCATCCTGGGCGGTGTCGAGGAGCTTCTGGCATCGAAGATGTATCCGCTGGCGCTGCTCGTGTTCTTCGCCAGCATCCTGGTGCCGGTGTTCAAGCTGATCGGCCTCGCGATCATGTTGATGGCCGTCATGGTGGTGACGACACAGGCAACCGCTGCCGCCTTCCTGCGCGAACGCACGATGCTCTACTATGCCGTTTCCTGGATCGGGCGATGGTCGATGGTCGACATCTTCATGGAGTCGCTGTTGGGTGCCCTGGTCCAGTTCGGCCGCGTGGTAACCATCGAACCCGGCGTGGGCGCGCTCGCCTTCTGCGCCGTGGTCTTCGTCACCATCTTCGCTGCCGAAGCCTTCGACCCGCGCCTGATGTGGGATGCCGCCCAGCGCAACGTCTATCGGCCGACGGCGCTGCGCACCCCCTTCGTCCGACCGGTCAGTTCAACCTGAACACCAGGCCAAGCTTGATTTCGTGAACGTTGCGGAAGGCGCCGTTGCGTTCATGGGTGTCGAGCTCGTAGCCCACCGACATCTTGACCTTCGCGGCAAGCGGCCGGCCGAATCCGACATAGGCCCTGTTCTGGTGCGGCCCGGCTTGGCGGCCGGTGCCATCGACCTTGAGGTTGACGAAAATCTCGTCCGACAACGCAAGTTCCCAGGGTGAAGCGCCGATCGGCACACGCACGCCGACAAGTCCACGCGCCCGCACCAGCAGGGCCGTGTTTTCCAGGAACAGCTCCTCGCCGCGCAGCCGGCCGGTGACGGCCACCTTGCCGATGTGGTCGCGGTAGAGCAGGTCCTGGAACGGTCCGCGCAGGGTCTGCAGGGCGGTCACGTAGCGCTGGAACTGGACATAGCCGGCTGCGGCCGCCCAGTTGGGCGAGATGGCGTATTCGAAGCCAGGTCGGACCTGTAGGGTGCGCAGACGGGTGATGTCGCGGTCGACCTGAAGCTGGCTGTCGAGATGGAACGACCATCGCCGATCAATCGCATACTCGACGCCGAGCGCCGTGTTCAGCCAGAGATCGCCGTTCGGTGTGACCGGTGTCCGGGCCGACGCCGCCGCGCGCCGTTGCGCATCGGCCGGCGCCGTGAGGAGAGTCGATGCCAACAGGCAGACAAGGGCTATGGCGCCCGGATTTCGTTTCATGTGCGACAACGGCAATGGCCCGCCGGCAGTTCTTGCATGACGCCCGGTCTACCCCAATGCCGCGCGCCTAGGGTTTCCACCGCAGGAAGTTGGCGATCAGCCGCAGGCCGGTCGCCTGGCTCTTCTCGGGATGGAACTGCGTGCCGGCGAGATTGTCGCGCCCAACCATGGCGGTGACCGGCCCGCCGTAGTCGACCACCGACAACACCGTCTCGGGCCGGTCCGCCTGCAGCTGGAAGGAATGAACGAAATAGGCGTGGTCGCCGTCGGCGATGCCGTCAAGCAGCGGATGTGGTTTGAGACCGCGCAGCTCGTTCCAGCCCATGTGCGGAATCTTGAGGTGCGCCGGGCCAGGTTCGATGCGCACCACGTCGCCTGCGATCCAGTCGAGGCCGGCATGGACGCCGTATTCGACGCCCCGGGTGGCCATGAGCTGCATGCCGACGCAGATGCCGAGGAACGGCTTTGCCCGTCCGATGACTTCCCGCTGCAGCACCTCGACCATGCCCGGGACGCTATAGAGGCCGGCGCGGCAGTCGGCGAAGGCGCCGACGCCCGGCAGCACGATACGGTTGGCGTCTGCCACCTCGTTTGGATTCGACGTCACCAGCACGCGCTCGTGCGTGCCGGCCTCGCGCGCAGCGCGCTCGAAGGCTTTGGCAGCGGAACGGAGGTTGCCCGAACCGTAATCGACGATGGCAACAGTCATGGGGCGACGGTCATGGTCTGTCGCCTAAAGGATGCCCTTGGTGCTGGGCACCGCCGTCGTCTGCCGCGGGTCGATCTCGACCGCCACCCGCAGAGCCCGCGCGATGCCCTTGAAGCAGCTCTCGACGATGTGGTGGTTATTGTCGCCATAGTGGTTCCACACGTGCAGCGTAAGCCCGCCGAGCTGGGCGAAGGCCTGGAACCATTCCTTGAACAGCTCGGTGTCCATGGTGCCGAGCTTGGGCTTGGAGAAATTCACCTTCCATATCAGGTACGGCCGGTTCGAGGCATCGAGCGCCACCTCGGTCAGGGTCTCGTCCATCGGGATATGGGCGCTGCCGTAGCGGCGGATGCCGGCGCGGTCGCCCAGCGCCTTGGCCAGGCACTCGCCCAGCACGATGCCCGAGTCCTCGGTGGTGTGATGGTAGTCGATGTGCAGGTCGCCCTCGGCGCGCAGCGTGATATCGATCAGGCTGTGGCGGGAGAGCTGCTCCAGCATGTGATCGAGGAAGCCGACGCCGGTCTTGATGTCGTACTTGCCGGTGCCATCGAGGTTGATGGCAGCGGCAATGCGGGTCTCCTTGGTGGCGCGGGCCACGAACGCGCGCCGTCCGCCGATGCCCGGCGTGGTGAGCGTCTGGATCGCGACAGCCTTGGAGGGGCTTTTCTTGGCGGACTTCCTGGCGGCCTGGCGGGCCATTTCGAATCCTCTGGGTTGCGTTCCGTTCATACAGGAACGCGGGTGGCCCGGTCGAGCGCAACGCGCGTCAGAATGACGCCGGCCAGCACGACCAGGCCGCCCAGCACGCGAGCCACCGTCAGCGGATCGCCGAAGAATGCCGCCGACAAGCCCACGCCGGCCACCGGGATCAGATACATGTAGAGCATGACTCGGGAGACCCCCAGCCGATCGAGCCCGGCGGTCAGGCCGAGGAAGGCCACGCCCACCGGGAAGATCGCGGTATAGAGCCAGAAGCCCAGCAGCCGGTCGTCGAGCAAGGCGAATTCGCGCGGCGAGTCGAACAGCAGCGAGATCGGCAGCAGCACCAGCGAGCCCAACAGGGTCGTCCAGGCCATCACAGGCAGGGCGCCCAGCCGCCGATTGTAGGGCGCGCCGCGGTCGACATATAGTGCCCATGCGAAGGCGGCGAGGAGCCAGAGCAGGGTGCCGTCGGGGCTGACATCGGTCAGCGTGATCGCGGCGAGGCTGTTGTTCACCACCACCACCACGCCGGCGAAGGCGATCGCGATGCCGGCCCAGCCCAGCGCCGGCAGCCGCCGCCCGCCCAGCCAGGCGATGATTGCCGAGAAGGCGGTGGTGGTGGTCATGACGATCGAGCCGAGACTGGGCGCGCTGCGGGCCATGGCGAGCCCCCAGCAGGCCTGGAACAGGGTGACGCCGATCAGCGACAGCAGCAGCATCGGCAGCCAGTCGCGGCGTTGCAGCGTCATCTCCCGGCGCAGGACCACCATGGCCGCGAACAGGAACAGGCTTGCCACCAGGTAGCGCGAGGCGCTGTAGAGCAGCGGGCTCATGACCTCGAGCACATCCTTGGCGAAGGGATAGCTCGACCCCATCAGCATGGCCGCGCCAAAGGTCAGCACGTCGCCGGTGTAGCGCGACCCCCTCACCCAGCCTCTCCTCTTGAAGAGGGAGAGGAGGAAGAAAATGAGATGTCCTCGCTGTCATGTTCCTCTCCCCCGCGAGGGGGAGAGGCTAGGTGAGGGGGCGATGCGATCACTGCTTCGGTGCCGTGGAGGCTTTCTGCGCACCCCAGAAGCCGAACAGCGCGCCGGCGACGCGACGGATCTGGATCTCTTCCGCGCCCTCGGTGATGCGGTAGCGGCGGTGGTGGCGGTAGATGTGCTCGAACGGCGTGTGGCGCGAATAGCCGATGCCGCCATGGACCTGCATGGCACGGTCGGCGGCGTCACAGACCAGGCGGTTGGCGCGGTAGTTCGACATCGCCACCCATTCGGAAACGCCCATGTGGTGCTCGCGGTCGAGATGCCACGCCGTCTTGCGCACCAGCCCGCGCGTCATCTCGGCCTCGGTATGCAGCTCCGCCAACGGAAACTGGATCGCCTGGTTGGTGGCGAGCGCCTTGCCGAACACCTTGCGGTTCCTGGCGTAGGCTACCGACATGTCGATGCAATATTGCGCCGCGCCGAGGCTCGAGGCTGCCTGGCGGATGCGGTTCTCGTGCACGAAGGTCTGCGCCACGTCGAGGCCGCGGCCTTCCTCGCCCAGCATGGTCGAGCCCGGCACCGTCACGTCGGTGAGCGAGACCTCGGCATGGTCCGACGGCATGTTGAAGGTCCACCACATGAATTCGATCTTGAAGCCCGGTGTCTTCACCGGCACCAGGAACGCCGAGATGCCGCGCGGCTCGCCGACCTTGCCGGAGGTGCGGGCAAACACCAGATCGACTGTCGCCGTGTGCATGCCGGTGTTGAACCGCTTCATGCCGTTGATCACCCAGTCGCTGCCCTTCTTCACCGCTGCCGTCTCCATGAAGGTGGCGTCGGAACCGTGCAGCGGCTCGGTGAGGCCGAAGCCGATACGCTCCGTTCCCTTGAACATGCCTTCGATGTAGCGCTCCTTCTGCTCCTGAGTGCCGAAGCGGTGCAGCAGCAGCGCCACCGGGAAGTTGCCGACGATCGAGCTCTCGTTCTGCAGGTCGTTGTGCAGCCCCAACCCCTTGTGAGCGAGATGCTCGCGGATCAGCGCCATCGCGAGGTTCGACCCGTCCTTGCCGCCCAGTGCCTTGGGCAGGCCGAAACGCAGGTGTCCGGCCTTGTCGGCGCGGCGCTTCATCTCGGCCAGAAGCTCTTCCCATTCGGGACGCGGTTGGCCGTCGTTGTCCCAGTCGGTGCGGGCATGTTCGCGGCGGTGGTCGAAGAAGCGGATGTTGTCGTCCCGCTGCTCCAGCGGCCGGATCTCGTGCTCGATGAAGGTATCGAGCTCGACGAGATAGGCCGCGATATCGGCGGGAATGTTGAAATCCATGGTACGCTTCCTCGGTAAACAGTCATTTACCGACTACCATAAAGCGTTCTCCCCTTCGGACAACGGCGGTCGCGAGTCGGACGTGACGGATCAGAGCCGGCTGCGGGGCCCGGCGCGGGCTCTCAGGCCGACGGCGGAGGCATGGTCGGCTGAACTCGCGGCGGCATCGAGTGCGCGTCGCCGTTCGGCCTCGGGGGCGTGGTGTGGGTCGCGATCGGCCGGTGTTCCGCGGGAAAGGCCGGCCCAGCTGCGCAGCCTCGAGGCGACCTCCGAGGCCAGCAGGACCGCAAGCAGGGCTAGGAAAGTCCAGATCAAGACCGTCATCGCTCAGTGCCTCCACACGCTTCCAGCATGACCTGCCACCGGCGTTTCGGGCAAGCAGCCCCTGGCGGCCTGACGCGTTCTCCCAGCCCGCCATGCTGGCGAGGGGAGGGTGCGAATTGCAGGTTCGGCAGGCATAGGCCAAGAGAAGGACGACTTTCGCCCTATTTCAACCCATAGACAGAGAACTCCTTGTCGACTTCCGGATTAATCCGCCGCGCGGCTGCCTGGTCGGCTTCGCCGCCCGCGATGTCGCCGGTCCTGATCTTCGCCAGTCCGCGGCCGAACAGGGCCGTCGCGCGATTGGGATCGCTCGCGAGGGCGGCGTTGTACTCGTTCAGCGCCAGGGCGGCGTCGCCCAGCTTCAGGTAGATGAAGCCGCGTGTGTCGCGGACGTCGAGGTTGACCGGCATGAGCTTCAGCGCCACGTCACAATCGGCAAGCGCCTTCAGGAGATCCTGGCCGGCGACGGCACGTGCCAAGCAACGGTTGTTGTAGGCCAGCCCGAAGTTCTCGTCGAGATCGACGGCCGCGGTGTAGTCCGCAATTGCCTTCTGGTACTCCGCACTGGCGAAACGGGCATAGCCACGATTGAAGAAGACGTTGGGGTTCTGCTTGTCAACGGTGATCGCCGCGTCGAGATCGCGGATCGCGAGGTCGAACTTGCCTTCACGGGCGTAGATCGCCGCTCGGCTCGTAAGCGCATCGACGTTGATCGCGGAGCGTTCCACGGCCGCGTCATAGTCGCTGAGGGCGGCCGCGGTCGCGTTGCGGCGGGAGTGGATCAGGCCGCGGTAGAAATAGGCCTGCGAACTGCTGGGGCCAGCGCGATGGCGCGGTCGAGGTCGACCAGGCCGCGCGCGGTTTCGCCGAGTTCGCTGAAGGCCTGGCCGCGCCGGATCAGGGCCAGCACGTTGTCCGGCTCGAGCGCCAGGGTCTTGTCCAGATCCTCGATGGCCCTCTCGTAGGCACGCTTGCGGCTTGCCAGAAGGATCCCGCGTCCCAGGAAGGCCAGGGTGGTCTTGGAGTCCAGACGGGCGGCTTCACTGTAGAGGTTCAGGGCCTTTTCGGTGTTGCCGCGCGCATCTTCCGCCGCGGCGCGGCGAAACAGGTTCAAGGCCTCGGGATTCCTCGAATTGAACATACCGTCGTAGCGCTTCAGCGCATCACTGTAGTCGTCTCCACCCAGGGCCTTGTCGCCGAGCGCCATGCGCGCGCTGCCGCGGACCAGCCGCGCCAGCGCCAGCTGCTCGGGTGTGAGTTCGCGTGTCAGTATCGCGCCGGAACAGTCGGCATTGCGCCGCTCGGCAT
>CALFRN010000338.1 GCA_937919085.1 uncultured Reyranella sp.
TGACGCCCAAGTATATCTATACCATTCCGACGGTACAGAACCCGACCAGCGCCATCATGGGCGAGGCACGCCGCGCCGCACTGATCAAGCTTGCCGCCGAGTACGGCGTGATGATCTTCGAGGACGAGTGCTACTCCGACCTGATCTGGAGCGGCGAGCGCCCGCGCTCGCTCTATTCCATGGCCAACGGCGAAGGTGTGATCTTCATCGGCTCGTTCTCCAAATCGATCGCCCCGGCGCTGCGCGTCGGCTACATCGTCGCCAAGTGGGATATCCTCGGCCGCATTCTCGGCCTGAAGCAGGACGCCGGCTCCGGCGCGCTGGAGCAGATGGTGCTGGCTGAATTCTGCACCAGGCATTTCGCCACGCATGTGCCGGCGCTCAACAAGACCCTGAAGGCCAAGCTGCAGGTCCTGCGCGAGGCGCTGGCCGAGCAGTTCGGCACCGCCGCCGAGTTCGGCGACCCGGCGGGCGGAATCTACCTCTGGATCAAGCTGCCCGAGGTCGTCGACACCCAGAAGCTGGCGCAGGCCGCGCTGGCGGCCGGCGTGTCGATCAATCCCGGACCGGAATGGTCGACCAACAAGGCCTACACCCGCAACCGGCTGCGGCTGTGCTTTGCCAACCCCGAGCCCGAGACGATCCGCCAGGGCGTCGCGGTGCTGGCCGACGTCTGCCGCCGCGAGTTCGGCGTGCCGCTGCGCAGCGCCAACGTCGACAAGGGGTGAGCCGAATCCTGATCGAGTTAGACCGCACAATGCTTCCCACAGAAAATGCTGTCATCCCAAACGCAGTGAAGGATTTTTTAGGCCGCAGGAAAGGCCCCCCGCCTTCGATTCGGAATGACAGCACCTCTTTGGCAAGCGGAGTACGCCCTAGTTTTTCGGGTTGAGCACCATCCAGTTGACGCCGAACTTGTCGGCCAGCATGCCAAAGCGGGTGGCGAAGAAGGTCTCTGCCATCGGCATAGTCACCTGACCGCCCTTGCCGAGCGCGGCGAAGAGCTTGTCCGCTTCACCGTCACTGGTGGTGTTGAGCGTTAGGGTGACGCCCGAGAAACTCGCCTTGCCGCCGCAGCGGCCGTCCGACACGAATACGTCGGACTCGCCGATCTTGATGCAGGCATGCATGACCTTGTCGCCGACACCGGGTGACATCTGCGCTTGCGCCTCGGGCGGCGCGTCCTTGAAGTGCATGACGACCTTCACTTCGGCGCCGATGGCGCCCTTGTAGAAGTCGATTGCCTCCTGGGCCTTTCCTTCAAAAGACAGGTACGGCTGAATATTCATGGTCATTACTCCTTCTGTTGGTCGGACTTTGTCGATGTAATTGGCGAACCGCTCGAGGCAGCCTGCCCAGCCGCCGCGATGATCGTTGCGAGAAACCTCGGTCTCGAAGGCGGTGTGCCACAGCGTGAGCCGGGTCCGGCCACCACCGAGATCGGTGAGGTCGATAGATACCAGTGTCTCGGGATCGACGATGCCGGTGGCATTCTCGGTGATGTAGGTGAAGACCAGGCGTTTGGGGGCCGAGACCTCGCGATAGACCCCATGCTTCAGGATCACGTCGCCGCTGGGCGAACGCATGCGCCGACGCCAGATGCCACCCGGCTGCACATCCATCTCGCAGGACAAGGGCGTAAAATCCCTCGGCACCCACCACAGCGACGCCTGCCTGGCGTCGATCCAGGCCGCAAACACCCGCTCACGCGGCGCCTTGAGCTCGCGCGTGAGGACGAGCTCAGTTCCGGCCGGCTTCGCCATGACGTTCATGGGTTCCTCGCAAACTCCGCATCGATGACGATTTCCATGGGCTCGGAGAACATTGCCGGCATGCCGAAGTCCTGCGGCTTGATCCAGCTGGTGGCATGAACGCCGAGCCGCGGCTGTCCGCCGAAGCCCTTGCCGGCGCCCACCAGAGCCACGTCGAAGGTGATGGGCGCAGTCTTACCCATCAACGTCAGATTGCCGTCGACCTTGCCGCTGGTGGCATCGGTCGGCCTAAACGACGTGGATACGAACGTCACTTCGGGAAAGCGCGGCGCGTTGAGGAACTGGTCGCCGGCAAGTTTGCTGGCGAAGCCCTTGACGTTCGACGTGATCGATTCGGTGATCACCTTGGCCGACAGTGTCGAACGCCCAATCGCGTCGGGACTCCACACCAGCGTGCCGCTCACCCGATCGAAGCGGAACACGCTGTAGGAATAGCCAATGTGCGAGACCCGGACCAGAACCGCCGAGTGGTCGGGGTCGACCGAATAAGTGCCGGCCGGCGCGTGTGCAATGTTGCGCTCGCCGCAGAACACGCCCGCGGGCACACCGGGCGGGCAGGCGCCCTGGGCCGCAACATCGACGGCGAACAACTGGGAAAGGGCGATCCCGCACGACAGAACACACGCGATCGGAAGGGCAGCGATCCTCATGGTGTACTCCGGTTTCGAAGGTCTATTTTTCGGCGGCGGCTTTCAGGGCCGCGAGCCCGGCCTCGAAGTCGTTGCCGATCATGGTGTCCATGTTCATGAAGATTCCCATCACCTTCATCATGTACGCGCTGGGACCATACATGGCCCAGGTGACAACCGTGTTGTCGCCCTTGGGTTCCATGGTGAATTCGGCGGTATTGTGGCCCTCGAACGGCTCGATGAAATCGAGCTTGATCAGGATCTTGGTCGGCCGCGCGGATTCTATGATCTCCATCCGGCCTTTGCCGACGTTCTTGTCGCCGTCCCATTCGTAGACCGCACCCTTGCCGGTGGACGCCCCGCTGAAGGTCCGCTTCATCGCCGGATCCTTCTTTTCATAAGGCGACCAGGCGGCCCAGCCATGCAGATCGTCGATCAGGGCAAAAATCCTGTCCGGCGGCGCCTTGATGTTGACCGTACGCTGGACGCGGAAGGTATCGGGTCGGGTCGCGCCATAGAGCAGGATGCCAGCGACAACGATGGCGATGGCAGCGGCGGCATAGGCGACTATCCTGAGCATCGTCCGGTCTTTCTTGACACTTAACTGTAGAGTTAAGTGTTAGGAAATTCATCGCGCCCTGTCAACGGCTCTCGAAACGACCTAAGAATTCCTCATGACAGACATATACGCCGGCCGCCCCGCCACCCTCGCGCCGAACGGCATGGTGACCTGCCCGCATGCGCTGGCGTCGCAAGCCGGCGTCGATGTGCTGCGGGCGGGCGGCTCGGCCGTCGATGCCGCCATTGCCACCAGCGCGGCGCTCTCGGTTCTCTATCCGCACATGACGGGCGTGGGCGGTGACGCCTTCTGGCTGATCTACGATGCCACGACCGGGGCTGTGCGCTACATTGATGGCGGCGGCCGCGCCACCGCGGGCGGCACGATTGAGGCCTTCGCGCGCCGCGGACTTGACGAAGTGCCCTACCGCGGCGTGCTGCCCGGCACCCTCACCGTGCCGGGTGCAGTCGCAAGCTGGGGCGAGGCCCATGCCGCCCATGGCCGCCTGCCGCTCAAGCGCTGCCTCGAAAGCGCGATCGGCTATGCCCGCGACGGCTTTCCGGTAACGGCGCGACTGGCCCATTGGCGCGACTCCGTGAGCGACGAACTGGCCAGGAGCCCGGAGGCCGCCGCGATCTTCCTCAAGGACGGTGCGGTGCTGACCAACCCCGACCTTGCCCGCACTCTGGAAGCGATCGCCAGCGACGGCTGGCACGGCTTCTACGACGGCGACGTCGCCCGCGAGCTTGTGCGCTGGTCTGCGGCCAACGACGGCTTCTTCACGCCGGACGATCTCAAGGCACAACTTGCGCGCTGGGGTGAGCCGATCAAGGGGAGCTACCGCGGTGTGACGATCTACGAGACACCGGCGCCGACCCAGGGCTTCGCCGTGCTGGAGATGATGAACCTGCTCGAGCCACTGGAGCTGCACAGCAAGCCGTTCCTCGGCCCCGACGCCGTGCATGCCATGGTGCAGGCCAAGCAGCTCGCCTATCACGACCGCGACCGCCATCTCGCCGATCCGCGCTTTGCGTCAGTACCGATGGACCGCTTGATCTCGAAGACCTACGCCGACGAACGGCGGCCGCTGATGGACCCGGCGCGGGCAATCCCGTGGGACCGCGTCCCTTCCTACGGCAGTCTGGCAGGCGACACCGTCTACATCGCCGTGGTCGATGCCGATGGCAATGCGGTGTCGCTGATCCACTCGCTCTACGGCGTGTTTGGCGCCGCCGTCGTGGCCGGTCGCACCGGAGTCGTACTGCAGAACCGTTCGGCCTACTTCTCGCTCGACCCCGCCAGCCCCAACAAGGTCGAGCCGGGCAAGACGCCGCTGCACACCCTCATCGCATCGCTGGCGTTCCGCGACGACCGGCTGTGGGCCGCGGTCGGTTGCATGGGCGCCGATGGGCAGCCGCAGATCCACCTGCAGACCTACCTCGCCATGATCGACCACGGCCGCGATATCCAGGAAGCACTGGAGACGCCGCGGTTCCTCTCGGGCCGGTTCGGCATCGGTGAGGCGCGCGACACGCTGCATATCGAAGGGCGCATGCCCGCGGCGACCATCGCCGAGCTGGAACGACGCGGCCATCTGGTCAACCGCTGGGGGGCATGGAGCGAAACCGCAGGCCATGCCCACGGTATCACGATCGATCCCGCAAGCGGCCTGCGCGCCGGCGGCGCCGATCCGCGCAGTGACGGCGCAGCGATCGGATACTGATCAGGCCAGCGCGAAGCCTTCGTAGTCGTTCTTCACCACCGTCTCACAGGCGGCGATGTAGGCCGGCAGGCCGCCGATATAGGGCATGAACACGCGTGGCTTGCCGGGGATGTTGGCGCCGACATACCAGGAGCTGCAGGTCGAACGCAGCGTGATGTTGGCGGCATTTCCGACCTGGCCGACCCAGGCTTCCTGGGCTTCCTCGACCGGCTCGATGACGCTGACGCCCTTGGCGCGTAGCGTCTCAAGGCAATCGGCGATGAAGTCGACATGCTGCTCGATCGACGGAAGCATGTTGGTCAGCACCGACGGGCTGCCGGGTCCGGTGATGGTGAAGAGGTTGGGAAAGCCCACCACCGTGAGGCCAAGGTACGACTTTGGACCCTCCGACCACTTGTCCTTGAGCGCAACGCCGCCGCGACCGCGGATATCGACCTTCAGCAACGCGCCGGTCATGGCATCGAAGCCGGTGGCCAGCACCAGGCAATCGAAACCGTAGTCCTTGCCCTTGGCGCGCAGGCCCGACGCGGTCACGCGTTCGATCGGCTCGTCGCTGATATCGACCAGCGTGACGTTGGGACGATTGAAGGTCTCCCAGTAGCCGGTATCGACGCATAGCCGCTTGCAGCCGATGATGTTCTTCGGCATCAGCGCTTCGGCGGTTGCCGGATCCTTTACGACTTCGCGGATCTTGGACCGGACGAAGTCGGCCGCGGTCTTGTTGGACTCATCGCTCAGCAGCAGGTCGGAGAACGACGCCATGAAACCCAGGCCGCCATAGGTCCAGCGCGCCTCGAACTCGCGGCGGCGCTCCTCGTCCGGCGTGGCGATGGCCGAGGCGGGATTGATCGTGAAGTCGATGCCGGCGGGCTTGGTCCTGGCGCGCTGGCGCATCTCGCGATAGCTCGCCTTGACCTGGCGAACATATTCGGGATCGAGCGGTTTGTTGTGCGCCGGCACAGTGTAGTTGGCGGTGCGCTGGAAGACCGTCAGGTGCTTTGCCTGCCGCGCCATGATCGGGATCGACTGGATCGCCGACGACCCCGTCCCGATCACGCCCACCGTCTTGCCGGTGAAGTCGACAGCCTCGTGCGGCCAGTTGCCGGTGTGATAGGTCGGGCCCTTGAAATCCGCGAGGCCGGGAATCTTCGGCGTGTTGGGCGACGACAGGCAGCCCATCGCGGTGATGACGAAGCGCGCAGTAACCTTGTCGCCCTTGTCCGTCTCGACCCGCCATAGACTTGCCGTCTCGTCGAAGACCGCGGCGGCGATCCGGGTCTCGAAGCGGATGTCGCGGCGCAGGTCGAAGCGGTCGGCGACATGATTGGCGTAGCGCAGGATCTCGGGTTGGGTGGCGTAACGTTCCGTCCACTCCCACTCCTGCTCGAGTTCGGCTGAGAACTGATAGGAGTACTGCACGCTCTCGACGTCGCAGCGCGCGCCAGGATAGCGGTTCCAGTACCAGGTGCCGCCGACGCCCGAACCCGCCTCGAACACGCGGGCGGTAAATCCCTTGTGGCGCAAACGGTGCAGCATATACATGCCGCCGAAGCCCGCGCCGACGATCACTGCATCAAAATCGACCGACATGCGTCCTCCAGCAAAAGCAAGGTTCCGTGGCAAACTTAGTGCGACAGGGCACGTGACCGCGCAAGCCTTCCATGCCGCCCGGTGACGGCAGAAATCGAAGTGAGGAATTCGAGCAATGGGCGATAGCGCCTACCCGCCAAGCTGGTATGCCGCCACGCGAGACGCGAGCGCCTGCCGGCCAACTCTCGCCACGCGGGTCGAGGCCGATGTCGCGGTCGTAGGCGGCGGCTTCGCCGGTCTGCACGCCGCACGGCTGCTGTCCCAGCTCGGGCAGCGCGTGGCGCTGGTCGAGCGTCATCGCATCGCCTGGGGCGCATCGGGCCGCAACGGCGGTTTCGTCGGCCCGGGTTTCGCCGCGCGGTCGGGTGTGCTGATTGACCGGCTCGGCGTCGACCATGCACGCCGCCTCTATGGCCAATCGCAGCGCGGCGTCGCCATCGTCCGTGCCGCCATCACGGAGTTCGGACGATCCGACATTCTCATGGGCGAAGGAAAGCTCAGCGTCTCGCGCACCGAACAGGGCCGGGATTTTGCAGACCGCACGCGACGGCTCGCGGAAAGTCTCGGTGCCAGCTTCGAACCCTGGGAGACAGCTCGCGTGCGCGCCTTGCTCGACACCGCGCGCTACCATCAGGCGATCCACGATCCGAAGTCCTTTCACATCCACCCCCTGAATTTTGCCCTGGCGCTGGCCGCCGACATCGAACGGCTCGGCGGGACGGTCCATGAAGCGACGGAGGCCACCGAACTGTCACGCACGGGCAGCGGATGGCGGGTGCGCACGCCCAAGGGCGAAATTTCGGCCCGCCACGTTGTGCTTGCCGGCAATGCCGATCTCGGCCGCGTGCAACCACAGCTCGCACGTGCCGTCCTGCCCGTCGCGACCTACGTCGCCGTGACCGAGAGACTAGGGCCCAGTCTCGCCGAAGCGATCCGATGGTCCGGCACGATCTCCGACACGCGGCGCGCCGGCGATTACTACCGCGTGGTCGACGGCGACCGTCTGCTGTGGGGAGGACGCATCACGACCGACACGCGCGAGCCGCCTCATTTGCGCGAGATGATGCGCGGCGACATTCTATCGGTCTATCCCCAACTCGGCGATGTCCGCATCGCCTACGCCTGGCCGGGCATCATGGGTTACGCGCCGCACAAGATGCCGCAGGTCGGCGAAATCGAGCCGGGACTGTGGGCATGCACGGCCTTCGGCGGCCACGGCGTCGCCCAGACGGCGGCGGGCGCCGATGCCATCGTCGCCGGCATCCTGGGCGATAATGCGCGCTGGCGCCTGTTCGCTCCCTTCGGCACAAGATGGGCCGGCGGACCGGTCGGAAGAGCCGCCACGCAACTTGCCTACTGGAGCTATCAGGCCCGCGACTGGTGGGACGAGAAGCGACAGGCAAAGAACGCGGAGACTTTGCGGACATGACTATCCACACGATGGGCCAATCGCCCCGCCGCCGGGAAGACGCCCGCTTTGTCACCGGCGGCGGCGCCTATCTCGACGACCTGCGCTTCGATCGCGTGGCACACGCGGTCGTGCTGCGCTCGCCGCACGCGCACGCATCGATCGAGGCCATCGATACCGTAGCGGCGGCCCGCGCGCCCGGTGTCCTGGCCGTCCTGACGGCATCAGACGCCGAGGCCGACGGCCTGAAGGCTCTGCGCCCCTACGTTGAGGCCAATGCCCAGACCGGCGAGCCCTTCGCCTTCGCCCTGCAGCCGCTGCTGGCGAGAGACAAGGTTCGCTTCGCCGGCGAGCCGGTGGCGTTCGTGGTCGCTGAAACCCATGCAGCGGCGCTCGATGCAGCCGAGCTGATCGAGGTCCACTACGCGCCGTTGCCGGCGGTGACGACCGCCGACGCCGCGCGCGCACCCGGCGCGCCGGTTCTGTCTGCCGAAGTGCCGGGCAATGTCTGCCTCGACTGGCGCACCGGCGACGCCGAGGGCGCCGACCGGGGTTTTCGGCGGGCCGCGCATGTCGTCAGCCTCAGGCTCGACAATCACCGCATCGTCATGAACCCCATGGAGCCGCGCGGCGGCGTCGGGACGTTCGATCCGGCGAGCGGCCGCTATACGCTCCATGTTTCGAGCCAGAGCATCCACAACAACCGAAACCACATCGCGCGCGCGCTGGGAGTCGAGGCCGCGAAGGTGCGTTTCGTGGCGCCCGACGTCGGCGGCGGTTTCGGCGCCAAGAACTTCGCCTACGCCGAGCACGCGCTGCTGCTGTGGGCGGCGCGGCGCACCGGCCGACCGGTCAAGTGGATCGCCAGCCGCAGCGAGGTGTTTCTGTCCGACCATGCCGCGCGCGACATGCAGGCCGAGGCCTCGTTGGCGCTCGATGCTGAGGGAAAATTCCTCGCCCTGCAGGTATCCAGCGTCGCCAATCTCGGCGCCTACATGGCCGGCGCCGGCGGCGGCGTGCCGACCTTTCAGTACGTCCATCTGCAGGGCACGGTCTATCGCCTGCCGGCGATTGCCCTGCACATCGCGGCCGTGCTCACCAACACCGCGCCGATCGGCGTCACGCGCGGGCCGGGCTTCGCCGAGACCGTGAATATCCTGGAACGACTGATCGATGCCGCGGCCCGCCAGGCCGGCTTCGATCGCGCGGAGCTTCGGCGCATCAACATGGTGCCGCCCGAAGCCATGCCGATGACCAATGCCTTCGGCTTCCAGGTCGACAGCGGCGCCTTCGCACAGACACTCGACCTGGCGCTCGCCCGTGCCGACCTTGCGGGGTTTGCGAAGAGGCAACGGCAAAGCGAGGACCGGGGATTGCTGCGCGGCCTGGGCTTTGCCTATCACATCAAGGGCACCGGCGGGGCACCGGACGAGAATGTCGATATCCGCTTCGAACCCGATGGCGGCGTGTCGCTGATCACCGGCACGCAGCATATCGGCCAGGGACACGAAACGACGTTTCCGCAAATCCTGAGCACCCGGTTGGGCGTACCGAACGAACTTATCCGGCTCCGCCAGGGCGACACCGACCTGATCCCCGCCGGCGGCGGCCACGGCAGCTCGCGCGCCACCTATATGGGCGGCACCGCGATGTGGCGGGCGTCGGACGAGATCATCGCCAAGGGCACCGCACTCGCCGCCGAGGCGCTGGAGGCGGCCGAGGCCGACATCAGGTTCGACGACGGCCGCTTCGTGGTCTCCGGCACCGACCGGGCGATCCCCCTGCTCGAGATCGCAGCGCTGGGTCGCCGCAAGGGCAAGCCGCTCGATACGTTCCATGCCTGGACTCGCGAGCACATGACTTTCCCCAACGGAGCCCATGTGGTGGAAGTCGAGATCGATCGCGACACCGGTCGGGTGAGCCTCGCGCGCTACACCGCTGTCGACGACTACGGTGTGCTGGTCAATCCGATGATCGCCGCGGGCCAGGCCCACGGCGCGATGGCGCAGGGCGTGGGTCAGGCGCTGCTGGAACATGCCACCTACGATCCGCGCTCCGGGCAAATGATCGCCGGTTCGTTCATGGATTATGCCTTGCCGCGGGCAGACGACCTCGCGGCTTTCGACCTCTACTTCAACGGCACACCCTGCACGACCAATCCTCTGGGGGTGAAGGGCTGCGGTGAAGCCGGCGCCATCGCGGCCTTCCCCGCGATTGCCAACGCCGTCCTCGACGCGCTGGCGCCGCTCGGCGTCAAGGGCTTCGATGGGCCGGCCAGCCCGGCGCGCATCTGGCAGGCGATGGCGGACGCCCGATGAGACGCCAGGCACCCGCGGCGGCGCGCAACCGCCAGCCCATTCTCGATGTCCTGCGGCCGCGCCTGCCGGCACACGGCCTCGTTCTGGAGATCGCCAGCGGCTCGGGCGAGCACATCGTCCACTTCGCCGAAGCGCTGCCGGGACTTGTCTTTCAACCCAGCGACCCGAATGCCGAAGCCCGCGCCAGCATCGACGACTGGGTCGGGACGCTGGGCCTCGGCAACGTCCGCGCCGCCCTGGCGCTCGATGCCGCCACCGACACCTGGCCGATCGACGCTGCCGACGCAGTGGTCTGCTGCAACATGGTCCACATTGCGCCATGGGAGGCAGCGATCGGGCTTATCGCGGGCGCCGCCCGCGTGCTCACGGGCGACGGTTTGCTCTACCTCTACGGCCCATATCGCCGCGACGGCGCGCATACCGCGCCCGGGAACGAGGCATTCGACCTAGATCTCAGACGGCGAAACCCGGCGTGGGGTGTGCGCGATCTCGAGGCAGTTGTCGCGCTGGCCGGGGCTCAGGGCTTTTCACCCCCCGAAATTTTCGACATGCCGACCAACAATCTTTCACTGATTTTCAAACGGCTGTGAGCGGCCGGGGCGGTGGCAATCCGCCATCGAATGCGGTAACGCTTGAAGTATCGGACTGAATTGGTCCGATGCCTCGACCGGAACTCGCGGGAGCGTCGTCGGAACCATGTTGAATCGCAGCCTCACGGGCCTGATCACCCTGGCCTCGCTGGCCGTGTCGTTGTCGGCATGCAAGCCCGACAACAAATTCGTGCCGCCGCCGCCGGCCGAGATCAGCGTAGCGCCTCCGCTTCAGCAGCAGGTGGCGCCCTTCGAAGTCCTGACGGGCAACACGGTTTCATTCGCCACCGTCGACCTCGTTGCCCGCGTTGAAGGCTTCCTTACCGAAATCAAGTACGTCGACGGCTCGTTCGTGAAGAAGGGCGACCTGCTCTTCCAGATCGAGCAGACGATGTACAAAGCGCAACTCCAGGAAGCCCAGGCCGGGCTCGCTTCCGCCAAGGCGGCGCTGGTGCAGGCGCAGGCGGAATTCACCCGCCAGGAAACGCTGCTGAAGCAGAACGTTTCGGCCCAGGCCACCTTCGATGTCGCCCAGGCCAAGCGGGACTCGGCCCGGGCCAATGTCGAGAACGCCGAAGGCAGTCTCATCGTTGCCCAGACCAATCTCGGCTATACGACCGTCCTGGCGCCGTTCGACGGTATTGTCAGCAAGCATCTCATCACCATCGGCGAACTGGTCGGCAACGGTGTCGCCACCAAGCTCGCAACAATCATCCAACTCGACCCGATCTACGTCGAGTTCAACATGAGCGAGCAGGATGTCCTGAAGATCCGGGAAAACCTCGATCAACGGCGACTCGATGTCGAGGAGATCAACAAGGTACCGCTCGAGATCGGGCTGATGAACGAGGACGGCTTTCCCCATAAGGGCCACCTGAACTACGTATCGCCCCAAATCGACGCTTCCACCGGAACGATCCTGGTGCGCGGCCTGTTCAGCAACCCGACGCGGGCCCTCGTTCCAGGCTTCTTCGTTCGCGTGCACGTGCCGATGGGTCTTGGTCCGAAGGCGTCCTTGCTGGTGCCGAACCGGGTGATCGGGGAGGACCAGGGCGGCAAGTACCTGCTGATCGTCAACAAGGACGATGTCGTCGAACAGGTGCGGATCACCACGGGGCAGCTACTGACTGGCGGTCTGCGGGTGATCGCGACCGGCCTCAAGCCCGACGACCGCGTCGTGCTCAGCACCAACGGCCGGGCGGTTCCCGGCGGCAAGGTGGTGCCCAAACCGACCACCATCGCGCCCCCGCCCGCCGCCGGCACGATAAAGTAGCCGGCCGGAACCGCAGCGATGATTTCAGCGTTCTTCATCAACCGACCGGTCCTGGCCAACGTCCTTGCGATCGTCATCGTGCTGATCGGCGGCGTGGCGTTGCTGACCCTGCCGATCTCGCAGTACCCGAACGTGGTGCCGCCGACGGTGCAGGTCACCACCACCTATCCCGGCGCCAGCGCCAAGGTCGTCGTCGACAACGTTGCCCTGCCTGTTGAGCTGCAGGTCAACGGCGTCGAGAAGATGATCTACATGCAGTCCTACAGCACGGACGCCGGCACCTATGCGCTCACGGTCACCTTCGAGATCGGCACAGACCTCGATTTCGCCCAGGTGCTGGTGCAGAACCGCGTCAGCGCTGCGCTTGCATCGTTGCCCGAGCCGGTCCAGGCGCAGGGCCTCGTCACGGAGAAGAAGTCGACGTCGATCCTGCAGATCGTGTCGCTCACGTCGCCGGACGAGCGCTATGACAGCCTATTCCTGAGCAATTACGCGACCATCAACCTGGTCAACGAGCTGTCGCGCCTGCCCGGCGTCGGCAACGTCAACGTGCTGGGCGTCGGTCAGTATTCGATGCGGGTGTGGCTGGACCCGGAAAAGCTTTATACCTTCGGCCTCACGCCGTCCGACGTGAGCGACGTCATCAAGGAGCAGAGCCAGGACGTGGCCGCCGGCCAGGTCGGCATGCCGCCGGCACCCAAGGGGCTGGATTTCCAGTATACGATCGACGTCGTCGGCCGGCTGAGCACGCCCGAGGAGTTCGGCAACATCATCGTCAAGACCGCCCAGGGCAACGGCGGGCGGATCGTCCGGGTCAAGGACATCGGCCGCGTCGAGCTTGGCGCCCAGACCTACTCACAGACCTCGCACATCAACGGCAAGCCCAACTCCGGCCTAGCGATATATCAGCTCCCCGACGCCAATGCCCTCGACGTCGCCAATGCCGTCAGGGCCAAGATGGCGGAGCTTGCGAAGAACTTCCCGCCGGGTATCGCCTACGACATTCCGTTCGACACCACCCTCTTCGTGAACGCTTCGATCAATGAAGTTTTCATGACGCTGATCGAGGCCGGTATACTGGTGCTGATCGTGATCGTCGTCTTCCTGCAAGACTGGCGCGCGATGTTGGTGCCGGCGACGACCATCCCGGTGACCATCATCGGCGCCTTCGCCGCTATGGCGGCACTGGGCTTCACCATCAACACGACGACCATGTTCGGCATCGTGCTGGCGATCGGCATCGTGGTCGACGACGCCATCGTGATCGTCGAAGGCGTCGCCCGCCACATCGAGCGGGGCATGTCGAGCCACGACGCCGCCATCAAGGCGATGGACGAGCTGTTCGGTCCGGTTATCGGCATCACCCTCGTGCTGATGTCGGTGTTCGTTCCGGCCGCCTTCCTTCCCGGACTGACCGGCCAGATGTTCGCCCAGTTCGCCTTGGTCATCGCTGCCACCGCCCTGATCAGCGCCATCAACGCCGCCACGCTGAAGCCGACCCAATGTGCGATGTGGCTGCGGCCGACGGTGCCGCCGGAAAAGCGCAACATTTTCTTCCGCGGCTTCAACAAGGTCTACGACAGGCTGGAGAACGGCTACGGCGCCCTGGTCGGCGCGATGGTGCGGCGCAGCGGCCTGATGGTCATGCTTGCCCTGGTGATGGCCGGCATCGGCGCCTGGGGCGTCGCCCGCCTGCCGACCGCCTTCATCCCCAACGAGGACCAGGGTTACCTGATGATCGGCGTGCAGCTGCCCGATGGCGCCTCGCTCGAACGCACCGGCGCCGCGCTGGACCAGGCCGCCAAGATCGCCATGGCCATGCCGGGCGTCGAGAACGTGGTAGCGCTGGGCGGCATGTCGGTGCTCGACAACAATTCGGCCCTGGCCAATGCCGCCGTTTCCTACGTCATCCTGAAAAGCTGGGGCGAGAGGGCGAAGGCCGAAGGCCAGGATCTTCGGTCGATCGTGCTCAAACTGATGCGCGAGCTGCAGGTTCTGCAGGATGGTCGGGCCTTCGTCATCGTCCCGCCCGCCATCCAGGGCATCGGCAATGCCGGCGGCTTCCAGATGCAGGTCGAGCAAAAGGACGGCAGCTTCGACTACGCCAAGCTGCAGGCCGTGACCGATGCCGTTATCGAACAGGCCGGCACGCAGTCCGCGCTCTCCAATCTCGTGACCTCGTTCCGCGCCGGCGCACCGCACATCCGCATCGAGGTCGACCGGGTCAAGGCGGAGTCGCTGAAGGTTCCGGTCGGCGAGGTGTTCAGCACGCTTTCGGCTTATCTCGGCTCGGCCTACGTCAACCGATTCAACAAGTTCGGGCTGAGCCTGCAGGTCTACGTCCAGGCCGAATCGCAGTATCGCACGCGGCCATCGGATATCCTGAAGCTCCAGGTGAAGAACCTCGACGGGCAGATGGTGCCGATCGGCGCCATCGCCGAACTGCGCGAGGCGCTGGGCCCGCCTTTGATCAGTCTCTACAACCTTTATCCTTCGGCGGCGATCGTCGGCTCGCCGGCGCCCGGCTTCAGTTCCGGAGAGGGCATCGCCCTGATGGACCAGATCGCCAATGTGATCCTGCCGCCAGGCACCGGCTTCGAGTGGACCGGAATGGCCTACCAGGAGAACATCGTCGGCAATCAGCTGCTCTATGTCTTCGCCCTGGCCATCCTGCTGGTCTATCTCTGCCTCGCCGGGCAGTACGAAAGCTGGGTGGCGCCGCTGGCCGTGATCCTGGCCGTGCCGCTTGCCCTGATCGGACCCGCCATCGCGCTCACAGCCGTCGGTCTCGCGAACAACATCTATACCCAGATCGGCCTAATGCTGCTGATAGCCCTTGGAGCGAAAAACGCCATCCTGATCGTCGAGGTCGCGCGCGAAGCCCGCTTGGTTGAAGGCAGGGACATTGTCCACGCCGCCGTTGAGGCAGCCCGAACCCGCTTCCGGCCCATCCTGATGACCTCCTTCGCCTTCATCCTGGGTGTGGTCCCCCTGGTGACGGCGACCGGCGCCGGCGCCAACTCGCGCATTTCGCTCGGCCTTTGCGTGTTCAGCGGCATGATCGCCTCGACATGCCTCGCCGTGCTGTTCGTGCCGTCATTCTTCACGCTTCTGCAGCGATTCGAGGAACGGAAGAAGCCCCGCAAGGCACCCGCCGCGGACGCCGTCAGCGCACCAGGCTGAGCAGCCGGTCTTTCCAACGCATGACGGACCCAATTCCCAAGAGTCTCCGGATCGACGGTCGCCGCCTGCGAAGCCAGCGAACCAAGCAGTTGATCATAGAAGCGTATCTGGAATTGCTGCGCGAGAATCCGCAGGTGCCGACCGCAACCCAGGTTGCCGAGCGCGCCGGCTACTCCGTCCGCTCGGTATTCGAGCGCTTTTCGGATCTCCTGGAATTGAGCCTGGCAGCAGCCGACTATGCGTTCGCCCAGGGCCTGGCACATGCCGTGGCAAGAAACATGGGCGCCGATCGACAGACCCGGATCAGGTCCCAGGTCGAAACGCGCGCCCAGACCTGCGAGAACTGGCTACCCTTGTGGCGTGCGCTGCTTCAAAAACAACACGAGGCCGGCGAGTTGAGGGTGCGGATTGAACGCATGCGCGACGCCGTCATGCAGCGTCTGGAACTGATGTACGAGCCCGAACTGTCGGCCCTGCCGGACCTTGAACGCAAGCATGTTTTGATCGCCCTTGAAGCCCTGACCGATTTCGAAAGCTGGGGCCGGATGCGCGAACGCCATGGTTTGTCGATCGAGGCCGCCCGAGCCGTATGGATTGGCGCGATCGACCGCATGCTGCCGCCCGCGCCATCGCTGCCTTGACGCTTCGCATGACAGGAGCGGTCGGGCTTGAAACTGCCTGACGATCTCTGTGCTTCCGAGCGTCGGGAAAGAATGGCGTCCCCGAGAGACGCCTATAGTGTGTATCAGGCTGAATCACCACGAACCACGTGACCGGATATAGTTCCGCAGATATTGGCTTTCTACGATCTCCCCGGTGCAGGCCGTGGCATGCTGGATCAAGAATAGTGTGGGGTCTATAGTGGGGACTCACCCCATCCCCATCCTGTGGCGCTACCAGCATGCCCCGCAATAAAAGAACCCTAGACGTCAAATCCCTGGCCGCCCTCAAGCCCCAGGCGAGACCTTTCCGTGTGTCTGACGGCGGTGGCCTCCTGCTCGAGGTTCGCCCCACCGGAGCCAAGGTATGGCTCTGCCGCCTGACCGTGAGGGGCAGACGCAGGGATATGGGTCTCGGCGGCTATCCGCTGGTGAGCTTGGCCGCAGCACGCTCCGCAGCTGTAGAGGCGCGGCGGCTCGCCCGAGAGGGTATCGATCCCATCATACAGCGTAGTTCTATTGCCGCCGCGCAGAAAGTCGCGGACGCCGCCCGTGTAGACGCTAGCTCCAGGACATTCCGTGCTGTTGCGGAGAAATGTATCGCGGCGATGTCGCCAGGGTGGAAAAGCCGCCGCACCGCCGATCTCTGGCGTACCTCGCTTGCCAACTACGCCTTCCCTACTCTGGGTGCGTTGCCAGTCGGTGAAATTGACCGGCACGCTGTCTTGCGAGCAATCGACAACGTGTGGACATCAAGACCCGCCACCGGGCGAAAGGTCCTAAGACGGATCGGCACCGTACTACGCTATGCGGCCGCTCACGGCTGGCGCGCAAACGACAACCCCGCTGACGCACGCATGCTGCGCCATGCCGGCTTGCCGGCGCTGCCTGGTAGCAAGAAGCAGCCCTCACTGCCTTGGGCCAAGGCACCGGTATTCTTGAAGGCTCTGGAAACGATGCCCGGGCTCGCTGCGTTGGCGCTTCACTTCCTCATCTTGACCTGTGTTCGTAGCGGCGACGTCCGTGGCGCCCGATGGTGCGAACTCTCGTTTGACGGCGGCGCAGCATGGACCGTTCCGGGCGAGCGCCTTAAGCGTAAGAAATCCGCTGACGTTCAGACACATAGGGTGCCGTTGTCTCCCGGCGCCGTAGATACCTTGCTCCGTGCCTACAAGATGACCACAGGGGCAAACGCTACAGCCCGAACTTTGCCGAAGCTAGCCGCGCTTCGCGGCAAAGCTCTCATCTTTCCGTCAGCCAAGCGCGATAGACCGTTGAGTGATATGGCGCTTTCGGCCGTGATGCGTCGAATGAATGCAGATCGCCCCAAGGGGCCGCCGCCGTGGCGCGATGCTGACGGCCGCCCTGCCGTTCCACACGGCTGGCGCGCGACCTTTCGCACTTGGGTGGATGACACGCGCCCCGAGGATGCCGAAGCGGCAGAGCGTGCACTCGCGCATGAGGACGCCAATAAAGTGTCTGGAGCCTATCGAAGGAGCGATCTATTCGAGCGCCGCATTCCTCTAATGGCGAGTTGGGCGGATCATTGCGTCGCCACAGACAAAAAGCCCCGAAAGGCTCAACGGCGGAGCACCCGATAACACTCAGCAGCACCCGATAACACTCAGCAATCACCAAAATGCCGAGCACTACAGGCCATCGTCGGGAACGTGACCCAGGGGGGAGGGGGCGCACCTCAGAAGTCAGAGGCAACCTCATGAACGCGGTTTATCCCTTCCAGAGAAGCCCGCGATGCACGGCGACTTCGAAACGTACCAGGCAGCCCTGTATGGCCCCCGCGGTGAATGGCTGGACCGTCTGCCGCTTCCATGGCGCTCGAGGTGGTGCGCCGAATGGCAAGCGCAACGGCATGTATCGGAATGGCCTCCACACTGACGAGGCCGTGGCCTTGCGGCGTGAGATTTCCGACCTTCAACGGCAATCGCGCGCCCTGCTTCGTCAGCTCGCCTCGTAAGGGTGTGCGGAGCCGTTCATCGCCGGAAGCCCCGCCCGACCCAGAGCAGGGAAAAGCCAAGCAACAACAACACGCCGGGCGGGACCACTATCCACGACGCTGCGTAAAGGCGAGCGGAGACAAGATTGTAACGTTCTCTGAACTCATTCTGCGAGAAACCTTCGCCTCTCAAATAGAGATTGATCTCTTCCTCCCGCGCGTGCTGCTGATCGATCATCCTGCGTACGTTGCTCTCGATACGATCTAGGTCATCCCGTGATCGGCCGATTATTTTGTCCCATTGAATCCACGTTAGTGAAAGTATCCAGCAGATCGACAGCAGCAACCACACTCTGAACAGTCCGCGGCCCCAGTTCATCGGCTCTACCACCAGCGCCGCTTGGATTTGCTCGAGCACAAGCGCATGCCTGTCAGGAACACGGTCACCGACTTGGCTTCCATTCCCGCGCCAACTTCTGCGCCTCTGCGATCTGCGCGGGCGTCATCCTTTTGGTAACAAATTCACGGTTGTTGACGGCGTCGTCGCGGGACTCCTTTTCGGATGCATCGAAGCGTGATGCCGAAAGATTGAACCACATGTGCGCGAGCATAGCCGCGCGACCAGGTCGAGACAATGCTCGCTGCTCAGATGGCGGCGACACACAATGCGATCATGACCTTTGCGCGCCGCCTCAACCACGCGGACACCATCCCGCAACAGGACAGCGCGGAGCGGGCCTTCAACAAACTGGCGCGGACGTTCACAGCCCAAGTCGAAGCGTTGAAGAGATACCGCAGCGCCAGCGAGCAGACTGTCCGAGTGGAGCATGTCACCGTCAACGAAGGCGGTCACCAGCACTTTGAAAATTTCTGTTTGCGCGTCTCTCATCTAGAGGTTCTATTCTTCGACAAAATTTGCTCAGCTAATTGTGATGAAACGCAAGAATTTGCCTACTTGGCTTTACGGAATGCAAGCCCTCGTGTGGCTTGTGACCCGTGACTTGGAGTTAACGGCGCGGGCTCTTCCGGCGCCCGAATCTAAGGGAATGCATTTTCCCCCACTTCCGCAAAACAGGGCCGCCAGTGAGAGTCTAAAAGAAAAGCTGTAGTCCGAGCAGAGCCCCGAGCGCGTACCTCTTGCAGTTTCCAAGGAGGAGCGTTCAGCTTTTTTTCATGATCCATTCGAATGGGGCGGCATTACAGTCAGTTGGTTGGAGCTTTACCAAGGCGATGCGAAAAAAATCATTCGAGCAATCGTAACTTTAGTTCGCGCCGCTTCCGCAGGTGAAGTAGCAACACGCGAGGCGGCAGGTCGGCAGACTGGAATTGAGCCCGGACTGTGGGTTGGGAAAACCCTAACTGAAGACCCAGAAGACACATGTGCACTCGTTATGGTGCCAACCGATCGAAACCTTCAGATCAACAGCAAGTTTCCAAGGCCCCTCTTCGCACGAAACGACGTGTTTAAGATCGCGCTCGAATACGACAAATCGGTCACCTCCGCGCGCAATGGAGTAGAAGTCACCAGCTGGATGCTTTCGTTTGCAGAGGATTTTGTCTCAGAAAATAAGCGGCCGCCTTTGCGTGAAAAGGAAGCCGAATACGCAGCTATCAAGGCGGGCTTTACACGTCGCGCCGCACGGGAAGCGTACGCAAAACTCCCCGTTCATCTAAAAAACGCTCCCAGTAAGCCCCGAACACGTTTTCCGGTTTAGCCGAAAGCCTGTAAGCAGACGCTCCTCGCTCCAAACAAATAAAACCCCGAATAATCGGCACCAAATAGCCGCACGCCGAAGAAACGGTGTCGCGTGCGCTGTGCGGCATCGAACGCACAGGTCACTTGTGGGAGCTTCAATCAGATCGTCGCAAGACGCGATCTGAAAGAGGTGAAATGCCATCCGAGACGAACCCTGCTCCCATAACAGCGTATTCCTCCGGCGTGGGCCGCCTGTACGCTGAAGATCTGATCGTGAAGATTGA
>CALFRN010000339.1 GCA_937919085.1 uncultured Reyranella sp.
TGCCGGCGGGTGGCAAACCAGACATCGCCCTTCTGCCTCATGTGACCGACGATGCGGTCTAGTGCCGCGATGCGGCCGGGCCTGCCGATCATGCGCAGATGCAGGCCGATCGACATCATCTTCGGTGTGTGCTCGCCCTCCGCCCAGAGCGTATCGAAGGCGTCGGTCGTGTACTCGGCGAAGTCGCGTGCCGTCACGAAGCGATGGAAGCCCTGGTGATAGTGCATGTCGTTGGTGTCGAAACTGTAGGGCACCACGACATGGCGCGTGCCATCGACATCGACGAAAAACGGCAGGTCGTCGGAATAATCGTCGCTGTCGTAGAGGAAACCACCTTCCTCGATCAACAGGCGCCGCGTGTTGGGCGACGGCGTGGAGCGCGTGTGCCAGCCGACCGGCCGTGTGCCGGCGATTTCGGTCAGCGTGCGGACTGTCCGAGCGATCGCCTCGCGCTCGGCCGCTTCTTCCATGTGGGCATGCTTCTCCCAGCGCCAGCCGTGACAGGCGATCTCGTGACCACGGCTCACCGCGTCCTCGATCAGCCACGGTGACAATTGTGCTGCCAGCCCGCAGGTGCTGACGGTGGCCGGCACACCCAGCCGCTCCAGCACGTCGGCGATCCGCCACCAGGCTGCCTTGGTGCCGTACTCGAAGTGTGATTCCATGCAACGGTCGGGAACGTCTACGACTTCGTCGGTAACTTCGTAGACCTTCTCATTGTGAGGATCGCCAGAGGACAGCGACATCTCAGCGCCTTCCTCGAAATTGATCACGAAGGAGACGGCCACCCGTGCACCGCCGGGCCATTTCGGGTCGGGTGGCGTGCGGCCGTAGCCCTTCAGGTCACGCATCACGATGACCGATGACGTCGGCGAGCGCCGACGAGAGGCCCTTCGAGTCCTTGGCCGCCGGCCGGCGATAAGTGCCCGCGGTCGCCTTGCGCGGATTGAGGCGGACCAAACCCTCCGCCATCGTCACGGCGGCCTGGATGCCGTCGACCAATGGCACGGGGACGCGCTCCCGGATCTTGTCGGCAAGTCCCGCGAGTGGCGCGCCCGCCAGAATCACGACATCGGCGCCGTCGTTCTTGACCGTGCGTAGGGCAAGGTCGACCAGCACCTGTTCCTTTTCGTTCTGCACATCGTCAATCGACCGGAACGTCTCGTCGAGCGTGCGGATGGCAGAGCATCGGGCGGAGAGGCCATGCCACTCAACCACCTCGGCGAACCACGGCTCGAGTGCCCGGGCGAAACTCACGATGGCGAACTTTCGCCCAAGCGTGCAGGCGACCAGCATGGCGGCTTCGGCCATGCCGACCACCGGAAAGTCGAACAGCTCGCGAGCGCCCCCCAGGCCCGGATCGCCGAAAGCAGCGACGATGGCAGCATCGAAGGTGCCGCGCCGTTCGGCCAGCATGTCCAGCATGGCCGCGCTGCCGATGATCGCCTCGGCACGGGTGGCGATGTAGGGCACGCCGCGCGGCGCGGTCATCGGCAGAAGTGTCGTCCCCGCGCTGGCCACGAGGCTGCCGGCGGCGACCAGCCGGTCGGTGACGCCGGTGGACGTATTGGGGTTGGCGACCAGAATCTTCATTGCATCATTCTCCGGCTTGCACTCAGAAGTCCGCGAGCTTGCGCAGTCCGACCAGCCGGTCGCCGATGATCAGCACGATGATCGCCAGTACCACCAGGCCGGCCGAGATCGCGGCGATCGTGGGATCGGGTGTCTCCTCGACATACTGCAGCATCTGGATCGGCAGTGTCTTGGTCCAGGCGTCGGTGAAGAAGATCGATATGGGATAATTGTCCATGGAAGCCAGAAACGCGAACATGCCCGAGGTCAGAAACGCCGGTGCCAGCGCCGGAACGAGCACGCGCATAAGCGCCATCGGATAGTTGCAGCCTAGGGTGCGGGCGGCATCGATCAGGGCGAAGTCGAACAGCGACAGGGCACCCACCACCGTTCGCACGACATAAGGCAGCGTGATCACGACGTGGGCCACGAACAGGCTGGCGTAGACGTCACGCAGGCCCAGGGCCTTGAAGCCCTGCAGCATGGCGATGCCGATCACCAGGCCGGGCAGCATCAGCGGCGAGATCAGGAAGGTGGAAATGGCCTCGCGGCCGGGGAAGCGGCCGCGGACGAGCGCGATGGCGCAAAGCGTGCCGAGCGCCATGGCGATGGCGGTCGAAATCGCGGCGATCTGCACCGACACGACGAGGGCCGGCATCAGCCCGCGCATGCCGGCAAGCCGCTGGTACCAGCGTAGCGACCAGTCGGGTGGCGGCAATGTGAATACGGTCGACGAGCCGAACGATACCGCGACGGTGACGATGAGCGGCGTCATCAAAAAGACGACAGTGAATGCGGCGATGAACCAGACGAAGTAGCGGGTTAGACGCTCGGTCGCGGTCATGTGCTGCCACCCAGACGGCGGGCGAGCCAGGTCGAGCCGACGACGATGGCGACCGCCAGGGTGAGCAGGATGACTGCCGTGGTCGACCCAAGCTGCTCGTTGCGCATCAACAGGAAAGAGCGGCCCGTGAGGGTGGCGAGCGTTTGGAACCGGTCCCCGATCAGTAGCGAGGGGATCACGAACATCGACACACTCATCGAGAAAACGAACGCCACGCCGGACACGATTCCCGGCAGGGTGAGCGGCAGTGTCACATGCGCAAAGCTGTAGAACGGTGTGGCGCCCAGGGTCGCGCCGGCCTCGCTGAGGCGTGGGTCGATCAGCTTCACCACGGAATAAATCGGCAGAATCATGAAGGGCAGGAAGATGTTGGCGGCGCCCAGTACCAGTCCCGTCTCGGTGAACAGCAGGCGCTGCGGATCGTCCCAGACGCCGAGGCCGACCAGCAGCTGGGAGACGACACCATCGCGGCGCAGCACGATCTGCCAGGCGAAGGCCTTGACCACCGCGCCAATGGAGAGCGGCAGGATGATCGAGACCAGCATCACGATCTGGACCAATGCTCCGGCGCGGGCGAGGGCGAATGCCGCCGGATAGCCGATAAGGAAGCAGAAAAGCGTCACCCAGGCCGCTACCCGCAGCGTGTTGCCAACGACGCGCCAGTTGAAGGGGTCGCTCATGAAGGAAATGTAGGGCTGCAGCGTCGGCCCGGCGGGGCCGATGAAGCTCTTCATCAGCAGCCAGAGCAACGGGTAGGCGTAGACGACCAGCAGGTAGATCACCGCCGGCAGCGCCAGAAGAATCACCGGGTCCCGCCACGGCGACGGCGCCGTTGTATGGACGGCAGGTGCAGTCATGCCGTCGCCGGATAGATGAGTGTATCGGGCACGGCCCAGCCGAGTTTCATTTCCGTGCCCGGCGCCGGCACGCCGTCCGTCAGGTCAGCCGTCTCGACCATGAGCTGGTCGCGGCCGTCCGTCTCGAAGTGCAGCTGGATCTTCGATCCCTGGAACACCGCGTCGCGCAAGCGTGCGACGAGTGCATAGTCTCCCGGCGCGTTCACCCTGATGCGCTCCGGTCGGACCGCGAGCAGGACCGAAGCACCGGTCACGAAGTTGCCCGGGGCACGGAGGGGCCCGAATGCGGTCTCGACGGTTACCGTGCTGCCCTCGTTGGCCACGACAGTGCCGGCAAGACGCGAGGAGAGGCCGACGAATTCCAGGGCGAAGGCCGTCGCCGGCCGGCGGTAGATTTCCTCGGGCGTCGCCAGGTGCTCGATCGCGCCGCGGTACATGACGGCGATGCGGTCGGACATGGTGAGCGCCTCGTCCTGGTCGTGGGTTACGAACACGGCGGTGGTGCCGAGTTCACGCAGCAGGCGGCGCAGTTCGATCTGCATGGTTTCGCGCAATTTCCGATCGAGGGCGGAAAAGGGTTCGTCGAGGAGGAGCAACTTTGGCCTGACCGCCAGGGCTCTGGCGACCGCGACCCGCTGTTGCTGGCCGCCCGACAGGGCGCGGACCGAGCGGTCGGCGAAATCGGTGAGATGGACCAGTTCCAGAAATTGCCTGACGGTCCGGTCGATGTCGGTGGCCGCGCGCTTGCGGGCCTTCAGGCCGAAAGCCACGTTCTCGGCAACGGTGAGATGGGGGAACAGCGCGTAGTTCTGGAAGACCACGCCGACGTCCCTCCGGTGTGGAGGCTTGCTCGAGATGTCCTCGCCATCAAGCCGGATCGTGCCGCGGTCGGCGGCGAGAAGGCCGGCTACGATCCTGAGTAACGTGGTCTTGCCGCACCCCGACGGTCCGAGCAGCGAGACGAACTCGCCGGCGGCCACTTGCAAATCGACGCCGCCCAGTACGGTGGCGGAGCCGAAGGACTTCTCTGCCGCCGAGACGTCGAGAAACGACTGCGCCACGGCGCGTTCTACAGCGCCATTTCGCGATCCCATCGCTTGACCCACTCGCCGCGGTTGGCGGCGACGAAGGCCCAGTCGACGGTGTGGATGGTCGCATTCGTCGGCATGCCCGGCGGAATGGCTGCGTCCTTGTTGGTCGGCAGGGAGTTGGTCTTGGCCGCCAGCGCGCTTTGGACCTCGACGCTGAGCATCACGTCGACGTAGCCCGCACCCAGTTCGGGCTGCGGCGCACCCTTTACGAGGGCAACGCCCGACGGCATCGAGAAGATGCCTTCCTTCGGCACGGCTATGTCGACCGGCGCGCCGCTGGCTTTGCGATCGAGGGCCACCTGCGAGATCGCGCTCGAGATCATGAAGCCTTCGCCCTGCTCCAGCAGGTTGTAGGCCTGGGGCATCTGGGTGTAGACGGTCAGCAGGTTTGGCTTGATCGTCACCAACTTCTTGAAAGCGGCGTCGATGTCCTTCTGCGCTTCGGCCATCGGCTTGCCGGTGGCGAGGTGCGCCGCCATGAACAGGTTGGCCAGTCCTTCGGTATTCTGCAGCGACGGCAAGATGATGCGGCCCTTGTACTTGGGATCGTAGATCTGCGCCCACGACGTCGGTGCCGCCGGCATCACCTTGGGGTTGTAGGCAATGCCCAACCAGGGCTGCAGGTAATTGCACCACATGCCGTCCATGTGGATCGTTCCTGCCTTGAGGAGTTTGAGGTTGGGAACCTTCTCCGGCGTGAGCTTCTCGAGCAGGCCTTCGGAGACGGCGGGAATCATAACCGGATCATCCATCATCACAACGGACAGGTACTGCTTGTCCTTGTTTTTCTGCATCTTCTCGAGGTTGACCAGCGAACGCGAGCCTTCGAACACGACCTTGCAGCCAAACTTCTTTTCGACCGCAGGCGCCACGATCTGTTCGACGAAGCTCTTGTGGCTGGCGGCGCCGCCAACCACGACTTCCTTGGTCTGGGCACTGAGGATGCGAGGTGCCGCAAGGGTGGCGGTTGCCGCGCCGGCGGCGGCCATGATGGTGCGGCGTGTGAACGAGACTGTCGTGATCTTTGTCATGTGAGGCTCCCTTGTGGAACCTCGACAAGCAAGTACCGTGCCTAGGACGTACCCTTCAGGCGATCAACCTCGTTCTCCAGTTCCTTGATCCGATGCGCGAGCTGATCGAGGGCCGGCGCGATGTCGGCTTCACTGTAGCGCGGCACGATGTGCTGGCGGCAATTGATGTCCCAGGCCTCGATCCTGAAGGCGACCGCGCGCTGCGGCTTTGCCTTGTAAGAGGGGTCGACCAGCCGCTCCATGAGTTCGGCATCATCCTCGATCACCCGGGCGCGGCCCCAGAGTTTCAGTCGTTGTTGTGTGGCGAAATGCGGGATGAAGATATGGGCACGATCGTTCTCCTTGAGGTGACCCAGCGTGATGTACTGCCGGTTGCCGGCGAAGTCGGCGAAGGCAAGCGTGTGGCTGCCGATCGGCTTGAGGAAGCCTGCCGGCCCGCCGCGGTGCTGGACGTAGGGGCGACCATCGGCGCTCGCGGTGGCGAAGAAGAAAGTATCGATCGCGGCGAGAAACTGCCTGAG
>CALFRN010000340.1 GCA_937919085.1 uncultured Reyranella sp.
GATCACGGCGCGGAGTGACATCTTGAACATTGTTTCCTCCTGTTCGTTGGAAACATGGTAGCGCCTTATCGCTCGCCGACGCCAGTATCCATCCACGGCTCTCATTTTCGATGCGCGGTGTGGGGGAACCGACGTCGATTCTCCTGGAGTCCAGTCGGCTTGGTTGGTTGCGCGCTTGGCTGTAGTTTAGTCTGAGATGAAGCCGCGAGCGTGATCATGATTTCCTGGTCGAGGGCAGGCTACGTTGTGGCCACGACACTTCTGGTCGCGTTGGCGTCATGCGGCGGCCAGTTGCCCAGCAGCGCGATTGGCGAAGGTCAGAGTGAACGCGCCTACGGTCAGCTGACCTCATCGACGGCGCTCACCTCCTTGATTCGCGATCGCGGGCTGAAAGCGCCGGACACGACCGCGGCCCTGCCTCTGCTTCACCAGCTGCAGGCTGAACTCGCGAAAAGTGATCCCGAGGGAAGTTTCGACGGCGTTACCTACGAGCTGACCGACGGCAATGTGCTGGGGCGCGACTGGCTGATCCAGACGCCGAATCGCTGGGGCCGCAAGGCCGACGACCTTCCGTTCTTTCCGCTCGATTGCAAGGACTGCGAGAAGGACGTCGCGCTGCCGAGCTGCAGCACCGATTCCGACTGTGGTGGCGGCGTCTGTGGCTCGATCTGGCCCCGGCCCGGCGAGCGCGGAACCGGCTCGTCGCGAGCCCCCAGGCGGAAAGTGTGCCTCGGTCACTCGGACGCCCTGATCGAGCGCATTCACGGGCTGATATCGGGCGCGCGGCGCAATGTGGATATCACTTTGCTGCAGCCGGCGCCCGACACGCGCTTACTTGCGGCGCTTCGCGCCGGCATCAACGACCTGGTGGCAAGCCGCCGGCCGGTTTCGATTCGCGTGATGGTCGGACAGTACCCGCCCGACGGAACGAACGCCGCGGCCTTGCTGAAGGAATTGACCTCCGAGGCAAAGGACATCCTCGCCTCTCGGATCAGCATTGGCGTCGCCGCAATGCGCTCCTGTACGGTACTTGAGGATTGCGACAGTTTTTCCTGGAATCATGCCAAGATCATTTCCGTCGACGGGCGCGAAGCGCTGGTCGGTGGCCACAATATGTGGTCGGCCGACTATCTGCTCGACAATCCGGTGCATGACCTCTCGATGCAGGTGCGGGGGCCGGCAGCGACGAGCGCCTCGCGCTTTGCCGACCGGCTCTGGCGCTATGTCTGCGACAACGTCGAAAGGAAAGAGGCGGTAACGCTGGTCACGCTCGGCGGGAGTCCGTGCCCACCGCCAGCGTCACCGGCGCGCCGGGCGGCCTCCTCCGACCGGGGCATCCCGATTCTCGCCGTGGGTCGCCTGGGTTTCGGCATCACGAAGGACTTCGCCAACCACAGCGAACTGGCGCGCGACCTCCTGTTCGGCGCGGCGCGGGACAGCATCCGCATCGTCCAGCAGGATATCGGCTTTAGGGTCGGCCGCTCGGACACGCTTTTCCCCGAAAGCACCTTCGAGCGATTGATAGACTTTCTCGAGACGCGGCAGGGCGACATCTACATCGTGCTGTCCAACCCCGGTGGTGTCGGCAATGGCGGCAATACCTACTTCACCGACGTGCCGCTGGAGATGGTGGCGAGGCGACTGCGCGAGATCGTGCAAAACCGGGTCGAGGCCCGCGATCCAAAGTCACGTTATGCCATCCGGCGCGGACCTGATCCCGTGAACCAGCTGCTCTGCGACAGGATTCACCTCGCCTCGTTCCGCTTCGGCCCCGACGCTGCGTGGCCGAGCGGCAGGCCGATTGCCAATCATTCCAAGTTCTGGATGATCGACGATCGCGCCTTCTACATCGGCTCCGACAACATGTATCCGGTCAACCTGCAGGAATTCGGCTATATCGTCGACGACCGCAAGGCCGCGACCGAGCTACTGGACTCCTACTGGACTCCGCTTTGGCAATGGTCCCGTGCCGCCGCTGTTTCCGGACGGGGCGTCGAGAAGTGCATCTTTCGCCAGCCGTTGAAGTAACTCAGGCTTTCTCCGGATCGATCGGAGTCACGACGCCTTCGGCCGCCTCGATTACCTCGCCGGCGTCGAGGCAGAGATCCTCGCGGTTGCGCATCGACATGATCTGGACGCCGGTGCGAAGCTTGCCATGGCTGCCGACGGGCACGGCAAGACCGGGCAGGCCGAGCAGCGGCGCCAGCAGAGCCGGCCGCATCGACTCCAATACCTTTTCCTGGCCGTCCCGTGTGATGTCGGCCACCTGCTTTGGAGGCAGGTCGCAAAGCGTCGGCAGGATCACCAGTGGCCATTGCTGCATGAAGCTCATCCAGCGGAACAGCAGCCCCTCACGCTCGGTGAGGGCAGCGACATAGGTTGGGAGGTCTACCGGCTTGCGCAGATCGAGCCAGGCCTGCATGGCGGCAATGCCGTCGGGATCGCCCAACTTCTGCATCGTCGGCCACAGGCCGCCGATGACATCGGTGACACAGATCTCGTGCCAAAGATCGACGCCGCGCTCGATGTCGGGCGGCAATATCTCCTCGACGACATAGCCGGCGGCCTGCAGGTGCTTTCCGGCCAGCCGTACCGCCGCCACCTGGGCCGGATGGCTCTTGCCGCCGGGGACCTCGGGCACGATCGCGACTCTGATTGGCCGCGCAGGCGGAGGGCCTTGCATCGGCACGTCGTTCCAGCGCCAGTCACGCCGGTCGCCGCGCGCCATCACTTCGAGAGCGAGGCGCGCGTCGCGGACCGTGCGGGTGTGCGGACCCTGGACCGCCATCAGCACGGCGCCGATCGGCCGTCCCGTCATGGCCGCCGTAGGATTGAACGACGGAATGCGCGCAAATCCGGTGCGCAGGCCGACCACGCCGTTGCAGTAGGCGGGGATGCGCACCGATCCGCCGATGTCGTTGCCGTGCGCGATCGGGCCGATGCCGGTGGCGATGGCGGCTCCCGCGCCGCCGCTGGAGCCACCCGGCGTCACCGAGGGATCGCGCGGGTTGAGCGTGCGGCCGTGCAGCGCATTGTCGGTGAAGATGCGCATCGAGAAGGCCGGCGCATTGGTGCGGCCGACGATAATGGCGCCGGCATACTTCAGATTGGCGACGACCGGGCTGTCTTCTTTGGCGATGAGATCCTTCAGCGGCACGACACCGTTATCGGTCGGCAGTCCCGCTTGGTCGACGTTGACCTTGGTCGTGACCGGCACGCCATGCAGCGGAGGCAGTGCGTGTCCTCGGGCACGAGCGGCGTCGGCGGTGGCTGCCTGGGCGCGAGCGTCTTCTTCAAGTACGCGCACTACCGCGTTGATCGCCGGGTTGACCTTGTGCAGGCGTCCCAGCACCGAGTCGACCGCTTCGCGGGCCGAAGCCTGTCCGGTGCGAATGAGGCGCGCCAGGTCGGTCGCGTCGTATTGCCAGAGGTCCATAAACGCTTCTCCTTCAATTCCCGCAGCGTCCGGGAGAAGCGGTCGGTTTGCAAGTATGCTGGTGTCGCGTCAGTTCCCGCGCTGGCGGGTGCAATCCCACGGACAGGGCTCGGGGGCGCCGCAGGCCGCCAGGGGCGCTGCCAGCAGCAGCAGGAACAACAGGACTTTTAACATGACTTCGATCTCCTGAATTTTCGAGGCTTTGGGCAGGAACAGTGGAATGGATATGGGTGCACCACCAGATGCTATGCTGCTCAATTGCGGTTTGGCACCGTCACTTTTTGGAGAGCCGGGATGAAGTGGCAGGATCGACGTTTGTTGGATTTGTTCGGGATCGATCATCCCATCGTGCAGGCGCCCATGGCCGGGCTCAGTTCGGCGCAGATGACCATCGCGGTCTCCGAGGCCGGAGGCCTGGGATCGATCGCCGCAGCCATGCTGACGCCGGAGACATTGCGCACCGAGCTGCAGATCGTGCAGCAGGCGACCAGTCGGCCGATCAACGTCAATTTCTTCGTCCATCAGCCGCCGGTGGTCGATGCTGACCGGGATGCAGGCTGGCGCAAGCGACTGGCGCCCTATTATCGCGAACTCGGCGTTTCCGAGGAGGCTGCGACCGGCGGTCCGGCGCGCGCTCCGTTCAGTGCCGCACTCTGCGAGGTGATGCTGGCGTTCAAACCCAATGTCGTGAGCTTCCACTTCGGCCTGCCTGCCGGCGATTTGATGGCCAATCTCAAGGCCGCGGGCATTGTGGTCATTAGTTCCGCCACGACGGTGGAGGAGGCGCGCTGGCTCGAAGCGAAGGGCTGCGATGCCATCATCGCCCAGGGCGCGGAAGCGGGCGGCCATCGTGGGATGTTCCTGGTCGACGATATCGCGCGTCAGGCCGGCACGATGGCGCTGGTGCCGCAGGTGGTCGACGCGGTGAAAGTGCCGGTGATCGCCGCCGGTGGTATCGGCGACGGGCGCGGTATTGCGGCGGCGCTGGCGCTGGGCGCTGCCGGGGCGCAGATCGGTACGGCCTATCTGTTGGCACCGGAAGCCAGGACGACGGCGCTTCATCGCAGTGCCCTCGAGTCGGCAGCAGACGACAGCACGACATTGACCAACGTCTTCACCGGCCGGCCGGCGCGCGGCATCGTCAATCGTTACATCCGTGAGGTCGGCCCGATGAGTCCCGATGCGCCGGCCTTTCCGCTGGCTGCTGCTGCAGCACAGCCGTTGCGCGCGGCAGCCGAGGCGAAGGGGTCGAGCGAATTCATGCCGCTGTGGAGTGGCCAGGCGCCGACACTGGCACGCGATCTGCCGGCGGGAGAATTGACGGCGCGCTTCGTCGAGGAAACGGCGGCGGTGCTCAGTCGGGTGCGGGGATGACGACGTCGAGCAGGCGGTCGACGAAGCCACGCGTGATCGGCGCGTGGCCCATCAGCAGGCGATAGAACAGGGGGCCGAAGATCAGGTCGAGCGCCAGGTCGGTGTCGGCGGGGGGCGATACCAGTTTCCTGGCGATGCACTGTTCGAGCAGCGTCCTTGTCGCGTCGCGATTGCGGGCGATGAATTCATTGCGAAATGCCTTGGCAAGTTCGGTTTCCGATTGCGCGGCCGCCACCATTGCCGCGACGCTGCGTCCGGCCGGGGCGGCGAAGGCATCGGCAACGGCGTGCAGCTGGGCGCGCAGAGCACCGAGGGGAGTAGCCGCCTTCCTGGCGGCATCCGGCGCGCCGGTCGCTTCGAGAAAGGCAGCCATCGCCACCGCGGGGGCATTCGGCCAGTAACGGTAGATCGTCGGGCGGCTCACGCCGGCCTTTTGCGCGATGGCCTCGATGGTAACCGCGGTGAGGCCGCCCCGTTCCAGCAGGGCGCGCGCCGCAGCGAGGATCGCGACGCGGGTACGCGGATCGCGCGGACGACCGCGGGCGGGTGAAGCGGCGGGGACTTGACGGGCCATCTATTTATATTACACTACGTAAAGTAATATAACATAGGTGATGCCATGAAGGCAAAGCAATCGGACGAGGGACAGGTCTTGCGGGCCCATGCGACTGTGCATGACGCTGCGGCAGCGATCGACTTCTATGCCAAGGCCTTTGGCGCGATAGAACAATTCCGCCTGGCCGAACCTTCCGGCAAGGTCGGTCATGCCGAGATCAGGATCGGCGACAGCCTGCTCATGCTGAACGACGAATACCCCGATTTCGGCGCGAGGAGTCCGGCCGCCACCGGCGGGTCGCCCGTGGCATTCTATCTCCAGGTTCCGGATGCCGACGCCGCGGTCGAACGGGCCATTGCCGCGGGGGCGACCATGGTGCGCCCGGTTCAGGATCAGTTCTATGGCGACCGCATGGGCATGGTCGCCTGCCCCTTTGGCTACCGCTGGTCTCTTTCCGCCCGCAAGGAAGAGGTGAGTCCGGCCGAAATGCAGAAGCGCTGGAACAAGATGCTGGCTGGCGGCAAGCAATGAGGCTTGTCGGCGCCAAGACACATCAAGGGCTCTTTTGGACGGGAAGAAGAGGCGCTTCGCTCGCATTCTTCCGGGAGTCTAGCTGATGATACAAATGGTAGCGGTGATGTGACCGCATAGGGAGAGACCATGAGCGTGCGACACCAGGAAAAGCCGAAGAAAGGTGTGTCACTCGAGCCATTCGAAGCGGCCTACAGGCAGGCCAGGCTCGGATACTCGGAGAAGGGCATTCCGATTGGTGCTGTCCTGGTGGACGGCGGCCGCATCGTGGCGCGCGGAAGGAACAGACGGGTCCAGGAAGACAATGCCATCGCACACGGAGAGATGGATTGCCTGCTGCGTGCCGGGCGCCGCAAGAGCTATCGATCGACCACTCTCTTTACGACCTTGAGCCCTTGCATGATGTGCGCCGGGACAATCGTTCAGTTCAAGATTCCGAGAGTTGTCATTGGAGAGGCGAAGACCTTTCCCGGCAACATCAGGTTCCTGCGCTCACGCGGAGTGGAGGTAACCCTCCTGAACGACACTCGCTGCGTGGAATTGATGAAAAGATTCCAGAAGGAATTCCCCAAAACCTGGAAGGAGGATATCGGCGAAGATGGTTAGTCCGGGATTCCTGCAAGCTAGAACAGCGAGAAATACTCGCGCTGTTCCCAGTCGCTGACCTCCGAATTGAAGCGATCGATCTCGGCCTGCTTCAGCTTGAGATAATAGTCGACGAAGAAGTCGCCGAAGCCGGAGCGTAGTGCAAGGTCGTCCCCAAGGGCGGCGAGAGATTCGCTCAAGGTCCGCGGCAGGCCAGGTGCCTTGGTTTCGTAGGGCGTGTCGGCCGAGGGGCCAGGGTCGAGCTTTCGTGCGATCCCATCGAGGCCGCTCACGATCTGGCTGGCCATGTAGAGGTAGGGATTGGCGGCGGGTTCGCCGACGCGGTTTTCCAGATGCGTTGCCGGATCGCCTGGCCCACCCAGCACCCGGACCATGACGCCGCGATTGTCGCGCCCCCAGATCGCGCGGTCCGGCGCCAGCGAGAAGGGGCGGTAGCGCTTGTAGCCGTTCAGCGTCGGCGTACTGAAGGCAGCGGCGCCACGCGCGTGTTCCAGCAGACCCGCCATGTAGTGTCGGCCGACTGCCGACAGAGGTTCGACGGAATCGACGAACGCGTTGGCCCCGGTCTTCCTGTCCTTCAGTGATTGATGCAGGTGCCAGCCGCTCGACATCACGTTGGGGATCGCCGGCCGGCACATGAAGCTGGCGTGATGGCCGTGGCGTCGGGCGACCTGCTTCACCGCGCTGCGAAACAGCAGCATGGCGTCGGCGGAGTCCAGGCCCGTGCCGGGCCGGAAAGTGAATTCGATCTGGCTCGGTCCGAATTCGACCTCGAGCGAGCGCAGCGGCAGGCCTAGATCGACGATATTGCCGCGCAGGATCTCGAGGATGGGATCGAGCTCGTCGTAGCGCTGTTCGGTCAGGTACTGGTAGCCGTGGTTGAGCAGGGACACTTCGGGTGGACGGCCGGGCTGGCCGGCGTCGCCTGCCGAGAGATGCGCTTTATCGAGCTTGAACAGATGACACTCGACTTCGAGTCCGGCGACGAAATCGTATCCCTGCGCGGCCAGCGTAGCGAGGCTCCTGCGCAGGATGTGGCGCGTGTCGAGCGGCATCGGCCGGCCGTCGGGGAAGAGAATGTCGCACAACATCCAGCCACTGTGCGGTGCCCAGGGCAGCACACGGAAGGTCGCCGGATCGGGCAGCATCGTCACATCGGCAGCACCTTCCAGCTCTTTCATCCCGAAGCCGCCACCGGGGGTCCATACCGGAAACACGGTGCGGTGCGAGGTGTCCTTCAGCAGCATGGTGGTGGTGAAGCCGAGGCCGTTCTTCATCGCGGCGGCAACCTCGGCCGCCACCAGCGTCTTGCCGCGCAAAATGCCGTGCTGGTCGGCGAAGGCCAGGCGCACGACCGAAAGCTCGCCGGCCTGAATGCGGCGTTCGGCCTCGCGCGCCGAGGCCTGTCGGTCGGCGGTCCACAGGCCGGCTTTTTCCGCGAGATGCATGCGGGCTTCTAGGCGACCAGGGGCGGCAAGGTGCTGGCGGCCCAACTCGAGCTGCTGCGGCGACGGGCATCGACGTCCTTCCAATAGGCCTCCCAGCCTTGAGTGGGGCCCATGCCGTCGATCGCGATCGGGCCGCGGATCGACGCGGCGTGCGCCGGGTCGAGCCACATCGGCGGCTTTTGCCCGCCGGCGACCCGGCCGATCGCCGACAACAGCATGCGGCGATAGGCGACGATCGCCTTGTCGGTGGTGCCGAGATGCTCGCGCGTACGGTCCTGGATGCGACCCTGGCTTTCGATCGCCCACTGGTCATGAACATTGATGTCGAAACCCATGCCTGTGAACGTCTGGTTGCGTTGCTCGGCGACGTCGTAGCCGTAGTCGTTGTGACGTCCGATCCGGGGGCGGTAGTCGGGCAGCTGATACAGCTTCAGCCGCTGCTCGCGCATCGCGGCGTGATCGACCGGCGCGCCAAAGCTGGTGAATATTGCGTACCAATAGCAGCTCGTGTCGTCGATCGGCACATGCCATTGCGTGATCGTCATCTCGGCGCTCATCGGAATGACGAAGGCATAGGGGAAGACGAGGTTGGTGACCCGCACATGCGTGTGCTTGTCATTGAGCTTGCGCAGCGCGAACAGGCGCAGGCCATAGTCGGTCGCCTCGACATCGAGTTTGGGCCGCGTGAACTCGCGCAGCAGTCGCGTCATCGGGATGTCGGAATCGGCCGAAGCGGAGCGGAACTGCTTACCGTAGGCGCCGCCGGTGTCTTCGTCCTCGTAGAAGCGATGCAGGTAGGAGGCATGCGCCGGATCGATGCCGACTTCCAGTGCCTGCAGCCAGTTGCACTCGATCAGCCCCTTGAAGGCGAAGGCGTGGGTGCCGGGTGCCAGGAAACAGTCGAAATCGGGAAAGGCGGGCGGCTCACCTTCGCCAAGATAGGCGAACACGATGCCGTTCTTGACCACGACCGGATAGCTCCTCTGGCGGACCCGCTGACAGAGCACGCTGCCTTCGGGCTCGGCCGGGGTTTCCAGGCAATTGCCATCGACATCGAACAACCAGCCATGGAACAGGCAGCGCAGGCCGCCGTCTTCGAGGCGGCCAAAGGCGAGGTCGGCGCCACGATGCGGGCAGTCGCGGTCGAGCAACCCGTGTCGGCCGCGCTCGTCGCGGAACAGCACGAAATCCTGGCCGAGCACCCGGACCGGCTTGGCCGGTCGGTCCGCCGGCAGGTCGTCCGTGAGGGCCACCGGATGCCAGTAGTACCGCATCAGCGCGCCACATTTGGTCCCGGGGCCGATCCGGGTGATCAGCTCGTTCTGCTCAGCGCTCATCATGCTCCCCAGAGTGACGCAATCCCGCAGGATTCGCTATAGAGGAAGGCATGACAACCACACTCAACGATACGCCAGGCCCGACTTCCCGGGTCTTTTTCTCACAACGTCTGCGCCTTCACTACGTCGACTGGGGCAACCCGGAAGCGCCGCCGCTGCTCCTGGTCCATGGCGGCCGCGACCATTGCCGCAACTGGGACTGGGTCGCGCAGTCGCTGCGCCAGGACTGGCACGTCATCTGTCCCGACCTGCGCGGCCACGGTGACAGCCAGTGGTCGCCCGACGGCAACTACTCGATGTCGGCCTATATCTACGATCTCGCGCAACTCGTGCATCAGCAGGCGCTGGCGCCGGTGACGATCGTTGCCCATTCGCTGGGCGGCAACATCTGCCTGCGCTACGCCGGCATCTACCCAGAGAAGGTGCGCCGGCTGGTGGCGATAGAGGGACTGGGGCCGTCGCCCAAGGTGATCGCCGAGCGCAAGAAATCGATGGCCGAGCGCATGCGCGACTGGATCGAGGAGCAGCGCAAACTGTCGGCGCGAGGCCCGCGCAAGTACCCGACCATAGAAGATGCCTTCAAGCGCATGCAGGAGGAGAACAAGCATCTCAGCGCCGAGCAGGCACGGCACCTTACCCAGCAGGGCGTCAACCAGAACGAGGACGGCACCTACAGCTGGAAGTTCGACAACTACGTCCGCGCCTGGGCGCCCTATGACATGAGCTATGCCGACATCGAGCAGTTGTGGACGCAGATCGCGTGTCCGACTCTGCTGGTCTACGGCAAGGAAAGCTGGGCCTCGAATCCGGAGACGGACGGCCGGATCAAGCACTTCAAGAGTGCCAGGGTCGTCGAGTTCGACAATGCCGGCCACTGGGTGCACCACGACCGGCTGGCCGATTTCGTGCAGACGACGAGGGATTTCATCGCATGAGGGCGGCTATCTTCCGCGGCGGCGACATCGTCGTCGATACCGTGCCGGAGCCCGTGCCGGGCATCGGCCAGGTGCTGACCAGGACACTGGCCTGCGGCATCTGCGGGTCGGATCTGCACGCGGCCAAGCACGCCCATCGCATGGTTGCCGTGGCCAAGCGGACTCCCGGGCGCGTGCCGATGGATCTCACGCGTGACGTCGTGTTCGGCCACGAATTCTGTTGCGAGGTCCTCGACTACGGCCCGAAGACCGAGCGCCGCCTGAAACCCGGCACACGCGTCTGCGCCATGCCATTGATGATCGAGGCCGACGGCCCCAAGGGCATGGGCTATTCCAACAGCTATGTCGGTGGCTATGCCGAGCGGATGCTGCTGTCGGCGCCGCTGATGCTGGAAGTGCCCAACGGCCTGCCGACCGAACATGCGGCGCTGACCGAGCCGCTGGCTGTCGGCGTGCATGCGGTCGAGAAGGGTGCGCTCACTGGTGACGAGGCGCCGCTGGTCATCGGCTGCGGCCCGGTCGGTCTTGCCGTCATCGCGGCGCTCCGCCTGAAGGGCGTGAGGCCGATCGTGGCGGCCGACCTCTCGCCCAAGCGGCGCGAGCTCGCGGTCAGGATGGGAGCCGACGTCGTGGTCGATCCGGCCAGGGAATCGCCTTACGCCAGTCTGGCGACCGACCGGCGCGCGGCGATCTTCGAGTGCGTCGGCGTGCCGGGACTGCTTCAACAGGTGTTCGAGAAGGCACCTCGCGACGCCCGGATCATCGTCGCCGGCGTCTGCATGGAGCCCGATACGATCGAACCGATGTTCGCCATCTTCAAGGAACTGAACCTGCAGTTCGTGCTGGGTTACACGCCCGAGGAGTTCGCCCGTGCGCTCGGCCTGCTGGCCGAAGGCAAAGTGGAGGCCGAGGCCCTGATTACCGCCAAAGTCGGGCTCGATGGTGTAAAGGAAGCGTTCGAGGAACTGGCAAATCCGGAGAAGCACACCAAGATTCTCATCGAGCCTTGGCGATAAGGGAGCAAGCAATGAAGTTCTACAATTCCGTCGGCCCCAACCCGCGCATGGTCCGCATGTTCATGGCCGAGAAGGGTTTTGACGTGCCCAAGGTCGAGGTCGATCTGCGCGGCGGCGAGAACCGCAAGGACGCCTACCTGAAGGTCAATCCCTCGGGCCAGTGTCCGGCGCTCGAGCTGGACGACGGCACGGTGCTGGCCGAGATCACGGCGATCTGCGAGTACATCGACGAGATCAAGAAGGACACACCCTCGCTGATCGGCGATACGGCGGAAGAGCGTGCCAAGACCCGGATGTGGGTTCGCCGCATCGACCTCAACATCGTCGAACCGGCAGCCAACGGATTTCGCTTCTCCGCCGGCCTGAAGATGTTCCAGGATCGCATCCACTGCATCCCGCAGGCGGCCGACGATCTGAAGGCCTCGGCCCAGAAGAAGCTGACGTGGCTGGACGGGCTGATGGGCAGCAACCCCTTCGTCGCCGGCAGCAAGCTCACCCTGGCCGACGTTTTCCTGTTTGCGTTCCTCGATTTCATGGGCAACGTCGGGCAGCCACTCAGTCCCGACTGCAAGAACCTCACCGCCTGGTTCGGTCGCATGAAGGCACGTCCCAGCGCCGCCGCCTGAACCACAGGAAACCTCGAGGAATGCCGACAATGCGCCGCCTGATCACCCTGCTTGCACTGCTTGTCGCGCCATTTGCGGCATCGCAGGCCTTTGCTGCCGATCTGCCGGTTATGCAGGGCCTGTTCCTGCTGACCGACTACCCGGCCCAGACGGTTCGTGCCGGCGAGATCTCGACCATCCGGATCAAGATGCAGAACTCGGGTCTGGCGCCCGAAGCCATGGCGCTTTCGCTGTCCGGCGTGCCCAGCGGATGGAAGATCGACATCCTGGGCGGCGGCCAGCCGGTCGCCTCGGCGATGCCGGGCCAGAACGAGAGTGTCGGCCTGCAGTTGCGCGTCGAGGTGCCGAAGGACGCCAAGCCCGGTTCGCAGCAGGTCGTGCTGAGCGCCAAAGGCAGCCGGCTGCAGTCGGCGGAGCTGCCGCTCACGCTCACCGTCGGCACCGAGGCGCCGGCCAAGCTCAGCCTCAAGTCGCGCCTGCCGTCGCTGCGGGGCACGCCGCGCTCGGCGTTCGAATATTCGGTCACGGTCGGCAACGACAGCGGCCGGGATCTCACGGTTGCGTTGTCGGCGCAGGGTCCGGCCAATTTCCAGACGACCTTCACCGAGGGCTTCGGCTCCAACGAGATCAGCTCGATCCCGATCGAGGCGGGGCAGACCAAGGACATCAAGATCAAGGTGACGCCGCCGCGCGACGTCAAGGCCGGCGACTACCCGGTGCTGGTCAAGGTCGCGGCCGAAGGTGCCACGGCCGACCTGCGCGTGACCCTGCAGATCAGCGGCCAGGGCCGCCTCGCGCTGTCGACCAAGGACGGCCGCCTCTCGGGCGAGGCCGAGATCGGCAAGGCTTCGACCTATACGCTGGTGCTGAACAACGACGGCACCGCGGCGGTCGACGAGATCGAGATGGCCGGCACCGTGCCGACCAACTGGAAGGTCGAGTTCAACCCCAAGACCATCGCTTCCCTCGCACCAAACGAGAAGAGGGAGGTCCAGGTCATGGTGACGCCAGCCGACAAGGCGATCGCCGGCGACTATGTGGGCTCGTTCCGCGCCACGGCGCGCGGCGAATCAAGCGTGGCGGATTTCCGCATCACCGTCACGACCTCGACGCTGTGGGGCCTGGCCGGCATCGGCATCATCGCCGTGGCGCTGCTGGTGCTGCTGGGCGCGGTGGCGCGTTTTGGCCGGCGATAGACCGCCGGCGATGAGCGACAACGTCATCGAAGTCCGCGGGCTGCTGAAACTCTATGGCGCGACCCGCGCGGTCGATGCCATCGATCTCGATATCCGCCGCGGCGAGATCTTCGGCCTGCTCGGGCCCAACGGCGCGGGCAAGACGACGACCATCCTGATGCTGCTCGGCCTTACCGAAGCCAGCGGCGGCACGGTCAATGTGCTGGGCTTCGACCCGGTGCGCCAGCCGCTCCAGGTCAAGCGCCGCGTCGGCTACCTGCCCGATGCCGTGGGTTTCTACGACCACCTGACGGCGCGTGAGAACCTGCGCTACACCGCGCGGCTGCTGGCCATCCCGCGCCGCGACGCCGAGAAGCGCATCAGCGACGCCATGGAGAGCGTGCAGCTCGCCGACGTGCTCGACAAGCGGGTGGCGACGTTTTCGCGCGGCATGCGCCAGCGGCTGGGCATTGCCGAGATCGTGATGAAGCAGGCCGAGGTGGCGATCCTCGACGAGCCGACCTCGGGGCTCGATCCGCATGCCACCTTCGAGCTGCTGGAGATGATCCGCGGTCTCAAGAAGGCGGGCGTGGCCGTGCTGATCTCCTCGCATCTGCTCGATCGCGTGCAGAGCGTCTGCGATCGCGTCGCCCTGTTCAACCGCGGCAAGATCGCCTTGATGGGATCGGTGGTCGAACTCGCCAACCAGGTGCTGGGAGCCGGCCATCCGATCCTGGTAGAAGCCTCGGGCGTCGATATCGCCGTCGCCCTGCGCGGCGTCGAGGGCGTGCAGACCGTCGTGCCGGAAGGGGCCCCGGGAAGCGGGAATGGTGCCTGGCGGGTCGTCGCCGATCGCGACGTGCGTGCTGCCGTGGCGCAACGCATCGTGTCCTCAGGCGGATCGCTGACGCGGCTGGCCGACCTCCAGCCCAGCCTTGAAGAGGTCTATACGCGCTACTTCGAGGAGGTGCGCGATGCTGCCTAGAAGAGGACCGCGCGGCAGCAAACGCGAGGGTTCGCCCTTCACCGGCCTCGGCCCGGTGTTCATGAAGGAATTCGCCGATCATCTGTCGAGCGCCCGCATGATGGTGCTGATGCTGTTCGTGATCGTCTTCGGTGCCTTTCCGGTTGCCGCGTCGCTGCAGCAGCTGCGCACCGTCACGGAGCAGGACTCCTACCTGTTCCTGCGCATCTTCACCTCCGCACCGGAAAGCCTGCCGATCTCCTTCGTGTTTGCCCTGAACTTCATCATACCGATCATGGCTATCGGCCTCGGCTTCGACGCCGTGAACAGCGAGTTCAACCGCCGCACGCTCTCGCGGGTGCTGTCGCAGCCGATCTATCGCGACGCCCTGCTGCTCGGCAAATTCCTGGGCGGGCTCGCCACGCTCGCGGTAGCGCTCGCAGCGCTCTGGCTGATCGTGTTCGGCGCGGGCCTGCTGCTGCTTGGCCTGCCGCCGCGCGGCGTCGAAGTGGCCCGTGGCGCCTGCTTCCTGCTGGCGGCGATCGCCTATGGCGGCGTGTGGCTGGCGGCCTCGCTGCTGTTTTCGGTGATCTTCCGCTCGACCGCGACATCGGCGCTCTGTGCGCTCGGCCTCTGGCTGTTCTTCTTCCTGCTGTGGCCGATGATCGCCTCGGCGATCACCATCGGCTTTGCCCCGTCGCAGATCCACAGCGCCGAGCAATATCTCGCGGTCGAGCAGCTGGGGCTCGTGCTGGCGCGCTTCTCTCCCGGCACGCTGTTCAGCGAGGCCGTCGTCGGCCTGCTCAATCCCGAGACCCGGACCTTCGCCAGCATGCTGCCGGCGCAGATGCGCGGCGTCATTCCGGGCGCGCCGCTGCCGCTCGACCAGAGCCTGATCCTGATCTGGCCGCAGATAACCGGCCTGATCGCCGGAATGATCGTGGTGTTCGCCGCCGCCTACGTGATCTTCCAGCGAGAGGAAGTACGCGCCTGAAGGACTTTACGCTCCCGGCTGCGTTCAACAACGCGCGCTGGTGCGATGCGGTCTGCCGCGCGCATGGCCGGCCGGGCCGCTTCCTGCCGCACCTCTGGGCCATTGCCGAGCCGGTGCCGCGCTTCTATCCCAACGTCGTGACGCTGCAGCCCGGCAAGGCGGCGCTCGCCGAACAACGCGACGCCATCGACATCCTGCTGAAATCGAACCTGCCCGGCCGCTGGTCGGTGAAGGACAGCTTCCGCGCGCTCGACCTGTCGCGTCGGGGCTTCGAACTGCTGCTCGAGGCCCGCTGGATCCGCAATACGATGCCGGTCGCCGACGTGCCGTCGGACATTGTGTGGCAACGCGAGTCCAAGGGTGCGGCAGGCCTGCCGTTCGACGATCCCGACTTTGCCATGTTCATCGGCCGCCGTGGCTTCCAGGTCGTGGCCGGCGGCATGTTGTATCGTGCCGGGGGCGTCGTCGGATTGACCAATGTGGTCGCCGATGCGCGAGATGCGCCGGCGGTGTGGCGCGCACTGGCACTTCAGGCGGCCCGGACTTTCCCGCGACTGGCTTTGGTGGGTTACGAGTCGGGCGACGAGCTGAAGGCCGCCCGCGAGGCCGGCTACGAGATTGGCGACAGGCTCCGCATCTGGGTCAAGTCGAAGGACTGAAGCCGCAGGCCTGCAGCGCCGCCCGCATGTGCGGTGGCGGCGGGGCGGTGACGACGACCGGCGGCTTGTTCTTCGACAGCGCCAGCACGATGGCACGCGAATGCAAGTGCAGCTGCTGGCCGGGTTCGGGCTGGCCGTAGAAGCGGTCGCCGATCACCGGGCAGCCGGCATCGGCGCAATGAACGCGGATCTGGTGGGTGCGGCCGGTTTCGGGCTTCAGCTCGAGCCACGTCATGCCGGGCGCGCGGCCCAGGGTGCGATAGCGGGTCACGGCGGTCTGGCCCTTGTCCGACACTTTCACTGTCCAGCCGGCCTTGGTGTTGAGCTTCAGCAGCGGCTGGTCGAACACGCCTTCATCGGCCGGCGGCCTCCCTTGGATCACCGCCCAATAGGTCTTCTCGGTCGCATGGCCGGAAAACAACCGCCCGAGCTTGGCCAGCGCCTTGGGGTGTCGCCCCAGCACCAGGACGCCGGACGTGTCGGCATCGAGCCGGTGCGCGAGGGCCGGCGGGCGCGGCAGGCCGAAACGCAGCGCATCGAAACATTCTTCGAGGTTGGGCGCCCGGCTCGGGCCGGCATGGACGGCGAGGCCAGCCGGCTTGTCGATCACCAGGATCAGTCCATCACGGTGCAGTACGCGGGCCTGGATTTCCGCCGCCGACAGGGGCGGTGGCCGCGTCATAGATCGGGCCGGTGCGACAGCCAGTTTTCGGAGGCTTCGTAGAGTGCGGCCGCGCGCAGCACCGAGGCATCGTCGCGGAAGCGGCCGACGATCTGCAGGCCGATCGGCAAACTCTCGGAGCCGTATCCGCAGCACAGCGTGAGCGCCGGATGGCCGGTGATGTTGAATGGCATGGTGTAGGGGAACCAGTTGCGCCTGAGCTCGCCCACCTCGACGCCGTCGATGCGGATCGGCTCGAACAGGTCCTGGTCGATCGGCAAGGCGGTGCGCGAGAGCGTCGGCGTCACCAGATAGTCGGCGCTCTCGAACCAGCCCTGGATCCTGCGGAAAAGGTCGGTGCGCTGGAACTGGGCGCGCTGGTAGTCGGCGCCGCTCCATTCCGCCGCCATGGCGACCTGGCGCACCAGCGAGGATGACATGCGGTTGCCGTCGCGGCGGATCAGATCGTCGAACCGCGCTTTCCAGGTCGTGTGATTGATGATCTTCCAGATCGGCTCCATGTCGGGCAGATCGTCTTCGAGCTCGATCAGCTCGGCACCCAGTTCGCGCAGCCGGACGAGCGATCGCTCGAAAGCCGTGCGCACTTCCGCGGCGACCGTCGTCTTGCCGAAGGTGGCGCTGAACAGGATGCGTTTGCCCCTGAGGTCGCCTTCAGGCCGGGCGGCGGCGATGTAGTCCTGCGGCACCAGCCCGATCGACCACGGATCGGACGCGTCGGCGCCTGCCATCGCCTGCAGCATCAGCGCCGTGTCCATGACCGTGCGCGTCATCGGCGTCACGTAGGTGTAATTGCCGAAGGCGTCGGCGACCTGGCTGTGCGGGATCACGCCGTTGCTCTGTTTCAGGCCGACCATGCCGTTGGCCGCCGCAGGAATGCGCGTCGAGCCGCCGCCGTCGGTCGCAATCGCGATCGGACCGATGCCGGCCGCCACGGCGACCGCGGATCCGCCGCTCGAGCCGCCCGATGTATGGGCGGCGCTCCAGGCATTGCGGGTACGGCCGAACAGCGGCGAGTCGGTCAGCGCCTTGTGCCCGAATTCCGGCGTCGTGGTCTTGCCGAACAGGATGGCGCCGGCCGTCTTCATGCGCGCGGCGGCGACCGCGTCTTCCTTGGGCACGTTGTTCTCGTGCAGCAGCGAGCCGAAGGTCGTGCGCACGCCGGCGGTGTTGACGAGATCCTTGGCGGCGAAGGGAATGCCGTGCAACAGGCCCAACGGCTGGCCGTCCATCACCGCCTTCTCGGCCGCCTGCGCCGCCTTCAGCGCCTGCTCGCCGGCGATCGTGATGAAGCAGTTCAGCACCGGCTGCAGCTTGTCCGCCCGCGCCAGCACCGCCTTGGTCAGCTCGACCGGTGAAACCTTCTTCGCCGCGATCTGTTCGCGCAAGTCGGAGGCCGGGAGGAGGGTGAGATCGGTCATCTCAGTATTCCGTCGTCTCGACCGGAGCGCCCCTCAAGTGCCCTCGGGGCAGGCTCAGCGCGGAGTGGAGAGATCTTCTCTCCACGACAAATGGCTCAGACGTGGAGAAAGGGCCTCTCGGCTTCGCGTCGCTCCGTTCGAGGCGACGGAATGTCACTTGAGAAGTCCTCTTGCCGCCAGATTGCGCATCAACGCGCCGACGCCGAACGTCCAGGGCGGGATCTTGTCGCAATGGTTCACCTGGTTGGTGAGCGTGCCGAGCTTGGGCGAACGGATGGAAACCTGGTCGCCGACCATATGCGTGAAGCCGGTGCCGCCCTTGGTGCGGGGTTCGGTTGGGGCGAACAGCGTGCCGGTCATCAGCACCATGCCGTCGGGATACTGATGTGTCTTCATCGCCTGGGCAGCGAGGTCGGTCGGGTCGCGGCTGATCTTGGAGAGATCGCTCTGCCCGCGCAGGCGGAACTGGTCGGGGCCGGTGACTTCCAGCTCGACCTTGGCCTTGCGCACGTCATCGAGGGCAAATGTCTGGTCGAACAGGCGGATGAAGGGGCCGAGCGCGCAGGAAGCGTTGTTGTCCTTGGCGATGCCGAGCAGCAGGGCACTGCGGCCCTCGATGTCGCGCAGGTTGACGTCGTTGCCCAGGGTCGCGCCGACGATCGCGCCCTTGGCGTTCACGACCAGCGTCACTTCCGGTTCGGGGTTGTTCCAGTCGGAGTCCGCCCGGATGCCGATTTCGGCGCCGTAGCCGACGGCGGCCATGGCTGGCGCCTTGGTGAAGATCTCGGCATAGGGGCCGATGCCGACCTCGAGATAGGGCGACCACGCGCCGCGCGCCATCAGCGACTTCTTCAGCGCCTCGGCCTCGGGTGAGCCGGGCTTGATGGTGCTGACGTCGGCCCCGATGATCGAATTGAGTTCGCCGCGTACCGTCTCGGCCCGCGCCGGATCGCCCTTGGCGTGTTCCTCGATCAGCCGTTCCAGCAGGCTGACGGCAAAGGTGACGCCGGCGGCCTTAATCGCCTGCAGGTCGATCGGCGCCAGCAAGTTGGGGATGGTCTCTTCCAGAGAACCTATGCGCTCGCCGGGACTGCGGGCCAGCGCCAGCGGGTCGGCCGCGTTGCACAAATCGGCGACTGTCGGCACCGCGGCGGTGATGTCGAATACCCCTTCGGCCCGTACGGCAACGACGCTGGGTCCTTCCGCAGCGCCTTTTCGCCATACGCGGCCGATCAAAGTGCCGGCGGTTCCGTCTTCGGGAAGAATGTCGTTCATTGAACCTGCCACTGGACGTCTCCGGCGCTTCGTTGCAGAAAAGGTGCGCCACTCCCTGGAGAAATCAAATCATGACCGCAGCGCGGATCAAAGGCGTACTTTCGCCCGTCGTCACACCCTTCAAGCGCGATCTGTCGCCGGATGTCGGCCGATTCATTGCCCACTGCAAGTGGCTGATCAGCCAGGACTGCGGCCTGGCGGTGTTCGGCACCAACTCCGAAGCCAATTCGATGTCGGCCGACGAACGCATGGGCCTGCTCGACGCTGCCGTTTCGGCCGGCGTGCCGACGGCCCGCATGATGCCCGGCACCGGCGCCTGCTCGATCACGGAAGCCGCCAAGGTGAGCGCCCATGCCACCAAGCTCGGCGTGTCGGGCGTGCTGATGCTGCCGCCGTTCTATTACAAGGGCGTGCCGGAGGAGGGGCTGTTCCGTTTTTTCTCGGAGGTGGTGCAGCGCGTCGGCGACGAACGGCTCCGCGTCTATCTCTATCACATCCCGCCGGTGTCGGCGGTGCCGATCAGCCACAAGCTGGTCGAACGGTTGATGAAGGCCTATCCGAAGCAGATCGCCGGCATGAAGGATTCGTCCGACGACTGGCCCCACACCAAGAGCATGATCGACGCGTTCGCCAAGGATGGCTTCGACGTTTTCTCCGGCAACGAAAAGCCCTTGATCGAGAACATCAAGTCGGGCGGCGCGGGCTGCATCAGCGCCACTGCCAACATCAACCCGGGCAAGATTGCGGAAACCTATAAGAAGTACGCGACGCCCGAAGGCGAGAAGCTGCAGGCCTGGATCAACGAGGTGCGCGGCGTCATGCAGGGCTACGTCATGATCCCCGGCCTCAAGTACTGCATCGCGCACTATGGCGCTGATGCCCACTGGACACCGGTTCGTCCGCCGCTGGTCGAGATCGACGAGAAGACCGGCAAGGACATGATCGCCAAGCTCGACAAGCTCGGCTTCACCATGCCCGGCCTCAAGCAGGCTATGGCTGTCGCGGCTGAGTGATGGCAATCACGTTGACAGCTGCAGGCGCGACGTCCTATAAAATGCCCATGCGCACGACCCTGTCCCAGAACGCTTGGTATTTTACGCCCCTGACATAGGCGGCGCGAAGGGTCATGACTCAACGAAGCCGCCGCATCCCGGCGGCTTCTGTGTTTCTGGAACGGGCCTCCGGGCCGCGGCGGGACCGCAACCGGAGGACGACATGTCGATCATCGAGACTGAACTGGATACCACGGAGCCGCCGCTATTGCCGATTCGCGTTCGGCTGGCGGGCCCGCGCGACTGCGAAGCGCTGTGCGATCTGCTGGACAATCCATCCCATGCCCGCGAGCAGGTCATGGCATGGCTGCAAAGTCCGGCAACGACCCTGCTGGTGGCGCAAAGCGAGAGAGGAATCCTGGGCGTGGCCGTGCTGTTGACACGGATCGTCCCGATGGATGGCGCAGTCGCGCACAAGATCGTCGAGGTCGACAATCTCGTGGTCCGCGCCGACCTGCGTGGCCGCCGGGTCGGGCGACGATTGCTGGCGGCCGCCGTCGAATGGTCGCGCCAGCGCCGGGCCGTCCAGGTCGAAGCCATCGTCGGCGACGTCAACCGTGACGCTCGGCGCTTTTACGAGAATTTCGGCTTTGCCGCGGCGAACGATCGGCTGGTGCTGGCGGCGTGATGTCCATTCACGTGCGCCCGGCGACACTCGGCGACTACCACGCGCTCTGCGCGCTGTTCGAGGAACTGGACGAGTTCCACCACCAGGCGCGGCCGGACTTCTTCCGGCCGCTCGAGGGGCCGGCGCGGACCTGGGAGCAGATTGGGCAGTGGCTGGCCGACCCGGACTCGACGGTGCTCGTGGCCGAGGCCACGCCCGAGGCCGAGGTGATCGGGCTCGCCGTGTTGCTGCCGCGGCCGCCATCACCGTTCGCCGGTGCCGTGCCGCGCAAGGTGGTGGTGCTCGACACTCTCGTGGTCCGCGCCGACCGGCGCGGCCGCGGGATCGGCGCCAAGCTGACGGCGGCATCGATGGAATGGGCGCGCGGGCAGGGGGCCAGCCATGTCGAACTGGGCGTGCATGCCGTCAATCGCCACGCGCTGCGATTCTACGAGCGTCTTGGCTTCGCCGTGTCGGTGAACTGGATGAGCAGGGCCGCATGACATCGATGCTCACCGCGCCGCTCTATCTGTTGCGCCATGGCGAAACTGCCTGGAATCTCGAGCGGCGCCTCCAGGGCATGAAGGATTCGGCGCTCACCGAGCGCGGTCGGGCGCAGGCCGCCGCGATCGGCCG
>CALFRN010000341.1 GCA_937919085.1 uncultured Reyranella sp.
ACCGGCGCCAGCCGGTGCGCGACCTGCGAGGCATAGCGTGCGGCGACCGGAAGGAAGGCGCGGAAGTCGAGGTGGCTCCCGGCGCCGGCCAGATCGCTGAGGCAGCGGATATTGACGACGGGAATGTCGTCGCCCCAGCGTCGGGCGACTTGTGCCACCGCGCCGCCTTCCATCTCGACGGCGTGGGCACCGAAGCGCTCGAACAGGCGGCGCCGTGTGCGCTCCGAATTGAGGAAGCTGTCGCCAGTCAGGATCGCGCCGAAGCTGACCTTCGGTTCGCGCCGACCGACACCGACCTCGTGCGGCAAGGGCTCCAGTGCCAGGCCATCAAGTGCCGCCCGCAGGCGCGCCACCACCGGCTCGGCAACGAAATAGCCCGGTGTCCATTCGCCGCCCAGCGACGGCCGGCTGCCGGGCTGGATGTGGGTGTATCCGTCATCCTTTTCGATGCCGTAATCATGCTGGATGTGGCCGGTGCCGACGACGATGTCACCGACACCCAACGCCGGATCCAGCCCGCCGGCCACGCCGCACAGCATCAGGGCGCGACAGCCGAAGCGATCGAGCAGCAGGGCCGTGGCAACGCCCGCATTGACCTTGCCGGCGCCCGACTCCACGAACACAGCCTCGCGGCCGGCAATCAGGCCGCGCCAGAAGGTGAGCCCACCGATTTCACTCGACGGGCCCGACTGGTCCGAGAGATGGGCGAACTCCTCGGGAAGGGCAGATATGACGCCCAGAAGCCTGTTTGCCATGGATGAATGGGCTATAAGGTCGGCCCCTGCAACAAGGCAAGCCCTTCCAGTGACCGCACTGCCTTCACCCAAGACCCTGCGCGACGCCTGCACCGAGCTCGCGGAAGCCGCCGCCCGCGAGATCATGCGCATCTATGCCGGCGACCTCGGCGTGCGCGACAAGGCCGACAAGAGTCCGGTCACCGATGCCGACCAGGCCGCCGAGCTGATCATCGCGGCCGGCCTGCGGAAGCTCACGCCCGGGACACCGGTGGTCGCCGAGGAAGAAATGGCGGCGGGCGGCATGCCCAAGCTCGATGGCGGTCCGTTCTGGCTGGTCGATCCGCTCGACGGCACCAAGGAGTTCATCAAGAGGAACGGCGAGTTCACGGTGAACATCGCCCTGATCGAGGACGGCCGACCGACGCTGGGCATCGTGCTGGCGCCCGCCACCGAGACGCTGTGGCGCGGCGCGGCCGGCCTCGGCGCCGACAAGCGCGAGGGCGGCGGCGCCTTCACCGCGATCACCACGCGCCCGGCACCGCCGCAGGGCCTGACGGCATGCGCCAGCCGCAGCCATGCCATCTACAGCGACCTCGACATCTGGTTCCGCAACAACAACCTCAGCGTTGCCGATCGCGTGCAGGCGGGCTCGTCGCTGAAATTCTGCCTGATCGCCGAAGGCAAGGCCGACATCTATCCCCGCTTCGGCCCGACCAACGAATGGGACACCGCTGCCGGTCACGGCGTGCTCGACGCCGCCGGCGGCGAAGTGGTCACGACCGACGGCCAGCCCCTCACCTACGGCAAGCCGCGCTTTTCCAATCCGCATTTCATCGCCCGCAGCAAGGCGGCGCGATGAAGATTGCGGCACCGACCGCAAAATCCGTGGCCGAGGCGGCACGGCTGTTGCGCGACGGCCAGCTGGTCGCCTTCCCGACGGAAACGGTCTACGGCCTGGGGGGCGACGCCACCAACGAGCGCGCGGTCGCGGCGATCTTCGCGGCCAAGGGACGGCCGCAGTTCAATCCGCTGATCAGCCACGTGCTCGACGCCGAGGCCGCGCAACATTTCGTGCGCTGGAACGACACCGCCGACCGGCTGGCGGCGCACTTCTGGCCGGGCGCACTTACGCTGGTGCTGCCGCGCAGCCCGGGTTCGCCCATCGCGCTGCTGGCGACCGCCGGCCTCGATACCGTGGCGATCCGCGCGCCTTCGCATCCGGTCGCCCAGGCGCTGATCCGGGCGTCGGGCCGGCCGATCGCGGGGCCGTCCGCCAACCGCAGCGGCGCCATCAGCCCGACCCGGGCCGAACATGTCGCGGAGTCCCTGGGCGATCGCGTACCCCTCATCCTCGACGGCGGCCCCTGCCTTGTCGGTGTCGAGTCCACGGTGCTCGATCTTTCGGCGGCGACGCCCACCCTGCTGCGCCCCGGTGGCGTCCCGCGCGAGGCGATCGAGGCGGCGATCGGCCCGATCGCCGTGAGCCATGCGCTTCCCGCCGGCGATTCGCCGCACAAATCACCAGGCCAGCTCGCAAGCCACTACGCGCCGGCGCGGCCGGTCCGACTGAACGCGACCAGCGCCGACGCCGACGAGGGTCTGCTGGCCTTCGGTCCCACGGTGCCGCCAGGCGCGATGCTGACCTACAATCTCAGCCCCTCGGGCGATCTCGCCGAGGCGGCGGCCAACCTGTTTGCCCAGATGCGACTGCTCGACCGGCCGGGTATCGGCCGCATCGCGGTCATGGCCATTCCGGAAACGGGCCTCGGCCTTGCGATCAACGACCGTCTGCGCCGCGCCGCAGCGGATGACGGCACCGCCCG
>CALFRN010000342.1 GCA_937919085.1 uncultured Reyranella sp.
CCTGATTGGACGATTACGATTGGCCTGAGCTTGGTCGAGGTAGCTGGGCAGTTACTACAAAAGGATTTCGGGCACTCCATCGACGCCAGCGAGAGTTTGCAACGAGGTAATGGCGGAGGGAAAGGCGCTGGCTTCAAACTCTCTCTGCGTAGCGGTGCGGGTTGCTGCGGCCCTGCGGCAGGTGAACTGCGGCAGGCTTGATGCGGAATTGGAACTATCCTCGATGTCGCGGCATGATCATTATCCTTGATCCTCTCCGATTTGCCAGAAGGCCAACATGCCCCCTCGTTCGTCGATCGTACAACTAGCAAAGTTGGTAGGACGTGATCTCCGTCGCGGTAACCCCAGCGAGGACGCTTTGGCTTCTGGTCGCATGCTGGCTAGTGTTGGCGCGACGGTTCAGGTTCTGGAGGGCCTCCTCACGGAAGCAAGCCGCAAGCGCCCTAACGATGAAATGGTTGATGGGTATGCGTTCATTCTCCAGTCCGCGTTAGATGCGCTCCGGATCGACGCGAATGGCGGACGGGCTCAGGCTCGGGCTGATATTGACGAGGTGAGGCAAGCCGTGGAGCAGGCCATTATCCGAGGAGGTCTATCTGGCCCCGTCCTCATGCTGGTCGGGCGTGCGTTTGCCCATGCCGAACTTGATCCTGGGCGGCCGCTGCAAGAGGCTCTTGTGGGAGCCATTGACCGCGAGGGCCTCTCCGAACCGGCATCGGCGAACCTACCGGATATGTTCGCTCATTTTGCCAAAATCGCGAAGGCCATGGATGACGACCCTTTCGCCATCCATGCCGAATTGGCGCAAACCGTTGCCACATTTCCATCCGAACACCGTGCCGCTTTCGCTGCTACATTCGCCGCCAGCGATGTAGCTGCAATTCGAGAAGCCGTTCTCGGGTTCGCTCTGGATGCAGACCGGGAAGTCGGCGCGGCGGTATTGTCGGTCCTAGCAAACGGCACCGCCGGGCAATCAGTGTCGAGCAATTCCGTTGATCGCCTCGTGCGCGTTCGGCCATGGCTGATAGAAACCCGCCGATCGGAAATTGACGCCGCGATCCGCGCGTTACGTCCAAAAGCTGGGCCTCCTGCCGGTACGCCAAGGGCAGAAATACGCAATGTCATGGCCTCAATGCCTGATGGTTCCGGCGCACAAAGCTTCTTCGCGATCGTCAAGCGGGGGCGGCATCTGGCTCTGGCTTCAGTGCTAGTCAAGTCCGAGCTAGGAGTAGCAGACGCCTGGGTACGGGACGGCATGTCAAAAGCAGAGGCAGACGACGTGATCGAACAAATCTTCACCGGAGCTGAGGCCGTTGAGGTCTCGATTGGTATGTTCGAGCGCCGTGTGGCCGATGCGTTGGCCATCAACTTGAAGCTGGGCACGCCCCCTCCATTCGGCCTCCTTCAGGTAACAGAAACCCTTGGTCTTGGCCTGCTGCAGCCAAAGGCCATACTGCCAGCTGAATTGGCTGATGAATTGCTTGCGGAATTACCGCCAGCATCAACCGACCTTCAGGCTCGGGAAAAGGCACATCATGCATCAGCAAACTGGCACGTTAAAATTAGCACGCTACGGTCCTGGTTCGAGGCTGGCGAAGCGGTCGAGGCGCTGCTTCGGCCAATCAAAACGCGCCGCAAGCGTATTGAGGCCATGCTCGCACAGTATCTTCCGACCCGGCGGCTGTTCTGGGCCGACCGATGTGCCTGGACCGCTTATATACTCAAGGAAGCCCATGAAAACGGCGCTCAAGACTGGATCGAATTTGCACTGGTGGCACGTTATTTCGCAGGAGATAAATCGCTCGATACGCTGCCTATTGCTCAAAAGATAGCAGAAAAATCTGTCCTTGTGTTCGCCATGCAACCTCTACCGCCGTCGCCTCCGGTCAAGGCCTGCCGATGATCGGCAAACTACTCGGGCACACTCAGGTTCAGACGACCGCTCGATACGCTCACCTCGCCCCGCCGAAGGTCCGCTGTCCTGCGTCAGACATACATGAGGCTGCAGCTTGACCAAGCTACCGGCGAGTACCACAACGCTAACCTGTTCCACGGGCCCAGCAATCTTGAACCTGACGAACAGGATTCGGCGGCAAGAGTAGCGATGTCTCGTATGGCGCGGAACAGCGCAACGCACGCGCCGGCTGCCGAGGGGAGTAACGCCAATTCCATTCTACCAGACGTTGGTTGCTTGCTATGGTGCAGGTTCTGACTGAGACGCATTGGCTGCAGGAAATCGCTGGTGACAACCTCCAACCCCTTCTTCGACCATCCGATCCTTAACTCGCCGTATCAATGCCCAATCAGACACTGGGATCTAGACGATTCGGGGCAGCCGACTCAGAAGATCATCGACCGCCGTCGCGCCGCCGATTTCATCACGCCGATCCCCAAGCCGAAGAAGCGCAAGGCCGCCGGCATGCAGAAGGAAATCCTGTTCGACGAGGGCAAGGGCCTCTCGACCGAGAAGCAGCAATACGACATCACGGCGATCATCAACGAGGTGCGCGGCCAGGTGGATAGCTGGCGCGCCCTGCCAAATCCCAACCAGTGGCAGGTCACCCCCGAAACCGCCCGGCTGCTCGGCCATTGGCGGCATCACGAATACTCGGGCGTCCGTCCCTTTTTCTGCCAGATCGAGGCCGTGGAGACGGCGATCTGGCTGACCGAGGTCGCCCCTCAATCGAGGAATGGCAAGCGGCTCCTCGACCATCTCGAGTCGGCCAACAAGGACGCCAATCCCGAGCTGATGCGGTTGGCGCTCAAGCTGGCCACAGGTGCCGGCAAGACCACCGTAATGGCGATGCTCATCGCCTGGCAGACCATCAATGCGGTGCGGCATCGGGGCAGCAGGACCTTCACGCACGGCTTCCTGATTTGCGCCCCTGGCCTGACCATCAAGGACCGGCTGCGCGTCCTGCAGCCCAACGACCCCGACAGCTATTACGCCAGCCGCGAACTCGTACCCGGCGATATGCTGGCCGATCTGCAAAAGGCCAAGATCGTCATCACTAACTATCACGCCTTCATGCGGCGCGAGCGCGTCGAGCTGTCGAAGGGCGGCCGGAACCTTTTGAAAGGACGCCTCGGAGAGGAGCTGAACACGCTGGAGACCGAAGGCCAGATGCTCCAGCGCGTCATGCCCGACCTGATGGGCATCAAGAACATTCTCGCCATCAACGACGAAGCCCACCACTGCTATCGCTCCAAGCCCGAGGAGCCGGATGATGAGGGCCTGAAAGGCGACGAGAAAAAGGAGGCGGAGAAGAACAACGAGGCGGCGCGTGTATGGATCAACGGCCTCGAGGCCGTGAACCGCAAGCTCGGCCTCTGTCGCGTTCTCGACCTGTCGGCAACACCCTTCTTCCTTCGAGGGTCAGGTTACGCCGAGGGCACACTGTTTCCGTGGACGATGAGTGACTTCTCGCTGATGGATGCGATCGAGTGCGGCATCGTCAAGCTGCCGCGTGTGCCGGTGGCCGAGAATATCGCCGGCGACGAGATGCCGATGTTCCGCAATCTCTGGGAGAACATCCGCAAGGACATGCCGAAGAAAGGCCGCGGCCAGGGTGGCGATCTCGATCCCCTGAAATTGCCGCTCCGCCTGCAGACGGCCCTGTCGGCACTCTACGGCCACTACGAAAAGACATTCGAACTATGGACTACCAAGGGCATCAAGACGCCGCCCTGCTTCATCGTCGTCTGCCAGAACACCGCGATCTCCAAGCTCGTCTACGATTACATTTCGGGCTTCCATCGCCAACTAGAGGATGGCTCGACGGTTCTCGAGAACGGCCGTCTCGCGCTGTTCCGCAATTTCGACGAGACGACCGGCAATGCCCTGCCGCGGCCCAATGGCTGACGACGCTCTGGTCTGCTGGTCGACCGGCAAGATCGTGGTGTCCTACACGGCCGGCTGGTCGCTGCCGACGGATGTGCCGGCAGAACTCGAGGGGCAGGTGATCGAGCAGGTGAAGATGAAGTACCTGGCCACCGATCGGGACCCCGCCCTCAGGTCCGAGAACACGCCCGACGTCTGGTCCGGCTCATATGCCGTCGCCGGCGGCGACAGCATCGGCGAGAGCGGCCTGCTAAAATCGCTGGAAGGCGCGTTGTCACCGTTCAAGGCATGGGCCGTGTGATGGCGGCCTCGGACACCGTTCGCAATGCCGGCCGCCTTGTCACCCTCCATGGCGAGGCCATGACCCTGAAGCGGGAAGGTGAGGCGTCGACGATTACCCTCAGGGGTAAACGAGTGCCGGGCACTGTCGCCGATATCGGTGGCTCTGCCGCCCAGCAGGAGTTCCGGGTAAAAATCGGCACGACCGAGCTGGCAGCGTCGCTCTGGGCCAGCAAGGCGCCGGTTCGCCACGACAGTATCGTTGTCGATGGGCGCGAAAGGTCGATCCTCGACGTCCGTCCGCTCGGCGATGCCGACACCGTCGCGCTCTATGAGCTTTTGGTGGCGGGCTGACATGCCAGTCACCTACGAAGGGCTGTCGGCGCCAGAGCTGGGTCGGAGCATCGGGCAGTGGGTAAAGGAAAACACCATCGCCGTAGCGGAGCGGGCCCTCCAGGAGGAAGTCCGTCGCGGTTTCGACACCCAGCCCGTGGTCGTCACCGACGGCATGCCGCGGCGCGACTATCTGCAGGTCAAGCCGTTCGGCAGGATCGAATTCGTGGCGCGCACCAGCATGGCGGAGGCCGTTCGCTGGGCACTGACCGAATTGCAGAAGAAGAGCCCGGTGCTCACGGGCCGCTACGCCAGTTCGCACATCGTGATGATCAATGGTGCCGAGGCGCAGGGCAACATCTGGATCGTGCTGCGCAACGTCCAGCCGACCGACCGCGTCCAGATCGTCAACCCTCAGCCCTACGCCCGCAAGATCGAGGCGGCGACGGCGAACAAGCGCACCGGC
>CALFRN010000343.1 GCA_937919085.1 uncultured Reyranella sp.
GTGCCAGGGCCGCGACCCCACCTTCGAGGGCGGCGATGCGCTGTTCCAGCACGTCATTGGTCGGGTTCATGATGCGGCTGTAGATGTTGCCCATTTCAGCCAGGCCGAACAGATTCTGGGCGTGCTGGGTGTCGCGGAACTGGAAGCTGGTGGTCTGGTAGATCGGCACCGCCACGGCGGTAGTTGCGGGATCGCTGCGGTATCCGGCGTGCAGCACGACGGTCTCGGGATGCTTGCTGTTGGTCGCCATGGTGTTCCTCCTTTGGGACGGTCCCGTAACTCCGGTTGGCCCGGCCTGATTCATGCTACGATTTCGATAACTTCCCGGGAGGTCAACCCCATGCCTGACTCGATATTGCCCCGCGCCCCGGCACTGCTCGATGCCGCCGGTGCAGCCACCCTGGTCGCCTCCTACGCCGCGGTGTCCAAGGGCGCGGCGCTGAAGGACATCGGCCGCATCGACCACTACCTCGCGCGCTTCATCGCGCTGTCGCCGATCTGCCTGGTCGCCACCGCCGACGCCGCGGGCAAGCAGGACGTGACGCCGCGCGGCGACCCGCCGGGGTCGTTCAAGGTCCTGGACGAGCACACCGTGGCGCTGGCCGACCGGCCGGGCAACAACCGGCTCGATACGTTGCGGAACCTGCTCGAGAATCCGGAGATCGCGCTCATCTTCCTGCTGCCCGGCACCAACGAGACGGTGCGGCTGGCCGGCACGGCGCGGCTGTCGGTCGATCCCGAGCTGCTGGCGTCGATGGCGGTGCAGGGCAAGGAGCCGAAATGCGCGGTCGTGGTCTCGGTGCGCCAGGCCTATCTCCACTGCGCCAAGGCGCTGCTGCGCTCGCGTTTGTGGACCGGCGACTATGCCCAGCCCAAGGGCATCTTCCCCTCGATCGGGCGCATGGTTGGCGAGCAGATCGGCCTCAGCGAGGAAGAGAAGCAGCAGCGCGAGGCCGCCACCGAGATCGCCTACAGGGATGGACTATGGGCACCTATCAAGTAACCGGCCAACGCGCCCGCCAGATGCGGGTGGTGCCGGCTCCGGTGCTGAAACGGCTCTATGGCCGTTCCGACATCAAGGGGCTGGTCCAGACCGGCGCGCATCTGTTGCTGCTGGTGGCCGGCGGTTGGCTGGTGCTCGCGACGCGCGACAGCTGGTGGGTGGTGCCGGCATTGCTGTTGCAGGGCGTGCTGGTGAACGCGCTGTTCGGCGCGCTGCATGAATCGGTGCATTACGGCACGTTCCGGACGCGCTGGCCGAACGACGTGCTGGCCTTCTTCGCCGGCGCCGCGATCCTGAACAACGCCGCCTTCTATCGCCACTATCACTACGCCCATCACCGTTACACCCAGGATCCGGCGCGCGATCCCGAGCTGATCACCGCGGTCGTGCCGCGGACCTGGGGCCAATACCTGTTCCGCGCGAGCGCCATTCCCTTCGTGATGATCCGTCTGCGCGACATCTTCGTCTTTCCCCTCGGCCGTCGCGGCGACGTCGACTACATCGACGCGGCCGGCTGGCCCGAGATCCATCGCTGGGGCCGATTGCTGCTCGCGCTTTATGCCGCCCTGATCGTGGGTTCGGTCGTGTTCGCGACCGACGTCGTGCTGTGGGCCTGGTTCCTGCCGCTGCTGGTCGGATTGCCGCTGCTGCGGCTCTATCTCCTGTGCGAGCACACGCTCTGCCCCGAGAGCGACGACGGCTTCGCCAACACCCGCACGACGCTGTCCAATCCGGTGGTGCGGTTCCTGATGTGGAACCTGCCCTATCATGCCGAGCACCATCTCTTTCCCAGCATCCCGTTCCACAATCTGCCGGAAGCGCACCGCCATCTGCGGCCGCACCTGAAGCACGTGGCGCGGAGCTATACCCAGGTGCACCGCGAGATCATCCGGGGCTTTGCGTGAAGACCGGCGAAGGCGTGTTCGACTGCGGCGACCTCGCGCTGCAGCGCGGCGGCACGCTCAAGGCGGCCCGCATCGTCTACAAGACCTACGGCACGCTTTCGCCCGGGCGCGACAACGTCATCGTCTATCCCACCAGCTACTCGGCCCACCACACCGACATCGAATGGCTGGTCGGCGTCGAACATGCGCTCGACCCCAGCCGCTACTTCATCGTCATTCCCAACATGTTCACCAACGGCCTGTCGTCGTCGCCGTCCAACACGCCGGATTTTCCCGAGGTCACGACCTACGACAACGTCATGGCACAGCGCCGGATGATGATGGAGCTGTTCGGCGTCGACCGCGTGAAGATGGTCTACGGCTGGTCGATGGGCGCGCAGCAAGCCTATCACTGGGCCGCCCTGTTCGGCGATTCGGTCGAACGCATCGTGGTCAACTGCGGCTCGGCCCGCACGGCGCC
>CALFRN010000344.1 GCA_937919085.1 uncultured Reyranella sp.
ACGCGCGATCGTGCCGGCGCGGGCGCCGGGCGATAGTCGCCGGCGCCGGCCATCGCCTGCAGCCGCGCAATGCGCTCCTCCATCGGCGGATGGGTCGAGAACAGGCCGGCCATGCCGCCGGCGGCGGCCAGCGGATTGGCGATGTACATGTGCGCCGTTGCCGGGTTGCGCTCGGCGGCCTGGTTGGGGATCTGCTGCGTGCCGGCATGCAGCTTGGCCAGTGCCGAGGCCAGCCACAACGGTTGGCCGGAAATCTCCGCACCCATGCGGTCGGCCTCGAATTCGCGGCCACGGCTGATCGCCATCTGCACCAGCGCGGCAGCAAGCGGCGCCAGGAACATGGCGGCGATGGCAACGATCGGATTGACCAGCGGCCGGCCATCGGAATCGCGGCCGCCGCCCATCAGGCCGCCGAAGGTCGCCAGCATGCCGATGGCGCCGGAAAGCGTAGCGGCGATGGTCATGATCAGCGTATCGCGGTGGCGGACGTGGCCCAGCTCGTGCGCCATTACGCCCGCGACCTCCTCGTTGCTGAGGTGGCGCAACAGGCCGGCGGTGGCGGCAACGGCGGCGTTCTCCGGATTGCGGCCCGTGGCGAAGGCATTGGGCTGGTCTTCGTCGATGATATAGACGCGCGGCATCGGCAGGCCGGCGCGTTGCGCCAGGCGCTGGACGATGCCGTAGAGTTCGGGGGCCTGCTCGGGCCCGACCTCCTGCGCGTTGCTCATGCGCAGCACCATCTTGTCGCTGTTCCAGTAGGCGAACAGGTTCATGCCCAGGGCCGCCACCAGGGCGATGACGAGGCCGGACTGGCCACCCAGCAGATAACCCGCCACCAGGACGAACCCGGTCAGGGCAGCCAAAAGGAGAGCGGTGCGAAAGTAGTTCATGCCGAAAAGATGGTTGCCAACTGTGGCGATTCAAGGCGCCCCGGGGCATCATACTGGCATGACCGATCCCGAAAAGCCCACGCTGCCGGAGCCCGCGAAATCGGAGCCGGCCACCGCCGTCACTCCCGAGAAGCCGAAGAAGGTCGAGGAAATCGGCGGCCCACCGGGCCCTGAACCGACGCGCTACGGCGACTGGCAATTCAACGGCAAGGTGACGGACTTCTGATGCGGTCCGACATCTTTCACCCCGCGTTCAAGGCCCAGCCCTGGTGGTGGGAGGCGTGGACACCCAACAACACGCTGGGCGTCGACCCACCGGCCAAGACTGACGTGGTGATCGTCGGCGCAGGCTATGGCGGCCTCTCGACGGCGCTGGAGCTCCGGCGCAACGGAATCGATTGCGTGGTGCTTGAACGCGGTGTGTTCGGCATCGGCGCCTCGACGCGCAACGGTGGCATGCTTTCGGGCGGCACCAACGTCGCCAAGGGGCTGGGCGGCAAGAACCCCACGGTCGAGGCAGAGTTCGAACGCAAGAAGGCGGAATTCCTGGGCAGCGGCGCTGACTCGCTGCAGACCCTGATCGACATCATAACGCGCGAGAAGATCGATTGCGGGCTGATCACCAACGGCCGTTTCACCGGCGCCTGGACGCCCAAACACTATGACGACCAGGCGCGCAAGGTGGAGATGTTCAACAAGTACGCCAATGTCGGTGCGGAGATGATCCCGCGCGAACGCATGCGCGAGATGATGGCGTCGGACTACTACTACGGCGGCATGTATGTGAAGAGCGGCGGCAACCTCCATCCGGCGCGCTACTACAAGGGCCTGCTCGAGGCCGCACACAAGGCGGGCGCGGTCCTCTGCGGCAATGTCGAGGCCGAGCGCATGGAAAAAACCGGCGGCGGCTGGCGCGTGCTGACGGCGAAGGGCCCGATCGCGGCCCGCGAGGTCGTGATCGCAACCAACGGCTATACCGGCGACCTGACGCCCAAGCTCAAGATGCGCGTCGTGCCGGTGGCGAGCCACATCATCGCCACCGAGGAACTGCCGATGCCGGCGACGGACCTGATCCCGCTGCAACGGTCGATCGGCGACACCAAGCGCGTGCTGACCTACTATCGGCCCTCGCCCGACGGCAGGCACATGATCTTCGGCGGCCGGGCCCGCTTCACCGCGGCACCGCCGGAAGTGAGCGCACCGATTCTCTACCAGTACATGATCGACCGCTTTCCGCAGCTCAAAGGGGTGCGCATCACCCATGCCTGGACTGGCAACGTCGCCTTCGCGCTCGATTCGATGTCGCACATGGGCCAGGACGATGGCATGCACTATCTGCTCGCCTGCAACGGCAGCGGCGTTGCCATGATGACCTATCTCGGAACGCAAACGGCGAAGAAGATCGCCGGCGGTTCGAACGCGCCGGTCAATGCCTTCGACGGCCGCGAGTTCCCCGAACATCCGCTCTACAACGGCGATCCGTCGCTTTATCTGCCTCTGATCGGCGCCTGGTACCGTACACGCGACTGGCTCGACCGCCGTCTGGCGGCATGATGGCCATCCCTCTTCCCGTTACGCTGGCCGACGTTCGTGCCGCCGCCGCGCGCATCGAGGGTGCCGTCGTCCATACCCCGTGCCTGCGCAGCGAGACGCTGTCGCGCATCGCCGGCGCCGACATCTGGGTCAAATTCGAGAACCTGCAGTTCACCGCCTCGTTCAAGGAGCGTGGTGCCCTCAACACGCTGCTGCAGCTCACCGAAGAGGAACGCAAACGCGGCGTAATCGCCATGTCGGCCGGCAACCACGCCCAGGGCGTGGCCTATCACGCTGGCAGGCTGGGCATTCCCGCCACCATCGTGATGCCGAGCTTCACGCCCAACACGAAGGTAAAACACACGCGCGGCCATGGCGCGCGCATCGTGTTGCGGGGCGACACCCTGGCCGAGGCCGGCGCCGAAGCCCACCGCATCGCCGCCGCCGAAAATCTCGTGTTCCTGCATCCCTATGACGATGCCCGCGTGATCGCGGGCCAGGGCACGATCGCGCTGGAAATGCTGCAGGACGTGCCCGGGCTCGACACGCTGGTGATCCCGGTGGGCGGCGGCGGCATGATCGCCGGCTGCGCCGTGGCGGCGCGCGGCCTCCGGCCCGACGTCAAGGTGATCGGCGTTGAGTCGGCCGGCTACTCCGCCATGCGCCAGCTTCTCGCCGGCGAGCAGGTCACGGTCGGCGGCGACACCATCGCCGAAGGCATCGCGGTGCGCGACATCGGCCAGGCACCGTTGGCCATTGCCCGCGCCCTGGTCGACCGCGTGCTGGCGGTCGATGAGATCGCGATCGAGCGCGCCATCGCACTCTTCCTCGAGGTCGAGAAGACCGTGGCGGAAGGAGCGGGCGCCGCCGGCCTCGCCGCCCTGCTCGCCCATCCCCAGCATTTCAGCGGCCGCAAGGTCGGCCTCGTGCTGTGCGGCGGCAACATCGACACCCGCCTTCTGGCCTCGGTGTTGTTGCGCGGGCTGGTGCGCGACGGCCGCATCGTGCGGCTGCGGCTGATGATCGGCGACGCTCCGGGCCAGCTCGCCCGGGTCGCCGGCCTGATCGGCGGTGCCGGCGGCAACATCGTGGAAGTACTGCATCAAAGGCTGTTCGGCGTAGTCGCCAAGGCCACAGAACTCGATGTCACCGTCGAAACCCGCGACCGCGCCCATGTCGGCGAGCTTCTGTCCGCCCTACAGGCCGACGGCTTCAAGGTCCGGATTCTGGAAGGCGTCGACGGCTAAAAGCACAGCCTTACAACCCACCGGCGGCCGGGCTAAAAGGGCGCCCATGTCCGCCGCCCCCCACTACGTCCCCTCCCCCACCCCCGATCTTGCCCGCGTCCAGCGCGCCCTGATCTCCGTCTCCGACAAGGCCGGCCTGATCGAGCTGGGCCAGGCGCTGGCGGCCCACGGGGTCGAAATCCTCTCGACCGGTGGCTCGGCCAAGTCGCTGCGCGATGCCGGCCTAAAGGTCGTCGAAGTGAGCGACCACACCGGCTTTCCCGAGATCATGGACGGGCGGGTAAAGACCCTGCAGCCCGCGATCCACGGCGGCATCCTGGCGCGGCGGACCGACGACGGGCACAAGAAGGCGATGGCCGATCACCGGATTGCCGGTATCGATCTCGTCGTGGTGAACCTTTATCCGTTCGAGGCCACGGTGGCGCGCGGCGCCGACTTCCCAACCTGCGTGGAAAACATCGACATCGGCGGCCCCGCCCTGATCCGCGCCTCGGCCAAGAACCACGACTTCGTGACCGTGGTGGTCGATCCCGCCGACTATGCTGCCGTGATCACCGAACTGGCTGCCAACAAGGGCGCCACCACCCTGGCGCTGCGCCGCCGCCTCGCCGCCAAAGCTTATGGCCGTACGGCCGCCTACGATTCGGCGATCGCCGGTTGGTTCACCCGCCACGAAGGCGAGGCCTTCCCCGAGCGGCTCACGATCTCGGCCGAGCGCGTGCAGACGCTGCGCTATGGCGAGAACCCGCATCAGCAGGCCGCCTTCTATTCCGACGGCAGCAAGCGGCCGGGTGTCGCCACCGCGCGCATGGTCCAGGGCAAGGAACTCTCCTACAACAACATCGGCGATACCGAGGCGGCCTACGAGTGCGTCGCCGAATTTCCCGAATCCGCCATCGTCGTGGTGAAGCACGCCAACCCCTGCGGCGTTGCCGTCGACAAGGATCAGTACGCGGCCTACCTAAAAGCCTATGCCTGCGATCCGGTCTCGATCTTCGGCGGCATCGTGGCGGTCAACCGCACACTCGAAGCCAGGACCGCCACCGACCTCGCCAAGCTCTTCCTCGAAGTCGTGATCGCGCCCGACGCGACGCCGGAGGCGTTGGCCATCCTCGCCACCAAGAAGAACGTGCGCGTGCTGCTGGCCGGCACGCTGCCGGATCCGATGTCGCCCGGCATGACGATCAAGAGCGTGGCCGGCGGCTATCTCTTCCAGAGCCGCGACAACGGCCACCTGAAGAAGAGCGACCTCAAGGTCGTGACCAGGCGCGCGCCGACCGCGCAGGAACTCGACGACCTCCTGTTCGCCTTCACGGTCTGCAAGCATGTGAAATCAAACGCCATCGTCTACGCCAAGGACGGCGCCACCGTGGGCGTCGGCGCGGGGCAGATGAACCGGCGCGATTCGTCGCGCATCGCCGCCATCCGTGCCGCCGAATCGGGCCTGGCGGCAGGGCTGAAAACCAGTCCCGCGGTCGGCAGCGTGGTCGCGTCCGACGCGTTCTTCCCCTTTGCCGACGGCCTGCTGGCGGCGGCCGAGGCCGGCGCCACGGCGATCATTCAGCCTGGCGGCTCGATGCGCGACAAGGAAGTGATCGAGGCCGCCGACGACGCCGGCCTCGCCATGGTCTTCACCGGAATGCGCCACTTCCGCCACTAGCGACACCGACCACGAAGGCGCGCGGCAGCACCGAGACTTCCAGAGGCAGGCGACCGACCGTCTCGCCGTCGAGGTCGACCAGCGTATCGGTGTCGGACTCGAAGCGAAACGAGGTGCCACGGCGCACCCGCACCTTGGGGTGATGGATGTGGGTGCCGCTGTAGAGCCGCGGCATGACGCCGAACAGCACGCCGAGCCGCGAGACATCGCCCATCTCGATCAGGTCGAGCACGCCGTCGTCGAACCTGGCACCCGGCACCAGCCGCATGCCGCCGCCGCCATTCTCGGTATTGGCGACCAACGCCGAGAGCAGGCGGCGGGTCTGCGGTGCACCGCCATCGACGGCGATGGCGACGTCACGGTGGCGATATCCCAGGGTGACGACCGGCGTCATCAGCAGGTAGGCGATCTCGCCCAGCTTCTTCAGCCAGGCCGACCGTGAGGTGCGGTAGCTGATGGTGGCCGCCGCGCCCAGCGACACGATGAGGTAGCCGAAGCGGTCGACCGGCCGGCCCTCCAGATCGGGGCAGCGCACCCGCAGCAGATCGACCGGCCGCGTGGCCTGTCCGGCGGCGGCTTCATAGGGCCGCGACGGTTGTTCGAGATGCCCGAGGGCCCGGCAGAGTTCGTTCGCCGTGCCGGCAGGCACCGGACAGAGCACGGTGTCGGCGGCGGTCAGGCGGCCCGACGC
>CALFRN010000345.1 GCA_937919085.1 uncultured Reyranella sp.
GTGCACTTCACGTCCTTGGCCGTGAACGGCTTGCCGTCATGCCACTTCACGCCCTGACGCAGCTTGAATGTCAGTTTGGTGTGATCGGGATTCCATGCCCAGCTCTCGGCGAGGTCAGGCACGATCTTGTCGGGCGAATTGAGCTTCTCCGTCGGATCGAACATCACGAGATTGTTGAAGACCGACATGAACGGCATGATGGTCGAAATCGTCGCTTCCTCGTGAATCGACGCACTCGGCGGATTGTCGCGATGCGACACGCGAAGCGTGCCGCCCTGCTTCTGAGCCAGTGCCGGCGATGCCGCCGCAACGAAGGCAGCCAAGCTGCCGGCCAAGATAGCCAAGTGTTTACGCATATATCAGTCCTCCCAGACTCACGCGAATGCGGGCGTGTTGTTGATTCCCCGTTGGCCCGACGCTAGCACATCATATGCAGTAGCCAAAACCTAAAGAGACGGGCCCTTGAGTTCGATCTGATTGCCTTCCGGATCGTGGAAGTAAACTGACGGCCCATTACCCTCCGCTCCATATCGCTCAACGGTTTCGCCGACCGATATGCCGAATGGTTCGATTCGCATGACGATGGCGTCACGATCGAACGGCTCCACTCGAAAACACAGATGGTCCATGTTGGGCGCGCCCTCGCCACGCTCGCCGGCGACCAGATCAAGCAGGGAAGCGCCGGCGCGCATCTGCACCAGTTTGAGTTTCTCGAGCCGGCGCTCGACCCTAAATCCCAACGCCTGTTCGTAGAACTGGACCATCGCCGCAAGATCGCGGACCCGCAGTACGACATGGTCGATTCGTTCGACATGGAAAGTCATGGCGTCTAGCTTATCCCATCCAGAAAATTGGAACCCACGGGGAAGATAATGGCAATCGCCGTCAACGCCGCCAAGGCGCGACTGAAAAAGAATGAACTGTCTATCGGGATCGGCATCCGCCTCGTCCGCAACGTCGACATCATCAAGGTCATGAAGGCGGCGGGCTTCGATTGGCTGTTCATCGACCTCGAACATGGCTCGATGTCGATCGAAACGGCCTGCGAGATCTCGGTAGCGGCCCAGGATTCCGGCATCGCCCCGATCGTGCGCGTGCCCTACGGCGAGCTTGCCATGGCGACGCGTGTCCTCGACGGCGGTGCGCTGGGCATCGTGATCCCTCATGTCGACACCGCCGAGGAGGCCAAGGAGATCGCCGACCGCCTGCGCTATCCGCCGCGCGGCCACCGTTCGGTGGGCGGCGGCCAGGCCCAGTTCGACTACGCGCCCATGCCGCTCGGCGAGATGACCGCGAAGATCGACGACAACACGCTGATCACCGTAATGATCGAAACGCCGAAGGCGGTCGAGAACGCCGACGCGATCGCCGCCGTGCCCGGAATCGATTGCCTGCTCGTTGGCTCGAGCGATCTGTCCATGGAGATGGGCATCCCCGGCGACACCGGCAACGCCAAGGTCCAGGCTGCCGTCGACAAGGTCATCGCCGCCTGCAAGAAGCATGGCAAGTGGCCGGGCATGGGCGGGGCCTACACCGAGGAACTGCTCAAGATCTACACCGACAAGGGCATGAAGTTCCTGCTCGCCGGCAACGACCTGCCAATGCTGACCGCCGCCGCCCGAGCGCACCAGGCGAAGGTCCGCGCGTTCCAGAAATAGCTCAGCGCTTCCCTTCGATCTCGATTTCGATCAGGTGCGGCTTGCCGGTCTTGAAGGCAGCCGCAACCGCGGCCTTGATGTCGTCGGCTTGGGCGACATATGTACCCGCCACGCCCATGCCCTTGGCCATGTCGACGAAGCCCATGGTCGGTCCTCCGAGATCCATGTGCATGTAGGGCTTGTTCGACTTCACGTCGAAGCGCGCGCGATAGGCGTCGATATTGTGCTTGAGCACGCGGTATTCGCGGTTGGCCAGGATCACGAACACGATCGCAAGATCGTGGTGCGCCGCGGTCCACAACGCCTGGATGGAATACATCGACGAGCCGTCGCCCGAGAGGCAGAGCACCGGCCGCTCAGGCTGGGCCACCGCCACGCCGATGGCACCGGCCAGTCCCTGGCCGATGCCGCCGCCACGACCGCTGTAGTAGTCGTCCGTGCCTGCGAAAGTGAAGGTCTTGAAGAGGTCGAGATTGGCGGTGATGGTCTCGTCGGCCACGATCGCGTCCTTGGGCGTGCCGGCGCGGATCTCCGCCATGGCCCGCGCCATCGAGGTCGGCGTGCGCGCCCAGGCCTTCTCGACACGGGCTTTCTGGGCCGCGGCATCCGATGCCTTGAGCGCCTGCAGCGCCGCGTTGCGCTTGGCGGCGGCTGCGTCGAAGTCCCTGTCCGCGACCGTTGCGAGCGCGACATCGAGCGCCGCCAGACCGGCGCCGACATCGGCCACGACACCTGCATCCAGAACAAAGTTATAGGCGAGGCGTGACGGTGAAGCCTCGATCTGCAGCACCTTGGTGCCGGGGGCGAACGGCGAGCCGGGGGCGTACCAGACTTCCTCGAAGAACGGTCCGCCCACCATCAGCACGAGATCGTTGTCGGCGAACTGCTTGGCGACGCCCGGCGCATCGAAAGCAAGCGTCCCGCGCGCCGACGCGTGATCGGTTGGAAAGGAGTTGCGGCCGCGCAATCCCTCGAACCACACTGCGGCGCCGAGTTTCTCGGCGAGCGTGACCAGCGTGCCCAGGGCGCCGGCCCGCGCGACATCGTCCCCCGCGACGATCGCCGGATTGGTGGACGCCAGCAGCAGCCGCGTCATGGCGGCGATGCCTGCCGGATCGGGCCGCGTCGCCGCGAAGGACTGGCCGGGCCGGCCGGCAGGGACGGCGGTCTCCTGCTCCATGACATTGATCGGCAGCGCCACGAACACCGGGCCGGCCGGCGCCTCGTTGGCGATCTTGAAGGCGCGTTGCAGGATCGGACCGAGCTCGTCGGCCGTTTCGACCTGCACGCTCCACTTGGTGACGGGAGCTGCCATCGCCGCGAGATCGTGGCCGAGCACGGGATCGCGCAGGCGAAGCCGCGTGTCCTGCTGGCCGGCCGTCACGACCATCGGAGAATTGTTCTTGAGCGCGCCGTAGATCATGCCGAGGGCATTGCCGAGGCCGGGCGCCACGTGGAGGTTGACGAACGCGGTCTTGCCGCTTGCCTGGGCATAGAAGTTCGCCGCACCTGCGGCCACGCCTTCATGCAGGTGCACGATGTATTCGATCTGCGGATAGTCGAGCAGCGAGTCGAGCAGCGGGCTCTCGGTCGTGCCGGGGTTGCCGAAGATGCGATCGACGCCGTGATTGAGCAGCGTCTCGAAAAATACCTGTCGCCCGCGCATGGCATTCTCTCCCCGGCCATTTCTCGTATTACTGGGTCCTGCTATGGAAACAGGTAGAAAGTGAGAAGCACGGCATGGTCAGTGTTGTCGAGCGCGAACAGGCACAGGGCGATCAAGGCTTGGCCGCGCTGCGGAAGATCGCGAGTCACGATCTCGCCCGACTGAACTATCCGCCGGCCAACTGGGTGCCCGAGCGCACCGGGCCGGACGGCAAGCGGGTTCTCGACGTCCTCGTGGTCGGCGCCGGCATGTGCGGCCAGACCGTCGGATGGGGCCTGCTGCGCGAAGGCATCCGCAACATCCGGGTGATCGAGCGTGAGACGCATGGCCGCGAAGGACCGTGGAACACCACGGCCCGCATGCCGATCCTGCGTTCGCCCAAGCACCTGACCGGCCCCGATCTCGGCGTGCCTTCCCTCACTTTTCGCGCCTGGTACGAGGCCCAGCACGGCGCCGACGGCTGGACGAAGCTCTACAAGATCGACCGGCTCGACTGGCTGCGTTACCTCCTGTGGGTGCGCGAGGTCGTGGGCCTGGAAGTCGAGAACGGCCTCGCTCTGACCGGGATCGAAGCGGCCGGCGAACTGCTCCGCGCCACCCTCTCAAACGGCGAAACCGTTCATGCCCGCAAGGTCGTGCTGGCCAACGGCCGCGACGGCTCGGGCGGTTTCCGCTGGCCGGCGCTGCCGTCGTTCGATCCCGCCAGGTCCGAGCGCCACGGCCGGGTGTTCCACACGCTCGAGGACATCGACTTCGCCAGGTTCGCGGGCAAGCGCATCGGCGTGCTGGGCGTTCTGGCGACCGCGATCGACAATGCCTGCACCGCCCTCGACGCTGGCGCGCGCGAAGCCGTGTGCTTCGCCCGAAGGCCGCATCTGCCGCAGGTCAACAAGTCCAAGGGCGTGTCGTTCCCCGGCTTCCAGCGCGGCCAGGGCATGCTCGACGACGACTGGCGCTGGAAGATCTACACCTACATGCTGGCCGCCGCCTCGCCGCCGCCGCATGAATCCGTGATGCGCGGGCAGCGACTTCCGGGCTTCTCCTTCCGCTTCGCCGAACCCTGGCTCGACATGATCGCCGAAGCCGACGGCGTCACGGTCAGGACAACCAAGGGCGAGGAACGCTTCGACATTGTGTTGATCGGCACCGGCTTCGATGTCGACATGAGCCGCGTCAGGGAACTCGCCACCTTCGCTACCAACATAAAACTGTGGGCGGACGTGCGCCGCGCCGACGAGACGAAGGCCAACGCCGAGGCGGCACGTTATCCCTATCTCGGGCGAGGCTTCGAACTCGAGGAGAAAGTTCCCGGCACGACACCACGCCTGGGCGACATTCATCTCTTCAACTGGGGCAGCATCCTGAGCCAGGGGGCGCTGGCGGGCGACATTCCCGGACTCTTGGTCGGTGCCACGCGACTGGTCCAGGCGCTGTCGCACGATCTCTTCAGGGCCGACGCTGCGCGCCACGTCCAAAACATGTTCGCCCAGGAAGACCCCGAACTGGCACCCACCGAATACTTCGTGCCGCGCGACAAGCGCAGCGGCACGCTTTAGGGAGACAGCGAATGCAGGCCGATTATGTCGTCGTCGGCGCCGGATCGGCCGGCTGTACCGTCGCCGCCCGTCTCAGTGAAACCGGCGCCTCGGTCATCCTGCTCGAAGCCGGTCCCAGCGACTGGCATCCGATGATCCACATTCCCGCCGGCATGCGCTCGCTGATCCGCAATCCGCGGGTCAACTGGAACTTCACCACCGAGCCCGAAGCGGGCACCGGCGAGCGCCGCATGGAATGGCCGCGCGGCCGCACGCTCGGCGGTTCGAGCTCGATCAACGGCATGCTCTATGTCCGCGGCGCGCCGGCCGACTTCGACGGCTGGGCCCAGATGGGCGCCCGCGGCTGGAGCTACGACGACGTACTGCCCTACTTCATGAAGTCCGAGGATTACATCCAGGGCGGCGATCCCGAGGTGCGCGGCCAGGGCGGGCCGCTGAAGGTCGAGGACTACCGCACCATCCTGCCGCTGACCCACCGCTT
>CALFRN010000346.1 GCA_937919085.1 uncultured Reyranella sp.
AGATCTCGACCAGCACCACTTCATGGGTGATTTCGGCCGACTTTCGGACCATGGCCGTGGCCGAACAGTACTTCTCGTCGGACAGGCTGACCGCGCGTTCGATCAGCGCCCGGTTCAGTTTGCGGCCGCGGACGGTGTAGACCAGCTTCACCGAGTTGAAGACCTTGGGATGATCGCCGGCCCGTTCGGCCTCCAGCGAGACCTCGACGCCTTCGATGTCCTGGCGCTGCTTCTTGAGCATCGAGACCACGTCGATCGCGGTGCAGCCGCCCATGCCCATCAGCACCACCTCCATCGGCCGCGAGGCCAGGTTGCGGCCGCCGACCTCGGGCGAGCCATCCATGGTGAAGGTATGGCCACTGCCGCCCTCGGCAACGAACAGTGCGCCGTCGACCCACGATACCTTGGCGATGGTCGGCATGATTCCTATTCCCCGCTGTGCTTGCTCTTGGCCAGATACTTGATGACGCCGTGAAGGGTTCGCACTTCCTGTTCGGTCATCGCCGCGCGCTGAAACAACGCGCGCAGATTATGCACCATGGCCGGACGCATTGCCTTGTTGCGCAGGAAGCCCGACTCGTCCAGCGCCCGCTCCAGGTTGACGAACAGGTTGGCGAGCTCGTCCTTGGTCGCAGGTCGCGTGGCGTGCGCCGACATCTGCTCGGCCGGTCCCGTCCCGGTCGCGACGGCCCATTCGTAGGCCACCAGCAGGACGGCCTGGGCGATGTTGAGCGAGGAGAACTGCGGATTGACCGGGATCGAAAGCGCGGTGTCGGCATGCACCATGTCGTCGTTGGTAAGACCGGTACGCTCTGGCCCGAACAGCACGCCGACCCGGTCGCCCTGCCCGACCCAGCCGTGCATTTCTGCCGCCGCGTGCCGGGGTGTCACGATGCGCTGGACCAGTTCACGGTTGCGCGCGGTGGTCGCCACCACGCGCTCGAGATCGGCCACCGCCTCTGCAACCGAGCCGAAGACCACGGCCTTCGCCAGCACGATGTCGGCCCCCGACGCCGCGCGCTCGGCCTTGGGGTTGGGCCAGCCGTCGCGCGGCTCAACCAAGCGCAGGTGCGACAGGCCGCAGTTCAGCATGGCCCGCGCGGCCATGCCGATATTCTCGCCGAGCTGCGGCCGCACGAGGATGATTGCCGGCGTTGCCGCGGCGATCACGCGGCCTTTCGAAGGTCGTCCCATGCCCGCCCTATATCGCGCCTAGCGCACCATGATAAGGGGCGGCCGGCGCATGAAGAACAGGAACGGGATGAGGGCCAGGGAGCAGATCATCATGACCCGGAAGTCGTTGAGATAGCCGATCATCGCCGCCTGGCGGTTGATCTCGAGGTTCCAGTAAGACAGCGCAGCCGCGTCGATGCCGGGCAGGTCCCGATCGAGCGGCCAACCGAGATGGAACGGCGTGAACTGCTCGACCAGCTCGGCGCGGTTCTCCTGGGTGCTGCGGGCCAGCAGCGAGACCAGAACGGCAAGGCCGATGCTGGCGCCGAGGTTGCGCAGCAATGCGTTGATCGCCGCGCCCTCCGTGCGCAGCCGCAGCGGCAGGGTCGCGAACGTCAGTACGGTCAAGGGGGGAAAGACGAGCCCGAGGCCAAAGCCCAGCAGCACGCCGTTCCAGATGAGTTGGCTCTCGCTGACATTGAAGTCGAACGTCGTCATGTCCCACAGCGACAGCGCGGTCAGACCGAACCCAATTGCGATCATGACACGCGCGTCGAAACGGCCGATCAGGCGCGACACCAGCATCATGGAGACCATCATGCCGGCGCCGCGCGGCGCTAGGACTAAACCCGTCGTGAACACCGGATACCCCATGAGCTGTTGCAGGAAGGGCGGCATCAGGGTTGCCGTCACAATCAGCACCAGGCCGGCCAGTGCCGTGAAGACGAGCCCGACGGAAAGGTTGCGGTCGCGGAAGAGATCGCGCGACAGGAACGGGTGGCGGGCGGTCAGCATGTGGATCAGGAACATGGCGAAGGCAACGCCGGCGACCAGAGTCTCGCCGATGATCTCCACCGAGTCGAACCAGTCGAGCTGGTGGCCACGATCGAGCATGAGCTGGAAGGTGCCTATGGCGATCGCCAGGAAGGTAAATCCCAACAGATCGAAGGGCCGCGCCCGGTCGGGCGGAGTCTCGCGCACCAGGACCAGGATACCGAAGGCGCACAAGATGCCGACCGGCAGGTTGACGTAGAACACCCAGCGCCAGGAGAACTCATCGGTCAGCCAGCCGCCCAGCGACGGACCGATGATGGGGCCGAGCATGACTCCGACTCCCCACATCGCCATCGCCTTGCCCTGCTCTTCGCGGGGATAGATGTCCATCAGAATGGCCTGCGACACCGGAACCAGCGCCGCGCCGAAGCCGCCCTGCAGGGCGCGAAACATCACGAGCTGGTCGAGCGACTGTGCCGCGCCACAAAGCATCGACACGATGGTGAATCCGACGACGCTGATCGACAGCGTGCGGCGCAACCCGAAACGCACGGCACAGAAGCCGGCAAACGGCGTCATGATGGCCGAGGTTACGATGTAGGATGTGACCACCCACGAGACCTGTTCCTGGGTGGCCGACAGCGAACCCTGGATCGAGGGCAGAGCCACATTGGCGATGGTGCCATCCAGCGCATGCATGACGGTGGCGGCCATCACCACCAGCGTGATCAGACGACGACGGCGCAGGGCCGCCGGCTCGGCGGCCAGACTCATGTGCCTACGGCGCGGCCTTTGCAGACGCGCTCGACAGTCCGAGGGCCCTGGCGGCATCCGTCAACAGGGCGCCGAGCGACCTGTTGTGTCGGGTGTCGATCTCGACCGTCGTGCTCATGCCGACGCGAAGCGGCGGATCACCGGCGCGGCAGGCGACGGCGATCCGCACCGGAATGCGCTGTACCACCTTCACCCAGTTGCCGCTGGCGTTCTGCGGCGGCAGCACGGCGAACTCCGCGCCGGTTGCCTGGGCGATGCTCAGCACCGAGCCCGTGCATTCGGAATCGGGATAGGTGTCGACGCGAATGCTGGCCTTCTGGCCCGGTCGCACCAGGGTGAGCTCGGTCTCCTTGAAGTTGGCCTCGATCCACAGGTCGGTGTCGGCCACCACAACCATGGCCGGCACGCCGGCGGTGGCGTAGCTGCCCGGCACGGGCCGCTTGGCAACGATGCCGTCGAGCGGCGCCTCGATGGAGGTCCGGCGAAGCTGCAGCAGCGCCTCGTCGCGTGCCGCCATCATCTGCCGCACCTTGGGGTGGTCGTCGGGGTGGATCCGGCGATCGCCGGCCAGGGCCGCTTCGATACGGGTCAGGTCTTCCTGTGACGCCGAAATGCGCTGGCGCGCGACGTCCAGCCCGAGGCGCGCTTCCTCGAGTTTCTGGGTCGAGGAGATCTTCTTCTCGGCCAGCTCCGCCTGGCGGTCGAACTCGGCCTGGGCGAAGGTGAGCTGGCTGAGGGCGGCCTTGATTTCCTCGCGCTTGGTCCGCCACTGCGCGCGCAGGCCCCTGATCTCGGCGCGCGCCGACTCGATCTCCGCCTCGATCCTGGTGAGCGCCAGCCGGTAGGACTGGTCGTCGAGCTTGAGCAGGAGCTGGCCGCGTGACACCGCCTCGTTCTCGCGGACCGGCACCTCGACGATGACGCCGCTCAGTTGGGTGGCGATCTGGGCCCGGTCGCCCTTGACGTAGGCGTTGTCGGTGCTGACGTAGCGGCCCAACGACAGCCAGGCGAACAGGCTTGCCGCGAGCACCAGTACCGGCAGAGTCCACATGAAAGCGCGCGCAAGCCCGCGACCCGACAGACGCGGGCGCCGTATTGCGGCAACCGCGATCGGGGGGGCCGCCGAATCCTGATCCTCTCCGTCTCGCACGCTATATATGGTCTACTTGCCCCCCGGCTGGGTCAACCGGAGGGCGGGCATGGCAGCTAGCCCGGTTCCGCCGGCCTCGCGCCGTCACGGAACAGCTTGTAGGTGATGGCATCATACAAGGCGTTGTACGAGGCATCGACGATGTTGGGCGACACGCCGATGGTGCTCCAGCGTCGCCCCTTGGCATCGGCACTCTCGATCATGACTCGCGTGGTCGCCGCCGTTCCACCGGCTGAATCGAGAATCCTCACCTTGAAATCGACCAGCCGCATGTCCTGGAGTTCGGGATAGACCGGCAGCAATGCCTTGCGCAGCGCCGCGTCGAGCGCGTTGACCGGGCCGTTGCCCTCGCCCACTTCCATCACCCGCCGGCCGGCCACGTC
>CALFRN010000347.1 GCA_937919085.1 uncultured Reyranella sp.
TTTTTTTTCCTTCACCTTTAGCAGCGTGCTCCTAGTCAAGCACCATGTCCATCTGCTCCGCCCACGGCCGCTCGGCGACTGCTACCAGGTCGTTTAGCGAGAGCGCCGGTGGCACGCGCCTGATGACGAGGGTTTCAAGGACAGTCGGGGACAGATAGGCCAGTCGGATCATCCGTCCCACGAACCGGTCGGAAACTTTCTCCGCCGCCGCGATGTCCTGGATGGTCGACGCCACCCCGGTCTCCAGCTGGCGGCGCCACTTCCACGCCCGCGCAACAGCGCGCAAAACGTGAGGGCTCTGCGCCCTGCCGTCCCGCAAGCCCGCATCCTCGGGCGGCAAGATCTTCGGCCGCCCGTTGCGTCTTCGGATCGTCAGCGGAATTACGACCCGGATGGTGCCGGAGGCGCTCGTCATGCGCGAGCCTCCTGGTGGCGTGGCATCAGCATATCCCGAATGACCGATCCGAGACCGTCATTGCGCAGATCCACCGCGATGCCGCTCGTGCCGACGGAGACGCGATCGACCAGCAGGTGAACGATGCGCGCCTGCTCGGCAGGAAACAGCGCTGCCCAGAGTTGGTCGAAACCGGCGAGCGCGGAAACAATCGCCTGCTCGTCGACTGTCGCGTTCTCCCTTCGGAATGCCTCGATCGTTCGGGCGGCGATCTCGGGCGCGCGGACCATCCGGCGAATTTCACCGATGACGACATCCTCGACCATCCCCGCTGGCAGCCGCAGCGGTCCCGCCCCCTCGCCAATGGCTCGGTTCCGGATCAGATCCATCGATGTGTAATATCGGTAGAGCCGCGAACCCTTCTTCGTCGCCGTGGGCGTCATGGCGCTGCCGGTTTCGGTGAAGATGATCCCCTTCAGTAGGGCCGGCGTCTGGGAACGGGTGTTCGATGCCCGCAGCCGAGGGCTTTGCTGAAGGATGCCGTGGACCTTGTCCCACAGGGCGCGATCGATGATCGGCGCGTGTTCGCCGGGATACGGCGTGCCTTTGTGGACGGCGTCTCCCAGATAGACGCGATTGTTGATGAGCTTGTAGACGAAGCCCTTGTCGATCAGCTTGCCGCGCTTGTTGCGAGCTCCTTCGGCCACCAGCGCCCTGGCCAGCGTCGTCGCCGAGCCGATGGCTACAAACCGCTCGAAGATATTCCTGACCATCGCAGCCTCAACCTCATTGATGACGAGCTTGCGGTCGCGTACGTCGTAGCCCATCGGCACGTAGCCGCCCATCCACATGCCGCGCTTACGCGAGGCGGCAACCTTGTCGCGGATGCGTTCGCCGATGACCTCGCGCTCGAACTGGGCGAAGCTGAGCAGGATGTTCAGCGTCAGTCGGCCCATCGAGGTCGTGGTATTGAAGGACTGGGTGACCGAGACGAAGGTCACCTAGAGGTGGCCGGGAAAAACTGCACAGCGCGATAAGTGGAATTCCTGCCTGAAAGC
>CALFRN010000348.1 GCA_937919085.1 uncultured Reyranella sp.
GGCCGACCTTCGCGGCAACCCGGGGCGGCGCACAGGATCCGCCCGGCATGGTCAATATCCTGTCGAACATCGAGAAGGTGCCCTCGATGCTGCCCAGCATTCCGGTTCCCAGCTTCCACATTCCAAATCCGTTCGGCCGCTGAGCGACCGCAAGGGAGGACGCGCCATGACCGCAATGACGACCGCCGGCGCAACCGCCGCCCCCTTCACCTTCGAGGGCCGCGAGATCGCGTGGAAGCAGTTCCGCGCGCTGGAGGGCGTCTACTATCACATCCTGGGCGTCGACATGGCGGCCGGGACGGTCGACTGGCTGATGAAATTCGAGCCCGGCCGCGCCTGCGTGATGCATCGCCACACCGGGCCCTGCAAGACCTTCGTGCTGGAGGGCGAGCATCACGTGTTCGAACCTCTGGGCGGCGGACAGTTCCACCACGTCGCGCGCAAGGCCGGCACCTGGGCCACCAGCGACGGCGACAACGTGCACTATGAAAGCGGCGGCGAGGCGGGCGGCGTGATCTACCTCTGCATGACCGGCCGCGAGGGCATCGTCTACGACATCCTCGACGATGCGCTGCAGAGCGAGCGTGCGATCTCGGTCGGCGACTTCAAGCGCGGCCACGACAAGGCGGTCGCGGGGCGATAGGACCCGCGGGCAGAGGCGCTGGCCGCCTCAGCCGCGGAAGTTGTCCCAGCCTCCGGCCGGTGGCGCCACGTAGTTGCCGCGTTCGGCGTCGGACTTGCAACTTGCAAGAGCCAGGACGGCGAGCATCAAAACCAGAAGTTTCGTCATTTTTTCGGCCTCGTGATATTGGCCGGAGTATATACTGCGGCGTATGGCCGAACTCATCAAAACCAGCCTGATTTTCGTCCTGTCCAACTTTTCGCTGTCGTTCCTGGTGCTGGGTGGCGTTGTCGCGCTGGCGGCAATCGCGCGGGCGCCGGGACCGCTACGGCGCGAGGTCGTGGTCGAGAAGCTGCTGGCCTGGCATGTCTTCTTCGCCATTGGGGTCGCCTATCTCTACAACTTCGTCTGCCACGTCTTCTTCGGCCAGTTCACGGCAGCCTTCATCGGTTGGGCGCAAAGCCCGTTCCAGCTCGAGGTCGGCACGGCAAGCCTGGGCTTCGCCATCGTCGGTTTCCTCGCCGCCTTCGGGAGTTTCGATCTCAGGCTCGCGGCGGTCATAGGCAGCGCCGCCTTCCTGCTGGGCGCCGCAGCCGGCCATGTCTACCAGATGGCGATGGCGCACAATTTCGCGCCCGGCAATGCCGGAACGATCTTTTACACCGACATCGCGATTCCGCTGATCGGGCTCGGACTGCTGTGGTTGCAGAAACGCTGGGGCCGACCGCAGGCCTAGGCCGGCCGCTCACGCCGCCGCGGGATGGGCTTCGCGGCCGCGGTCCCGCCGGAGGCGGCGCCAGTCGAGGCCGATGTCGAGCACGGCGGCGCTGTGGGTGAGCCAGCCGGCCGAGATGAGATCGACGCCGCTGGCGGCAATGGCCGGCGCGGTCGCGGGCGTGATGCGGCCCGACGCCTCGGCAACCGCGCGGCCGGCGATGCGGCGCACCGCCTCGGCCAGCACCTCGGGGCCCATGTTGTCGAGCAGCACGGCATCGATGCCCTCGGCCAGCGCCTGGTCGAGCTGGTCGAGCGAATCGACCTCGACCTCGATCTTCACCAGATGGCCGGTGCCGGCGCGGGCGGCGCGGATGGCCGGCGCCACGCCGCCCGCCGCGGCAACGTGGTTGTCCTTGATCAGCACGGCATCGTCGAGCCCAAAGCGGTGATTGACGCCGCCCCCGGCACGCACGGCGTATTTCTGCAAGGCTCGCAGGCCGGGCATGGTCTTGCGCGTGCAGCAGATGCGCGACTTGTAGCCCTGCACCGCCGCCACCAGCGTCGCCGTCGCGGTGGCGACGCCGCTCAGGTGACCGAGGAAATTGAGCGCCACCCGCTCGGCCGTCAGGATGCCGCGCGCCGGGCCCGACAGGGTGGCGATGCGGTCGCCCGGTCCGACATGGGTGCCGTCGGGCCGGTCGATCGCGATCTCGATGGCGGGATCGACGAGGCGAAACGCCAGCGCCGCGGCATCGAGGCCGGCCACGATGCCGGGCTGGCGGGCGACCAGCGCCGTCTCGGCCCAGGCTTCGGCCGGCACGATGGCGTCGGTGGTGAGATCGCCGGCGCGGCCGAGGTCTTCCAGCAGGGCGGCACGCACCGGCGGCTCGATCATGATCAGCGGCAGCGGGGCCAGCGGGGCCAGGGATCCGGAAAGGGACATCGCCGCCTCCCCTAGCCGACCGCCAGCATGCGCTCGACCGCACGTCGCGCGGGCGCGGCGACGGCGGGATCGATCGTCACCTCGTGACTCATCGTCTCGAGCGCGCGGCGGATCCGGGGCAGCGTGATGCGCTTCATGTGCGGGCAGAGATTGCACGGCCGCACGAACTCGATCTCGGGATGGAGTGCGGCGATATTGTCGCTCATCGAGCATTCGGTCATCAGCACGACGCGTGCCGGCCGCTCGCGCGCGACATAGTCGGCCATCGCCGCCGTGGAGCCGGCGAAATCGGCCTCGGCCACGACCTCGGGCGGGCATTCGGGATGGGCCAGCACGACAACGCCGGGATGGCCGGCGCGCACCTGGCGTACGTCGGCGGCGGAGAAGCGCTCGTGGACCTCGCAGTGACCGGCCCAGGTGAGGACCTCGACGTCGGTTTCGCGGGCGATGTTCCGCGCCAGGTATTCGTCGGGCAGCATGATGACCCTGGGCACGCCCAGGCTCTCGACGATCTTCTTGGCATTGCCCGAGGTGCAGCAGATGTCGCTCTCGGCCTTCACCGCCGCCGAGGTGTTGACGTAGGTGACGATCGGCACGCCGGGCCAGCGCTGGCGCAGCAGCCGCACGTCCTCGACCGTGATCGATTCGGCCAGCGAGCAGCCGGCCCTGAGATCGGGGATCAGCACGGTGCGCGAGGGGTTCAGGAGCTTGGCGGTCTCGGCCATGAAGTGCACGCCGGCCAGCACGATCACCTCGGCATCGGTCTTCATCGCCTCGCGGGCGAGCGCCAGGCTGTCGCCGACGATGTCGGCGACGCCGTGGAAGATCTCCGGCGTCTGGTAGTTGTGCGCCAGGATCACGGCGTTCCTGTCGCGTTTCAGCGCCAGGATGGCATCGACGTCGGGCGCGAACTCGGACCATTCGGCCGGCAGGATCACCGACCTGACCTTTTCATAGAGCGCGGCGGCTTGGCTGGAAACGGTCATGGGGCACCTTGTATGCTCACTATGAGCATTTGTATCTTTATGCTATGAATGAGTATAATGGTCGTCAAGCCCCTTTTCGTGGTTTCGACAGGCGACGGACGGTCGACTAAAAAGGCGGGCATGCGCAGCATCTTCAGTATCGCCATCGGCCTGGCGGCCCTCACCGGGGCCGCGGGTGCGTCGGCCCAGACGGCGTCCTTCACCGATCCCCAGGCCTATTGCCGGGCGGTCGGCACGATCGACGCACCCGACCGGCGCTTCACCGGCCACGGCGTTCCCGACTGGATCCAGGCAACGTTCCTCTCGCCGCAGGAGATCGCCGCCATCAAGGCCGGCCGGCGGCCGGACTACGGCATCGCCTGGCGCTGCGTGCAGGGCGAAGTGCTGGCCTGCCAGAACGCCCAGTCGCCGTCGTGCATGAAGCCCGACACCGACCGCACGCCGACCGCCGCGATGCGCGACTTCTGCCGCGACGACAAGGCTGCCTTGCCGGTGATCCCGCGGGCGGTCACCGGCACGGCACGCATGCTGGCCTACGACTGGGTGTGCCGCGGCGCGGCGCCCGCGATCGCCAGGGAAACGCCGCTCGACGCACAGGGTTTCGTCGCCGCCGACTGGAAGCGCGTCGGCCCGAAGTAGAGGCCCGAAGTAGAGGAGCGGCCGCTCAGGTGGAGCGCGAGAGCGGCAGCTTGCTGCCGGCGACCGCGCGCTCGAGCAGGATCTCGCGGCGGAAACGGAAGAGCTTGGCCGGACGGCCACCGGTTTCGGCCGAAACGCCGCCGGTCTCCTCGACCAGCCCCTGCTGCTCGATCACGCGGCGGAAATTCTGCTTGTGCAACGGCCGGCCGGCCAGGGCTTCGACCGCGCGCTGGAGCTGGCCCAGCGTGAAGTCGGGCGGCATCAGCTCGAACACCACGGGCCGGTATTTGATCTTGGCGCGTAGCCGCGCGATCCCGGTGGCCAGGATGCGGCGGTGGTCATAGTGCATCGCCGCGCCCGGCAGGACGTCGGCCTGACCCTTGCGGCGGCCGGCCTCGGCGACGAGCCCCGCCTCGTAGAGCAGCTCGTAGCGCTGCAGCACCAGGTCCTCGTTCCAGGTGGCCTCGGCGAAATTGATCTCGACCCGCTGGCGACGCTCGCGTCGCGCCGCGGTGTCGGCCGCGGCATCGACCCAGCGCCGCAGCCGCGGCAGAACCTGGCGGACCACAATTGCCGGCAGACCGCCACGCCGGTCCTCCCACGGAAGATAGCGGTACCAGCTCTGCCAGCCGGGCTCGTGCTGGCCGGCCTCGGCACGCTCGCGCGTGAGACCGAGGTAGGAGATCGAGACGATGCGCAGGCCGGACGCGGCCCCGGCGCGCGAACGATCGGCGAAGGTATAGAGCTGCTCGACATAGCCCAGCGGATGATGGGTATGGCGCTCGACCCAGGCGCGCAGGCCCACCTGCAGCGTCGGATGATCGCCCTCGAAGGGCCCCGACGGCAGCAGCAAACCGTCATCAAGGGTAAGCACCTGCGGCTCGTCGTCGATCAGCGCGACGAGCACGGCGTTCAGTTCGATTGAAACGGCACGGGAGCGATTGGCGACAGACGGCATATCGGGTGCCATTATGCCCGTTCTTCGCGGCGCGCGCTCGCTGCACGATGCTGTTTCAACCGGAGGCGAACATGGCGGCCAAGATAAAAAAGAACATCCACGACGAGAATTCGCCCGAATACCGCCGCGGCATGGCGGAAATCCGCAAGCAGCTCGGCCCGATGGCCGATTCCTACATCCGCAACATCAAGGCGCTGGCGCCGGAATTCGCCTGGGTGAATGTCACTTTTCCGTTTGCCGAACTCTACACCCGCGACGTGATCGACCTCAGGACCCGCGAACTCTGCACGGTCGCCGCACTCACGGTCCAGGGCTTCTCGTTGCCCGAGCTGAAACTGCATGTGAAAGCCGCCCTGCGCTGCGGCGCCTCGCGCGGCGAGGTGGTAGAGATCATCACCCAGATGATCGCCTATTGCGGCTTTCCGGCCGCGACCAATGCGCTGATGACCATGAAGCAGGCCTTCGACGAGGTCGACACCGCGGCGAAGAAAGCCAAGCGCAAGCCGCGCAAGGCCGCCAAGAAGGCGAGGCGCAAGTGAGCGCCGCCGAGAACGGCGCCCGCCTGCTGGTGCGGAACCTCGAAGCCCAGGGCGTCGAGCATGTGTTCGGCATTCCCGGCGCCAAGATCGATCCGGTGTTCAACGCCCTGGCCGATTCGAAGATCAAGACCGTGGTGTGCCGCCACGAACAGAACGCCGCCTTCATCGCTGGCGGCCTGGGTCGCCTCACCGGCCGGGCCGGGGTGGTGCTGGTGACTTCGGGGCCCGGCGTCTCCAACCTCGCGACCGGGCTTGCCACCGCCAACACCGAGGGCGACCCGATCGTGGCACTGGGCGGCGCCGTGCCGGTGGCCGACCGGCTGAAACTCACCCACCAGAGCATGAACACGGTGGCGATGCTGCGGCCGATCACCAAATACACCGCCGAGATCGATTCGCCGGCGGCGATTTCCGAGGCCATTGCGGCAGCCTTCCGTGCCGCCGAATCCGGCCGGCCGGGGGCTGCCTTCCTCAGCCTGCCCAAGGACGTCATGAAGGCCGAAGTGTCCGGCAGCGTGTTGACGCCCGCCGCCATCGCCGCGCAGGGCCCGGCCGATACCGACGCCATCGCCGCCGCCGCTGCCCTGATCGATGCCGCTGAACGGCCGGTGGTCCTGCTCGGCATGCTGGCGAGCCAGCCCGCCGTGGCCGCCGCCGTACGGTCTCTGCTGTCGAAGGCAGCGCTCGCCGTTGCCGGCACCTACCAGGCGGCAGGCGTGGTGCCGCGCGAACGGCTCGACTGCTTCGCCGGCCGCGTCGGGCTGTTCCACAACCAGCCGGCCGACCGCCTGCTCGATGCCGCCGACCTCGTCGTGACGGTGGGCTTCGATCCCGTCGAATACGATCCGGCGCTGTGGAACCGCGGTCGCAAGCGCAAGCTGATCCACGTCGACTGCGTGCCCGCCGAGATCGACAACGACTACCGGCCCGACCTCGAACTGCTGGGCAGCTCCGCCGCCACCCTGCGCGCGCTCGGCGCCCTGGTGAAGCCACGCCCAAGTCCGGCCCAGGCCGGCCTGCTGGCCGAAATCCAGCGCGGCCGCACGGCGCTCACTGCCGAGGCCGCGACGCGCACCGGCACGCCGGTCCATCCGCTCAAGCTGGTCGAGGAACTGCAGAAGCTGGTCGACGACGACGTCACGCTCTGCTCCGACATGGGCTCGTTCCACATCTGGATGGCGCGTCACCTGATCAGCCACCGGCCGCGCCAGATCATGATCAGCAACGGCCAGCAAACGCTGGGCGTTGCGCTGCCGTGGGCGATCGCGGCCTGCCTCGCCAATCCCGGCGGCAAGGTGATCTCGGTGTCGGGCGACGGCGGCTTCCTGTTCTCCGCCGTCGAGCTCGAAACCGCGGTGCGGCTCAAGTGCAACTTCGTGCATCTCGTCTGGATCGACGGCAGCTACGACATGGTCGGCATCCAGGAGGTGGCGGCCTATGGCCGCGAGTCCGGGGTGCGCTTCGGCCCGGTCGATGTCGTGAAGTTCGCCGAATCGATGGGCGCCCAAGGCCTGCGCATCGAGACCCCCGACCAGGTCGGGCCGGTGCTGCGCCGGGCGATGGCGATGGACGGGCCGGTCATCGTCGGCGTGCCGGTCGATTATCGCGACAATCCCGGGCTGATGGCCGCGTTGCATCCCGACGTCATCATCTAGCGGCCGGAGCGTCAGTCGAGCCCGTTGCCGCCATAGAGCCACTGCAGCGTGTCGAGCCACTGATCCTGGCTCTTGGCGCGCATAAGGTCATTGCGCAGCGCCGCGTGCGGGCCGTCGGGGTGATAGACGTGATCGCCCATGGCGCGCGACATCAGCTGTACCCGCGCGGTGCGCAGCACGCGACGGGCCTTGTAGGTGGCGAGCCCGGTCTCCAGCGAGTCGTGCTGCGAAAGCGAGTCGGCGAGGCACACCGCGTCCTCCATCGCCATGCAGGCGCCCTGGGCCATGTACTGCATCATCGGATGCGCGGCATCGCCCAGCAGCACCACGCGGCCGTCGACCCAGGCATCGATGGGGTCGCGATCGCACAGCACCCACATGTGCCAGTCCTTGCCGTGGCGGATGATGTTCTGCGCCCGCTCGCAGACGTGGGTAAAGCCCTTGCGGACTTCCGCGACCGGCACCGGCTGGCCAGCGACCGGCTCGGGGGCGTGATTGTGATAGGTGACGACGAGGTTGAACACTTTCCAGCCCGACAGCGGGTAATGGACGATGTGGCACTTCGGCCCGGCCCACAGGGTGGCGGCGTTCCAGCGCAGATCCTCGGGCATCTGCTCCAGCGGGATCACCGAGCGATAGGTCGTGTGGCCGGAAATGCGCGGCGCGATGTCGCCCACGACCTGGCGGCGGACATGCGACCACAGGCCATCGGCGCCGACCAGGGCGCGGCCGCGCACCGCCTCGCCGCTGCCGAGCTTCGCGGCGACGCCCTTGTCGTCCTGATCGTAGCCGTCGACCTGGGCGTGCGTGCGCAGCGCGATCAGCGGATGGTCCTGGCAGGCCTTCAACAGAACGCCGTGCAGGTCGCCGCGATGAACGACGGCATAGGGATTGCCGAAGCGGGCGCGGAACTTGTCGCCGAGGTCGATATGGGTGATCTCACCGTCGGCGATGGCATCCATCAGGCGAAGACTGTCGATATAGACCGCCATCCCGCGCGCCGCTTCGCCCACGCCCAGCCGGTCGAAGCAATGGAAGGCGTTGGGGCCGAGCTGGATGCCGGCGCCGATCTCACCCAGTCTGGCTGACTTTTCCAGCACCAGCGAGGCGATACCCTTCTGGGCCAGCGCCAACGCCGCCGCCAGCCCGCCGATGCCGCCTCCGGCGACCAGGATTCTATCTTGGTCCACCTATCACCTTGTCGTCATGGAGCTTGGCAATCTCATGATCTGGCAGGCCGATGATAGCCGAAAGAATCTCGTTCGTATGTTGTCCCAGCAACGGTGCCGGCCGTGGCGGCTGGCGCGGCGCGGCGCCGAACTGCAACGGCGAGGCCGCCACTGGATAGCGGCCGATGCCGGGCTGGTCGAGGATGGTGAACAGGGGATTGTCGAGCACCGCCTCGCGGTCGGCCGCCAGTTCGCGGAACGTCTTGTAAGGCGCCCACAATGCCCCCGCCTTCATCAGGGCTGCCCCGATCTCCTCGGCGGTGCCCGACGCCACCCAGGGCGCGATCACGGCGCATAGCCGATGGCGGGCCTCCCAGCGGCCGGCGTCGCTCTTCAGGTCGACGCCGGTATCCTTCTCGATCTCGGCAAAGGCTTCCCTGAAGCCGCCAGCCGTCGCCAGCGCGTCGACATGGCGATCGGAGAAAATGCAGATCATCAGGAAGCGACCGTCCCTGGTGCGGAAGTCGCGGCCGAAGGTGCCGAAGATCTCGTTGCCGTATCGCGGCCGATCGACGTCGTTGACCACGGCCTCGCCGATGTAGCCGAGGGCCGACGTCGCGGCGAGCGCCATGTCCTGCAGGGGCAAAACGATCTTCTGGCCCTCGCCCGTCAGGCGACGGTGGCGTTCGGCGGCGAGGATCGCCATGGCACCGGCATAGGCGGTGGCAAGATCCCATGGCGGCGCCACGGCGTTGACCGGGCCCTCGTGACCGGTCGGCCCCGTCACCATGGGAAACCCGGTGATGGCGTTGATGGTGTAGTCGACATGGGCACTGCCGTCGCGGGCGCCGATGATGTTGAGCGCGATAAGGTCGGCGCGCTTCCTGGCAAGCGCCTCATAAGCGAGCCAGCCGCGCGCCGGCATGTTGGTGGTGAAGATGCCGGCGCCTTCGCCCGGCGCCGTGATCAGCGCCGTCAGCAGCTCACGGCCCTTGGGATGACGCAGATCGACGGCGATCGAGCGCTTGCCCTTGTTCAGTCCCGCCCAATAGATCGACCGTCCATCCCCGGTGATCGGCCAACGGTCGCTGTCGAGGCCGCCGTTCAGATCGTCGAAGCGGATCACGTCGGCGCCCATCTGAGCCAGGGTCATGCCGCCAAGCGGCGCGGCGATGAAGGCCGAGCCTTCGATGATGCGAAGGCCGGCGAGAATGCCCGTCATATGCGTTTCCTGCTTCTTTGTTTGTTTGCTGACTTACTTCGGAAGATTGTTCTTTCGCTTCTCGAGCCACCAGCCGTACTCCGGCGTCCACATGTCGAAGTCGCTGTCGCAGCCCAGTTCCTGCGCGGCATGCAGCGCCCAGAACGGGTCGTAGAGGGCCTGGCGACCGATGGCGATCAGGTCGGCATCGCCGGCCTGCAGGATCGCCTCGGCCTGCGGCCCGTCGAGGATCAGGCCGACCGCCATGGTGGGAATGCCGGCGCCGCGCTTGACTGCGGCGGCGAAGGGCACCTGGAAGCCAAGCGAGCGCTTGACCGGCAGCGCTGTCGACAGGCCGGTGAGGCCGCCCGATGAGGTGTCGACCACATCGATGCCGATCGCCTTCAGTTCCCTGGCATAGGCGATCGTATCCTCGACGTCCCAGCCGCCGGCGCCATCGACCGCCGAGACGCGGATGAACATCGGCTTGTGCTCGGGCCAGTTGCTGCGCACCGCCTGCGCGGCGGCGAGCGGAAAGCGCATGCGGCCGGCGCGGTCGCCGCCGTACTGATCATTGCGCGTGTTGCTGATCGGCGAGAGGAACTGGGCCAGCAGATAGCCGTGGGCACCATGGATCTCGATAACGTCGTAGCCCGCGGCATCGGCGCGCCGCGCTGCTTCGCCGAACTTCCTCACCAGCCCCTCGAGCTCGGGGGCGGCCAGTTGCCGGGGCGTCGGATATCCCTCGCCCGCCGGCACGGCGGACGGGCCGACCACTTCCCACTTCTTCCAGCCCGCCTCCCTGGGGCCGAGTTCACCGGGCTTGTCGAAGGAACGCGGCGTCGAGCCCTTGCGGCCGGCGTGGGTGATCTGGGTGGCCGCCAGTGCACCTTCCTGCTTGAGGAATCGCACCAGCCGCCTGTGGCTCTCGATCTGGGCGTCGTCCCACAGGCCGAGATCGCCCTGGGTGACCCGGCCCTGCGGCTCGACGGCACAATTCTCGGTGAACACGATGCCGAACTTGCCGAGCGCGAACTTGCCGAGATGCACCAGGTGATAGTCGTTCACCTCGCCGTCGGTGGCGCGGTACTGCACCATGGGCGAGACGACGCAGCGATTGGGGGCGACGACGCCGCGCATCGTAAAGGGCGTGAACAGCAACGGCTTGGACAAACTCAACTCCCCCTCTGACATTTCCTGGCGGAACGGCAGAACATAGACCGGACCACCTCTCCGGGCCTATCCTTCCGGCATGTTTGACCTCGTCATCCGAAACGGAACCGTGATCGATGGCTCCGGCGCCCCTCGCCGTACCGCCGATGTCGCAGTGCAAGATGGAAGAATCGCGGCAGTCGGTCCCGGACTGGGCACGGCCAGGCGGGAGGTCGACGCCGCCGGCCTGGTCGTGGCACCGGGCTTCGTCGACATCCACACGCACTACGACGGTCAAGCGACCTGGGATCCGTTCGTGACGCCCAGCTCGTGGCACGGCGTCACCACCACGATTTTCGGCAATTGCGGTGTCGGCTTCGCACCGGTGCGGCCCGGTGCCTCGGGCTATCTCATCAACCTGATGGAAGGCGTCGAGGATATTCCCGGCACCGTCCTCAGCGAAGGCGTGAAGTTCAATTGGGAATCCTTCCCCGACTATCTCGACGCGCTGGCCTCGATGAACCGCGCCGTCGACGTGGCGGCCCAGCTGCCGCACGGCGCGCTGCGCTTCTATGTCATGGGCGACCGCGGCGCCGAGCACGCCGAAGTGCCGAGCGAGCGCGAGATCGAGGAGATGGCGCGGCTCACCGAAGAGGCGCTGCACGCCGGCGCCATGGGCTTCACGACCTCGCGCACCACCAAGCACAAGGCCCGCGACGGCCGCTTTACGCCCTCGTTGTCGGCCCGCGAGGCCGAACTGCTGGGCATCGTCCAGGGCATGAAACGCGCCGGCCGCGGTGTGATCGAGGTGAACTCCGACTTCGGCCCCGGCGAATTCGAGGCTCTGGAAGCAGCGGCGACTCTGGCCGGCCGGCCGCTCTCCTGCCTGTTGGTCCAGGTCGATGCCCAGCCGGAGCTGTGGCGCGACACGCTGGCCAACATCCATCGTATGCGCGCCACGGGCCGCGACGCCAATGCGCAGGTGGGCTCCCGCCCGATCGGCGTGATCATGGGACTGGAAACCACCGTTCATCCGTTCGTCGCCCATCCGGTATGGCGCGAGCTGCGCGATCTCACGCCGGCTGAGCGTTATCGGCGCCTGGTCGCCGATGCCGGTTTGCGCCGGCGCCTGCTCGCACCGCGCACCGAGGGCGGCGCGCCTGCATTCATGGGCGAAGCGTTCCACAAGATGTTTCCCATCGCCGACCGGCCGGACTACGAGCCCGATCTCGCCAACTCGGTCGCCGCCATTGCCGAACGTAGTGGCCGCACGCCGCAGGAAGTCGCGCTCGAGGCGATCCTCGCGCTGGGCGGCAAGGGGCTGCTGATGCTGCCGTTCGAGAACTACGCCGCCGGCAGCCTCGACGTGGTGCACGAGATGATCACCGATCCCGCCACGGTGTTGGGCGTGGCCGACGGCGGCGCCCATGTCGGCGTGATCTGCGATGCCTCCTCGCCGACCTCGTTGCTGACCCTGTGGGGCCGCGACCGCACGCGCGGGCCCCGGCTCGGTCTCGAGTTCCTGATCGCCAAGCAGACGCGCGGCACGGCGCTGTCCTACGGTCTCGCCGATCGCGGCCTGCTGGCGCCCGGCCACAAGGCCGACATCAATATCATCGACTTCGGTGCGCTCTGCCTGAAGCGTCCCGAGGTGGTCTATGACCTGCCGGCCGGCGGCCGCCGCCTGATCCAGCGCGCATCGGGCTACCGCCACACCTTCGTATCGGGGGTCGAGACGGTACGTGATGACGAACTGACCGGCGAACGTCCGGGCCGGCTCGTGCGCGGGGCTCAGACCGTCATGTGACGGCGCACGGCATCCGCATCGAATGTCTCGCGGGTGCCGGACATCACGACCTCGCCGCGGTCCATGACCGCAAAGTCGTCGGCAAGCTCGTGGGCGAAATCGAGATACTGCTCGACCAGCAGGATCGCCATGTCGCCGCGCTCGCGCAGGTAGGTGATGGCGCGGCCGATATCCTTGATGACCGAGGGCTGGATGCCTTCGGTCGGCTCGTCGAGGAGCAGGAGCTTGGGCCGCATCGTCAGCGCGCGACCGATCGCGAGCTGCTGCTGCTGGCCGCCGGAAAGATCGCCGCCGCGGCGCTTCAGCATCGATTGCAGGACGGGGAAAAGCTCGAACACCTCGTCCGGCACCTTCTTGTGCTCGCGGCTCACCGGCGCGAAGCCGGTCTCGAGATTCTCCTTCACCGTCAGCAACGGGAAGATCTCGCGTCCCTGCGGGACAAGCGCCACACCGCGGCGCGCCCGCTCGTAGGGCGCCAGCTTCGAGACTTCCTGGCCATCGACCTGGATGGTGCCCGAGGCAATGGACTGCATGCCGGAGATTGCGCGCAGCAGGCTGGTCTTGCCGACGCCGTTGCGGCCGAGCAGGCAGGTGACGCGACCGATCGTGGCCGTCAGCGATACGCCGCGCAACGCCTGGGCGGCACCGTAGTAGAGATTGACGTTCTGGGCTGAAAGCATTGTCATCGCCCGAGATACACTTCGACAACGCGCGGGTCGGCGCTGACCTGGTCGAGCGATCCCTCGGCCAGGGTCGAGCCCTCGTGCAGCACGGTCACCTTGACGCCGAGCGCGCGCACGAAACTCATGTCGTGCTCGACCACGACGACCGAATGCGACTTGTTGACCTCGCGCAGCACCTGCGCGGTCGTCTCGGTCTCCACGTCGGTCATGCCCGCGACCGGCTCGTCGACCAGCATCAGCTTGGGATTCTGTGCCAGCAGCATGCCGATCTCGAGCCACTGCTTCTGGCCGTGGCTCAGTCGAGCGCCCAGCATGTGCTGCTGCGGGCCCATGCGAATGATCGACAGGATCTCCTCCAGCCGGTCGTTCTCGGCCTTGCTGGGCACCGCCGTCAGCAGCCGATACCAGCTCCGCATGCCGGCCAGCGCCAGCAGGAGATTGTCGCGCACCGTATGGTTCTCGAACACGGTGGGCTTCTGGAATTTGCGACCAATACCCAAGGTGGCGATGTTGGCTTCATCGAGCTTGGTGAGATCGGCGGCTCCATCGAACACCACCTCGCCCGAATCGGGCCGGGTCTTGCCGGTGATGACATCCATCATGGTGGTCTTGCCGGCACCGTTGGGCCCGATGATCGCCCGCATCTCGCCCGGCTCGATCAGCAGGGAGAGGTTGTTCAGCGCCCTGAAGCCGTCGAACGAGACGCTGACGCCGCTGAGATAGAGCAGTGCCGACGTGCTGCGCACGTGAGTGATGCCGGGGGCCGTCACGCCGCAGCCCTCGCCCGTCGCTCGCGCGACCGGTTCACGAACTGGTTCCACAGACCGACGACGCCCTTGGGCAGCAGCAGTGTCACGACGATGAACAGGGCACCGAGCGCGAACAGCCAGACCTCCGGCAGCGCACCGGTGAGCCAGGTCTTGCCGAAATTCACGATGAAGGCACCGATCACCGGACCGATCAGCGTGCCACGGCCGCCGACCGCGACCCATAGCACGGCCTCGATCGAATTGCCGGGCGAGAACTCGCTGGGATTGATGATGCCGACCTGCGGCACGTAGAGCGCGCCGGCGACGCCGGCCATCGCCGCCGACAGCACGAAGACGAACAGCTTGTAGCGCTCGACCCGATAGCCCAGGAAACGCATGCGGCTTTCGGCGTCGCGCACGGCGGTCAGGGCCTTGCCGAAGCGCGAGCCGACGATGGCGGCGGAGATCACCAGGAATATCGCCAGCGCGAGCGCCGAGACAAAGCACAGCACCGCACGCGTCGTGTCGGACTGGACCGAGTAGCCGAGGATATCCTTGAAGTCGGTCATGCCGTTGTTGCCGCCCAGCCCCATGTCGTTGCGGAAGAAAGCCAGCAGCAGGGCGAAGGTCATTGCCTGGGTGATGATCGAGAGATAGACGCCGGTGACGCGGCTGCGGAAGGCGAACCAGCCGAGCGCCAGTGCCAGCACGCTGGGCACCAGCACGATCATCGGCGCAGCGAACCAGAAGCTGTCGAAGCCGTGCCAGAACCAGGGCAGCTCCTTGTAGTTCAGGAACACCATGAAGTCGGGCAGGACGGGATTGCCGTACACCCCGCGCGTACCGATCTGGCGCATCAGGTACATGCCCATGCAATAGCCGCCGAGCGCAAAGAAGGCGGCGTGGCCGAGCGTGAGGATGCCGCAGAAGCCCCATACGAGATCGACCGCCAGCGCCAGCGAGGCGTAACAGAGATACTTGCCGACGAGCTGGACCGCCCAGGACGGCATGCGAAATGCGCTGTCCGCCGGCAGGAGCAGGTTCGACAACGGCACGAGGATGCCGACCGCCAAAACCAGCAGGACGAACAGGCGCAGGTTGCGGGTCATGCCCTGCCAGAGGAAACGTGTGACCATTATTCGACCGCTTTCATTCGACCGAGCGGCCCTTCAGAGCGAACAGCCCGCGCGGCCGGCGCTGGATGAACATGATGATGAACACCAGCACCAGGATCTTGCCCAGTACGGCACCGGCATAGGGCTCGAGGAACTTGTTGACGACACCCAGCGTCAGCGCGCCGATCAGTGTGCCGAACAGGTTTCCGACGCCACCGAACACCACGACCATGAAGGAATCGATGATGTAGCCCTGACCCAGATTGGGGCTGACATTGTCGATCTGACTCAACGCCACACCGGCCAGGCCGGCGATGCCTGAACCGAGGCCGAAGGTCAGCGCGTCGACCCGCGGCGTGCGGATGCCCACCGCCGCCGCCATCGGGCGGTTCTGAGTCACCGCGCGCATGTAGAGGCCGAGCGGCGTCTTGCGCAACAGCAGGATCAGCGAGGCGAAGACGATCAGCGCGAACACCACGATCCAGAGACGTCCATAGGTGATGTTGAGTTGTCCGAGCTGGAAGGCGCCCGACATCCACGACGGGGCCCCGACCTCGCGGTTGGACGAGCCAAAGATCGAGCGCACCGCCTGCTGCAGCACCAGCGACAGTCCCCAGGTCGCGAGCAGCGTGTCGAGCGGACGGCCGTAGAGAAAGCGGATGATGGTGCGTTCGATCAGAATGCCGATGGCGCCCGAAACGACGAAGGCAAGCGGCAGTGCGATCACCAGCGAGACATCGAACAGATGCGGCGCCGACGTGCGGATGACGTCCTGGACGACGAAGGTCGTGTAGGCGCCCAGCATGACCATCTCGCCGTGCGCCATGTTGATCACGCCCATGGTGCCGAAGGTGATGGCGAGCCCGATGGCGGCCAGCAGCAGCACGGAACCCAGCGAAATGCCGTACCAGATGTTCTGCGCCATCTGCCACGCGGCCAGCGACTGCTCGATCGAGGCGGCAGCGGTCGCGGCAGCCGTCTTGACCTCGCCGTCGGAGGCGGCGGCGACGGTCATCAGGATACCGAGCGAATCGCGGTCGGCGCGGTCACGAACCAGGGCGATCGCGGCGAGCTTCTGCGATGCCGGAGCGTCGGAGCCGAGCACGATGGCAGCACGCGCCTCGCTCATCGAGCGCTTGATACGGGGATCCTTCTCGGCGGCAAGGGCTTCGTCCAGGGCCGCGAGCGCCGTTGCGTCGCGACGCGTGAAAAGTGAGTCGGCTGCCTCGGCGCGGATCCGCGGATTGGGGCTCATCAGGGTGAGCGAGCCGACGGCGGCTTCGATGACGCCGCGCAGCCGGTTGTTGACCCGCACACGTTCGAGGTCGGCGTCGACGGCACTGCCGGCCGATTTGCCGGAGATCGCTTCGCTCAGCGCCAGCCTGTTGCCGTCGACCTTGCCGATGACCGCGAGCTTGTCGGAATTGCGGGTGTAAAGCTGACCAGCAGCAAGGGCTTCGAGGATCGGCACGGCGCGTTCCTCGCCCGAGGCCGCCAGTGCGGTTATTGCTGCCGCGCGCTCGCTCAAACCGCCGGAGGTAAGATTCCCGACGAGGGCAGTGAGGTCGGCGGCGAGGGCCGTTCCGGCGAGCGCCAGCGATGCCAGCACGGAGAGCAGGACCGAGAGCGGTCGATGAAGAAGCATGCGCTGTGACTTGACCCCGGGAGATGGAAACGGGGCGACTCGAAAGTCGCCCCGTCCTGCGAGTCCGGCGTGTCGGCCTACTTGGCCGCCTTGCCGATGCACTTGTTGGCGACGGTGTCGAAGTTTCCGCAATTCACGGGCTTCGTCCAATCAGCCTTCAGGTTCTTGGAGTCGTCGAGGATCGGCGACCACGCGGCGCCCGGGACCAGGCCGGGCGTCTTCCACACCACGTCGAACTGGCCGTTGGCCTCGATCTCGCCGATCAGCACCGGCTTGGTGATGTGATGGTTCGGCAGCATCTCAGACACGCCACCCGTCAGGTTGGGGACCTTGATGCCGATGATCGCGTCGATCACCTTGTCGGGGTCCGTCGTGCCGGCCTTCTTGACCGCCGCGACCCACATGTTGAAACCGATCACGGAAGCTTCCATCGGATCGTTGGTCACGCGCTTGGCGTTCTTGGTGAAAGCCTGCCACGTCTTGATGAACTCCGCATTAGCCGGATCCTTGACCGACTGGAAGTAGTTCCAGGCCGCCAGATGGCCGACCAGCGGCTTGGTGTCGACGCCGGCGAGTTCTTCTTCGCCGACCGAGAAGGCCACGACCGGGATGTCCTTGGCCTTGATGCCCTGGTTGCCGAGTTCCTTGTAGAAGGGAACGTTGGCGTCGCCATTGATGGTCGAAACGACGGCGGTCTTCTTGCCAGCCGAGCCGAACTTCTTGATGTCGGCCACGATCGACTGCCAGTCGGCATGACCGAACGGCGTGTAGTTGATCATGATGTCTTCCTTCGCGACGCCCTTCTGGAGCAGGTACGCCTCGAGGATCTTGTTGGTCGTGCGCGGATAGACGTAGTCGGTACCGGCCAGGACCCAGCGCTTCACGTCGCCGCCGTCCTTGCTCATCAGGTAGTCGACTGCCGGGATCGCCTGCTGGTTCGGCGCGGCGCCGGTGTAGAACACGTTCCGCTGGCTCTCCTGGCCCTCGTACTGGACCGGGTAGAACAGAATGCCGTTCAGTTCCTCGAACACCGGCAGCACCGACTTGCGGCTCACCGAGGTCCAGCAGCCGAATACCACGGCGACTTTTTCCTTCTGCAGCAACTCGCGCGCCTTCTCGGCGAACAGCGGCCAGTTCGACGCCGGATCGACCACCACGGCCTCGAGCTTCTTGCCCAGAAGGCCGCCCTTCTTGTTCTGCTCTTCGATCAACATCAGCACGACGTCCTTCAAGGTCGTCTCGCTGATCGCCATCGTGCCCGACAATGAATGGAGGACGCCGACTTTGATCGTATCCCCTGCCTGGGCGAACGCGCTGCCCACCGCTCCGGCCAGAAGGCCGGCGGCGACCAGTCCCGTTCGCATTATTGATCCAAATTTCATCCCGCTCTCCATGTTGTAGTAACGGACACCCCCGCCCGCAAACGATGGAAAGCGAATTCCGTGCCAAACTCCCTGGCCGGCTCCGAAAAACTTCTACTGCGTGATCAGGGCGAGGGCGCCACCGACCACCACGACCCCGCCAAGAGCCCGCAAACCGAGGTTTCCGACCCGTCGCAGCATCGCCCGCCCCAGTCCAAACCCGATGGCCTGCAGCAAGGCCGTCGCGACGAGAAATCCCAATACATAGAGTCCCGCCGCCTTGGCCGGCGCTTCAAGCGCGTGGGCGTAGCCGTGGAACACGGCAAAAAGCCCCACCACGGTCATGGCCCCGACCATCGGCATGCGCACGGAAGCAAGAATGAGTCCGCCGACGACGAAAACCGAAGCGATGATCGCTGCCTCCGCAAAAGGCAAATTTATGCCTGCAAACGCGGCAATTGCGCCAATGGCCATCATGATTGTGAATGCCAACGGCACAAGAACGCCTGACGCGGGTTTCCGCACTGCCAGCAAGGCGGCCCACACGCCGACACCGACCATCGCCAGCAGGTGATCGATCCCGGTGAATGGATGGAGAAATCCGGACGCCTCGTGGCCGGGATGAGCCGACGCGGGGCCTGCCAGAGAAAACAACACGGCAGCCAGGAAAATCGTGCGAAGCATAAACCTCTCCTCTTTCTGTTTCCGTTGGCGTCAGCGCGCCGGCAGGCCGCCCTGACGCACGATGAAGGCGGCAACGTCTGCGACGCCCTTATGCTCTTTCAGGTTCGAGAAAATGAAAGGCCTCGAGCCGCGCATCTTGCGCGCGTCGCGGTCCATCACGTCGAGGTTGGCGCCGACCAGCGGCGCAAGGTCGATCTTGTTGATCACCAGCAGGTCCGACCGGGTGATCCCGGGACCGCCCTTGCGCGGAATCTTCTCTCCCGCAGCCACGTCGATGACGTAGATCGTGATATCGGCCAGCTCGGGCGAGAACGTAGCGGCGAGATTATCGCCGCCGGACTCGACGAAAACGATCTCAAGCTTCGGCCATTTGCGCACGATATCCGCGACGGCGGCAAGGTTGATTGAGGCGTCCTCGCGGATCGCGGTATGCGGACAGCCGCCGGTCTCGACGCCGACGATCCGATCGGGCGTCAATGCACCGGCACGCGTCAGGAACTCGGCGTCTTCCTTGGTGTAGATGTCGTTGGTGACCACGGCGATGTCGTAGCCGTCGCGCATGTTCTTGCACAGACGCTCGATCAGGGCGGTCTTGCCCGACCCAACCGGACCGCCGACGCCCACCCGCAGGGGACCACGCGCACTCATCTTTCCATCTCTCCAGCCAGCAGCGCGAGATAGCCCACGCCGAACAACAGGCAGTAAGGCGAATAATACCGCTTGTCGCGCGTGGCAAACGGCTCGTCGCGGAAATGGCCGCGCCAGCGCGGGCTGTATCCCGCCCAGCCGCGCGCGACGAAGACCCCGGCAATCGCGAAGGTGCCCGTCAGCACGACCGGCTCCGATCCACGGCCGAGCACGTACCAGGGCCACAGCGCCACCAGTGCCAATACCGCGGCAACGGCAAAGCACTGCCACGGCGGCGGCATACGCCGCCGGCCGTCTCCGACAACGCCGCGCACCAGCGCTTCTTCGTTCGCCTCGGGCCAATGACTGCCCATGCCCCACAACGCATGAACGACGGCAATAGCGCCGACACCAGCGAAAAGCAGGAGGGCCAGGGCCGCGGTCATGAGCGAAACAGCCGCGTGTACTGCGTCTCGTGGCGCAGCGAACACCAGTCGAGCAGCGGCGTTGCAGTGCCGATCTCGTCGAGCGAAGCCGCCGCTGCGGCCGCTGCGGCGGTCCGCCGGACCACGGACTCCAGCGCCGCCAGCGCAAGCTGGCCATCGGTCTGGCCAAGCGGCACGGCGCGCACCGCCGCTGAAATCAGGTTGGCGGCGAAGGCATGCAGATAGCCGCCAAGGGCTGCCCCAAGCGCAATGCCGTGCGCGGCCGCCGCCAGCGCCACCGCCACCGGCAGCGCAAGCTCGCCGCCGCATCGCTCGTGCCCGGCATCGAGGGCGGGGTGCGGCCAGGCCGTCCGGGTAATGGACAGAAACGAGCCGCCCTGCTGGCGCGACTCCAGCGCCATTTCGGACGTGCCCCGCCACGCCGCCGCACGTTCGGCGACGGCATCGAACGACGGCCAATCGCCGCCATCGACGGCGCGCCACGCCGCGGCGAACAACGCTCCGTCGACCAGGCCGGTGCCGCGCCCGAGCACGCTTTCCAGCCAGGCGATCAGCGAAGCGCGATCGGTGATGAAGCCTTCCTCAACCGCCGTTTCGACGCCGTGACTGTAGCTGAAGGCGCCGACCGGATAGGCCGGCGACAGCCAGGCGAGCAGCCGGTAGAGCGGATCGCCCCCGGCCTCAGCCATGGCGCTGATCGTGAACATGGCCGTGGGGATGGCCGAGGTCGTGATTGTGCTGGCCGTAGGCGCCGCCTTCGGGATCGAACGGCGCGCGCACGGTACGGACCTCCGCGCCGAGACCCTTCAGCATATCGACGATCACATGATCGTCGCGGATCAGGATACGGTCGGCATCGATCTGGGCCGGCAGATGGCGGTTTCCGAGATGCCAGGCGATCCGCGCGAAAGCCGCCGCATCACGTCCGCGGATTTCGACCAGCGCCTCCTCGGCGGCCTTGACCTCGACGAAGCCGCCGCCCTCAAGCCTGAGACCGTCGCCGCCGCGCAGAACGACGGGCTCGGTGAGATCGAGCAGGAAGTCGAGGCCGCCATCGCCCAGCATACGAAGGCGGCGACGGTAGCGGTCGTCGAACAGCAAGGTGACGGTGTCGGTGCGATCCGGCACGGGCCACTGGCCGGCGCGCACGACGTCGGTGGCGCGCTTCATTTCAATTCTCCGTCATCCCGAGCGCAGCGAAGCGAAGTCGAGGGATCCTTTTTCAATTCGAAGACTCTGCACATGGAAAAGAGGTCTCTCCACTCCGCGCCGCGCGCTCCGGTTGGAGTAGTCTCCGCCCTGAGACGACGGGACGTTGTTCAAAACAAAAAATACCGTTGCGCCATCGGCAGCACCGTCGCGGGTTCGCAAGTCAGAAGTTCCCCATCGGCGCGCACTTCGTAGGTCTCCGGATCGACCTCGATCCGGGGGCAGAGCGCATTGTGCACCATGTCCTTCTTGCCGATCTTGCGGGTGCCCTTGACCGCCAGCAACGGCCGGGACAAGCCCCATTTCTTCGCCACGTCCTTGGCGAGCGCGGCCTTGGAAACGAACAGGGCCGGGCTCATGACCAGGCTGCGGCCGAAGGCGCCGAACATCGGCCGGTAATGAACCGGCTGCGGTGTCGGGATCGAGGCGTTGGGATCGCCCATCGGCGCCGCCACGATCGAGCCGCCGATCAGTACCATGTCGGGCTTGGCGCCGAAGAAGGCCGGCGCCCACATCACCAGATCGGCACGCTTGCCGACTTCCACCGATCCGACGTGCCCGGCGATACCGTGGGCGATGGCGGGATTGATGGTGTACTTGGCGACGTAGCGTTTGACCCGGACATTGTCGTTGTCGCCCGTCTCCTCCTTCAGCCGCCCGCGCTGCTTCCTCATCTTGTCGGCGGTCTGCCAGGTGCGGATCACCACTTCGCCGACCCGGCCCATCGCCTGGCTGTCGGAAGACATCATCGAGAAGGCGCCGAGGTCGTGCAAGATATCCTCCGCGGCGATGGTCTCGCGGCGGATGCGGCTTTCGGCAAAAGCCACGTCCTCCGGAATGCGCGCATCGAGATGGTGGCAGACCATCAGCATGTCGAGGTGTTCGTCGACGGTGTTGACCGTGTAGGGCATCGTCGGGTTGGTCGAACTCGGCAGCACGTTCTGCTCACCGCAGAGCCGGATGATGTCGGGCGCATGGCCGCCGCCTGCGCCCTCGGTATGGAAGGTGGCGATGGTGCGGCCCTTGAAGGCTGCCCGCGTCGTCTCGACGAAACCCGATTCGTTCAAGGTGTCGGTGTGGATCGCCACCTGGACATCGAAACGGTCGGCAGCGGTGAGGCAATTGTCGATCGCCGCCGGAGTCGTGCCCCAGTCCTCATGCAACTTCAGCCCGCAGGCGCCCGCCTCGACCTGCTCCTTGAGCGCAGCCGGCTTGCTGGTGTTGCCTTTGCCGAAGAAGCCGAGGTTCATCGGCAGGCCCTCGGCCGCCTGCAGCATGCGGCCGATGTGCCACGGACCGGGTGTAACGGTTGTGGCGAGCGTGCCGTGGGCCGGGCCGGTGCCGCCGCCCAGCATGGTCGTGATGCCGCTGTAGAGCGCGTCGTCGATCTGCTGCGGGGCGATGAAGTGGATGTGGCAATCGATGCCGCCGGCCGTGATGATCTTGCCCTCGCCTGCAATCGCCTCGGTACCGGGGCCGATGATGATGTCGACTCCGGGCTGGACATCGGGGTTGCCGGCCTTGCCGATGGCGACGATCAGCCCGCCCTTGAGGCCGATGTCGGCCTTCACGATGCCCCAGTGATCGACGATCAGGGCATTGGTGATGACGGTGTCGACCGCGCCTTGGGCGCGCGTGCGCTGACTCTGCCCCATGCCGTCGCGGATCACCTTGCCGCCGCCGAACTTCACTTCCTCGCCGTAGGTCGTGTGATCCTTCTCGACCTCGATGATGAGGTCGGTATCGGCAAGGCGTACCCGGTCACCCCTGGTCGGGCCGAACATGCCGGCGTAGGCGGCGCGCGAGATGCGAGTGGGGCCTTCGTTGGATGGCCCGACCTTGGCGATCGGTCCGAGCTTTCCGGAAATCCTTGCCTGAAAACCATGGCTCTCTCGCCCGCCCATGTAGGGCGTGAGCCGCACCGTGCGCGACTGGCCGGGCTCGAAACGCACCGCCGTACCTGCGGCGATGTCGAGGCGCATACCCTTGGTGCGTTTGCGATCGAACTTCAGCGCATCGTTGACCTCGAAGAAATGATAGTGGCTGCCAACCTGGATCGGACGATCGCCTGAGTTGGCGACCTCGACGGAAATCGGGTTGCGGCCCTTGTTGAGTTCCAGCTCGCCCGCGGCGGTGAGGATTTCACCTGGCTTCATGGTGTGCGCTCCTCAGCGGATCGGATCGTGGACGGTCACGAGCTTCGTGCCGTCGGGAAAGGTCGCCTCGACCTGGATGTCGTGGATCATTTCGGCGACGCCCTCCATCACCTGCTCACGACGGATCACGCTCGCCCCTTCGTGCATGAGGTCGGCGACCGAACGGCCGTCACGTGCACCCTCGACGACGAAATCGCTGATCAGCGCCACTGCCTCGGGATGGTTGAGCTTCACCCCGCGCTCGAGGCGACGGCGCGCCACGGCCGCGGCCATTGCAATCAGAAGCTTGTCCTTCTCGCGCGGCGTCAGATTCATCGACCGTATCCCCCTGTCGGCCTTCGTGCCTGTCGTTTCCGACTATAGCGCAGCGATAGCTGCATCAAACATGCCAAACGCGTGGCAGTCGCCGCTCGCGGAATGCGGTGAGAAAGCGGATGGTCGCGGCCCGCACCGCGGTCGCCTCGCCCAGCAGCCGGGCCACCATCACACCGTTCACCACGGTCACTCCGGCCCGCACATCGCCCGTATCGGCAAGAAGCGCGCGGGCCTTGTCGAAGAACGGCTGGGGCGCGTCCCAGACGCCGATGACGGTGGCAAGCGCGTTGGCCGCGCCGAAGCCTGCCCCGCCAGGGGTTTCGCCTTCGACGCGCAGCGTATCGGTCCAGACGAGCCGGCCGTTGCGGCGGACCGTCCAGGAATCGAGAAGCAGGCCGGATACGAACCGCTCACCCGAGGCGGCACGGCCCAGTACCACCATCTCGCAGGCGAGCAGCGCTGCTCCGGGGGCGACATCGGCAACGGTCTTCCGCTTCAGAAGCGAGCCCTGAAAAACGATGGTTTCCTGCGGCAGCCAATCGAGTGTGGCGCCCGCACCTGCCGTGATCGCAACGTCGATGCGGCACGGATCGCTGCCGGGCGCGGCGCGATAGATCTTCTCCGCCGCCTGCGTGGCGGCCGCGGCGTGGCCGCCCGGGCCGACCGCGACCGCCATTCTGAGACAATCGCCACCGGCGACACCACCTGATGTGGTCAGCAGAATCGCTTGGGGCGGCTCGCCCGGTTCGGGGTCGGGAAACAGGACACGGCAGGGATCGCGCTGATAGAGGTCGGCCAGCCGTGTTTCGCCATCGCGCACGGTGAAGGCGACGCGGCTTTCGCCGGAGGCGCGCTGCAGACGGGGGAAACTGGTGTTCATCGGCCCCGTCTTGATAGATTAAGGACTGAAATGAGCAAGGCCTTCACCAAGGAAAGCGACGGCGACGACGAGGACGATCTGCCCGAGGACATGGGTGGATTGCCGGCGACCGCCAAGAACTACATGACCCCCGAGGGCTTCGAACGCCTGCGCGAGGAGCTCAACCGGCTCTTGCGCAAGGAACGCCCCGAGGTCGTGAAGGTCGTGACGTGGGCAGCCGGCAACGGCGACCGGTCTGAAAACGGCGACTACATCTACGGCAAGAAGCGGCTGCGCGAGATCGACCGGCGCGTCCGCTATCTCAGCAAGCGGCTGGCCAACGCCGAGGTGGTCGACCCGGCCAGGCGTGCCAAGACGGACCAGGTCTTCTTCGGTGCCACGGTCACCACGGCCAATGCCAGGGACGAGGAACGCACGGTCAGGATCGTCGGCGTCGACGAGGTCGATCTCGCCAAGGGCCATGTGAGCTGGATATCGCCGATCGCCAAGGCCCTGATGCGCGCCCACGAGGGCGATGTCGTCAGGCTGCGCACGCCGGTCGGCGTCGAGGAACTCGAGATCGTGAAGGTCACTTACGTTTGATATCCGCCAGCAGCCGATCGACGAACTGCGGCGAATAGCCGAGCAGAGCCGCTTCGTCCGACAGCTCCGCCTCGAGTTGGCCCAGGGCATCGATGAACGAGCCGCCGCCGGCAGCCGATTGCGCCAACGCCTTCTCGACCATGGCGCCGGCCTTCGCCTTGCCCATGGTCGCGGCCAGCAGGAAGGTGGCGCGTTCGGCCAGCACCGCGGCCTCGGTCGCATCCATGTTGGCCCGCATCGCATCGGCGTCGATCGCGAGGCCAGGCGCTACCTCGGCCATTGCCTGGACCGCCGAGCCCAGCGTCTCGATCAGGGCGGCAAGCGTCGGCCATTCGGCCTGCCAGCCGCCCAGCGCCCGTTCGTGCTCCTGCGGCATCGCCGACACGATGGTGGCGGCCAGCATCGGCGCGCGCTGCGCCGCCGCCAGGATCAGCGCCGCACCCACCGGGTTGCGCTTGTGCGGCATGGTCGAGGAACCGCCGCGGCCGGGGCCTGAAGGCTCGGCGGCCTCTCCCACTTCGACCTGCATCATCAGCGAGATGTCGCGCGCCGCCTTGGCCAGCGCACCCACCACCAGGGCCGCGTCCTGGGCCAAGGCTGCAACGCGCACGCGCTGGGTGAACCACGGCGCCGGCGGCAGGCCGAGACCCAAGTGTCCGGCCAGCAGAACCATCACCTGCTCGGCCTTGGGACCCAAAGCCGAGAGACTGCCCGAGGCGCCGCCGAACTGGATGACCTGGGTCTCCGCGAAGCTGGCGGCGAGACGGCGCGCGGCGCGGTCGATGTCGGAAGCCCAGCCGGCGATCTTCTGGCCGAGCGCCAGCGGCGTGGCGGGCTGCAGGAGCGTCCGGCCGAGCATCGGCGTCGCACGATGTTTCCCCGCCAATATCGCAAAGGCTTCGACGATGCCGTCGAGATCCCTCAGCAGCGGCGGCAGTGCCTCGCCGATCTGCAGCACCATGGCGGTGTCGATCACGTCCTGGCTGGTGGCGCCCCAATGGACATGGGCTGCGGCCTCAGCATCGCGTTTGGCAACTTCGGCGGTGAGCGCCTTGACCAGCGGCACCGTGAGCGTGGCCGAGCGGCGCGCCGCCTCGGCCAGCGACGATGGGTCGTAGAGCGCGGGGTCGCATGCCCCGGCGATGACCGGCGCCACCCGCGCCGGGATCAGCCCGGCCTCGGCGGCAGCGAGCGCAAGGCCGGCCTCGAAGCGCAGCATGTGGCGCAAGGTAGCGAGATCGGAGAAGGCTTCGGCGGCAAGCGCCGACGAGCCGAGGGCTGTCACCAACACACCGGCCATGGGATCAGCAGTCGAAGAAGACGGTCTCGCGGTCGCCACCGAGATGGATCGGCAGACGCCACACACCGGCCGCATCGCATGTGGCCAACAGCGTCGACCGTCGCGCTGGATCGACCAGCTTCAGCACCGGATCGGTGGCCAGCGCCGGATCGCCGTCGAAGTAGAGCCGGGTCGCCAGCCGGTTGAGAACGCCGCGCGCAAAGACGGAGATGTTGATGTGCGGCGCCTGCAGGCCGCTCCCCTGCATCCCACCATGCGGCCACGGCACCCGGCCCGGCCGGATGGTGGCGAACCGCGCGGTGCCGCCGGCGTCGGTCGAGGCCCGGCCGAAGCCTTCGAAGCCCGCGTCCAGCGGCAGGTTGCGCCGATCGTCGGGGTGATTGTAGCGGCCGTGGCTGTTGGCCTGCCAGATCTCGATCAGACCGTCGGGCACGACCGCGCCGCCCGCATCGTGAAGCGTGAGCGCCAGCTCGACGCGTTCGCCGAGCATGCCCGCGGGCGCGAGGTCGGCGCGACAGGCATTGACCAGCGTGCCCCAATAGAACGGTCCGATCGTCTGCGAGGGCGTCAGGCCTTTGCTCATGCCGGCTGCTCCATCGGCGTGGCATCGCGACCGCGCAGCACGATGTCGAATTCGTAGGCCAGCGCCCATTCCGGCTGCGTGCCGTCCATGTCGAAGGCCGCCTGCAGGCGATGACGCGCTCCCTCGGGCACCGAATTGTAGATCGGATCGAACACCAGCAACGGGTCGTCGGGAAAGTACATCTGGGTGATCAGGCGTGTGGCAAAGGCGGGGCCGAACAGCGAGAAGTGGATGTGCGCCGGCCGCCAGGCGTTCCTGTGGTTGCCCCACGGATAGGCGCCGGGCTTGATGGTGACGAAGCGATAGGCGCCGTTGTCGTCGGCACGGGCGCGGCCACCGCCATAGAAGTTGGGATCGAGCGGCGCATCGTGCTGGTCGCCGGGATGGTGGTAGCGGCCGGCGGCGTTGCACTGCCAGATCTCGACCAGGGCGTTGGGTACGGCCCTGCCGTCCTCGTCGAGGACGCGGCCGTGGACGACGATGCGCTCGCCGAGCGGCGCGCCCATGCGCTGGCGCGTCAGATCGTTCTCCTGGGCGCCCAGCCGTTCGTCGCGCCGCAACGGGCCGGTGATCTCCGACAGGGTCTGCGGCAATGCCACAGCCGGCCGGGTCGGCGAGCGGCTGGCCGTCGACTTGTATCCGTCGAAGCGGTTCGGCGGATGCTGGCCGGGCGGAGTCCGGCGGTAAGGATCATGGACCATCGGTCATTCTACCCTAGGCGGCGCGCACCTCCAGCCCCTGCGGCGTGGCGCGATAGCCGGTCAGGGCCCGTTCGGCATGGCCGAGGCGCCAGTCGAGCATCCGGGCGGCATACTCGCCCATGCGCGCGGCATAGGCCGGATCGCCGGCCCGGTTCACGAACTGACCGGGATCGTTCCCGAGGTCGAAGAACAGCGGCGGCAGGGCGGCGAAGTGCACGTACTTGAAGGCCTCGTCCTGCACGACGGCAAGCCCGCACTTGTCCATCGCCACGCCCAGCGCCGATTCGGGCTGGCTGTAATGGAGATCGCGGAAGTCGAACTCGTAATGGACTTCTGTGCGCCAATCGGCTGGCGTCTCGCCGGCGCAGAACGGCAGCAGCGATCGGCCGTCGCACTGGCGCGGCACCGGCAGGCCCAGCCATTCGAGGATGGTCGGCATGGTGTCGATGGTCTCGGTAAAGCGCTCGACGATGGTGCCGCGCGTTGCCTTCGCATCGGGCCTTGGATCGCGGACGATCATCGGGATCCTGTAGGACTCGTCGAAGTAGCCGATCTTGCCCAGCAGATGATGATCGCCCAACTGCTCGCCGTGATCGCAGGTGAAGACGATCAGCGTGTCGTCCCACTGGCCGGTGGCCTTCAGGTAGTCGAACACGCGGCCGAGATGGTCGTCGATCTCGCTCATCAGGCCGCAATAGGTTGCGCGCAACTGCGCCACCTCCTCCTCGTTCATGGCGGAACCCAGGCCCTGGCCATCCTGGAAGAAGCTCGCCTGCTTGACGTTGTTCACATAGTAGGCGAGCAGCGCGTTCTGCTGCGCCTCCTCGGCCGGCGACGCGGCCCGCGCCGGCCGGGGCATGTCCTGCGGCCGATACATGGCGTTGTAGGGCGCCGGGGCGATGAACGGCGGATGCGGCCGGTAGTAGCCGAGATGCAGGAACCACGGCCGGCCGGCGTGGCCGCGCAGATAGGCGAGCCCGTTCTCCGTGAACCACGCGGTATCGGACAGCTCTTTCGGGATGCACGCCGGCCGCGCCGTCGCGCCTGAGCCGGCGCCGCCCTGCGGCAACCAGATCTCCTCGCGGACCGGGGGCAGCTTGAATCCCTGGCTCGCCACCCAGCCGAAATAGGCGTCGCGGTTCTCGAAGGCACCGACCGGACGGAAGCCATCCATGATGTCGCCCAGCACGAAGAAGCGCGGATCCTGCGGCGACGTCGTGCGCGGATCGGGCGTCGTCGTGGTGTAGCCGACCAGTGCCGGATCGTAGCCGCCACGCCTGAGTTCGTGGGCAAGGTTGGTGAAGCGCGCGTCCAAGGGAATGGTGTTCTGCACCGCGCGATGGTTCATCATGTACTGGCCGGTCAACAGGCTCGCCCGCGCCGGACCGCACGGCACCGCCTGGGTGAAGTGGTTGCGGAAGGTCACGCCCTCGGCGCACAGCCGGTCGAGATTGGGCAGCCTGAGATAGTCGGCGCCGAGCTTGGGCAGCATCAGCCCGCGCCACTGGTCGACCACGATCAACAACACGTTCTTGGCGGCAGGCATGCAATTCCCCGTGGTTGGACGTGCGCGATTATCGGCTAGAGTGCGCTCAAATGAGTGGAGGAGACAACACGTGGCACGTTTCAAGATCGTGACGACGGGACCGGGCGGCACCGACCATTCCCTCGAGATGGAGACCCTGGGCGCCCTCGGCGCCGAGATCGTCGAGGTCTCGGGCGGCGACGACGAGCTGATGAAGGCCGTGGTCGACGCCGATGCGATCTACGGCAAGGGCCGCCCGCGCATCACCGCCAAGGTGATCGAAGCGGGCAAGAAGCTGAAGGTGGTGTCGCTGCCCAGCGTCGGCGTCGACTCGGTCGATGTCGAGGCCGCCACCAGGCTCGGCATTCCGGTCACCAACGTGCCCGACACCTTCATCGAGGAGGTGGCCGACCATGCCATGACCCTGATCCTGTCGAGCTGGCGGCGTCTGGTCGTGCAGGACCAGATGGTGCGCAAGGGCGAGTGGGCCAAGGCACGGCCGATGCTCTACCAGTTCCCGCGCCTGATGGGCATGACGCTGGGCTTCATCTCGTTCGGCCATGTCGCCCGCGCCGTCGCCAAGCGGGCCGCCCCGTTCGGTTTCCAGATGCTGGCCTACGATCCCTACATCGAGGAGTTGGTGATGTCCGACTACGGCGTCCAGCCGGTCGGGCTCGACGAACTGCTGCAGCGCTCCGACATCATCTCGATGCACGCGCCCGGCACCAAGGATGCCCATCACCTGATGAAGGAACCGCACTTCAGGAAGATGAAGAAGACGGCGCTGTTCGTGAACACCGGCCGCGGCTCCACCGTCGACGAGCCGGCGCTGATCAAGGCGCTGCAGGATGGATGGATCGCCGGCGCCGGGCTCGACGTGCTCGAAACCGAGCCGGTCGGCCACAACAACCCGTTGCTCGGCATGGACAACGTCATCCTGACCGCCCACGTCGCCTCCGCCTCCAGCCGCTTCGACCTCGCGCGCAAGCGCCGGGTCGGCGCCGAGATGGCGCTGGTGCTAGGCGGCAAGTGGCCGCGCGCCTGCGTCAATCCGGCGGTGCTGGAGAAATCCAAGCTCGACCGCTGGCAGCCCTATTCGATGGAACGCGGCCCGGGCAACTGACACGTCGGAAGGCTTCCTATCCTGCGCGGCCTTCCCGGCCTCAAGTCGTTGATTCCGGCTGCCTGTTTCAGATGCGAATGGGAAGCGAAGCGGGACATTTCGGCGTTCCCTCTTCCCTTCCCGTCAGGCAAATCTGTCAGCCATCGGGACAAGAAAACAGGACAGGGATCGTCTTAATTCCCGTCAACCCCGCCGCGTCCACCGGTCGGCATTGACGGCGCCGGGCGGGACCTCGCCCTTCACCAGCGCCTCGACCTGGCGAACCGTGTCCATCGCCTGGCTTTCGCTGGCCGGCGGCGTCAGCCCGCCGATGTGCGGCGTGGCGATGACGTTGGGCAGGCAGGCGAGTTCGGGCGACGGCATCTGGTCCGGTGCCCGGCCGACATCCATGGCGGCGCCGGCGATGCGACCTTCGGCCAGGGCCTTCGCCAGTGCCGCCTCGTCGACGAGATTGCCGCGCGACATGTTGACGAAGAAGGCATCGGGCTTCATGCGCCCGAAGGCCGCCTCGCCCAGCAGGTTCTCGGTCTCCTCGTTGGCGATGGCGAGGCAGATCACGTAGTCGGCGCGCGCCAGAAGATCGTCGAGCGGCAGCTTGGTGAAGCGACGATCGTCGATCTGGGCATAGGGATCCGACACCAGCACGGTCATGCCGAGCCCGGCCAGCAGCGGCGCCAGGGCGCGCGAGATGCGGCCGTAGCCGACGATGCCGACCGTGCTGCCGCCGAGCTGGCGACCGACCCGGATCTCCGGTCGCCGGCCGGCGTGATAGTCGGCCACGGCGCGCGAGACGCCGCGCGAAAGATCGACCAGCAGGCCGAGCGTGAGTTCCACGACCGACTGCACGAAGCCCGCCTCGGCATGGGTTACCAGCACACCCGCCCGCGAGGCCGCTTCGACATCGATGTTGCGGATGTCGATGGCGCTACGCATCACGACTCTCAGCCCCGGCAACCCGGCGAAGATTTCGCCCGGCACCGCGGTGGAGCGGTCGGCGATGATGAAGTCGACGTCGCGCGCCGCCGCGATCACCCCGGCGGGATCGAGGGGGGCGCCGCCCTCGTGCAGCGTCACCTCGACCAGCTCCTGCAGGCGCGCGAGTGCGCGCGCGCCATAGTACTGCCGCCTGGCCAGCGGCACGTGGGTGAGAAGCAGCTTCAATTGGTCTCCTCCGACTCGGAAGAGACCATAATCAGGTATTTTCCGCCCGAGGTCATATGGCTGGCAAAATCAATCAGGGAGGCGTGCGCGATCAACTAACCCACCAGATTATAGATCATGTACGCGGTGATGATCGCCAGAAACCCCGCATACACCTTCTTGAAGAGCTTCTTGTCCATGCCCAGCGACATCCGCGTCCCCCAGGCGGAGGCCAGCACGATTCCCGGCACCATGGCCAGGAAGACCATCCCGTCGACGAATCCGAAGTTCCACCACGGCAGATCGGGCTGGTTCCAGCCCGACAGCATGCAGCCGACCGAGCCCACGACATTGATGATCAGGGCGGACGCCGTGCCTATGGCCATGGCCTGCTGCAGCGGCATCGAGCTCGCCTTCATCGCGAACGTGTTCGCACTGCCGCCGCCGACGCCGGTCATGACCACATAGGAGCCGATGCCGCCACTGATGAAGAAGCGAACCAATCCACGCGGCAGCTCGCGGCTGATGACGAGGGTGTCGGGGACCACGCCAAAGTACACGGCAAACACCAGGAGAACGGCGATGTAGAGCACCTTCATCACGAGCGAAGGCATATACGGGAAGAGTGCCGTGCCAATGAGCGTGCCGACGCACAACCCGACGGCCCAGCCGCGGAAGTAGTTTCCATCGAACGTGCCCGAGGCCATCCGCCGCCGCAGTGAAATGATCCCCGACGGAATGCCAAGTGCGAGGGAGGTCGCCACCGCGACGTGCATCACCAGCTCGCCGTGCACCACCAGGTACGGGAACAGGAGCAGAAACAGCGGCACCCGCACGAATCCGCCGCCAATCCCGAAGAATCCGGACACGAAGCCGCTCGCAAATCCCGCCGCGGCGAAGATGGCGAGGTATTCGTAGATGCTGAAAGAGTCAGGGGGCATCACGGGATACTCGTGGCCATGACCCGGATCGCCATCGCGCCACTGCCGCCCAGCCGGACGGCATGCGCCGTGGGATCAATCGCCGAATGGCACGACTCGCTCGTCCTCATGTGGGGCCCCTCGAGCAGGTTCAATGTGGCCTCAAATGTCCACCGCATGATCCGGCCGTGACTTGCGTTACCTTACCGCAATCCCAGCCGACATTCCCGGGATGAACCCTTGGAAGGGTGCGGACATTGGAGTCCTTCCGAGATGGATCCAATTATCGGGGCGAACTCATTTTCTTCCCCTCCCTCTGCGGGGCAAGTGCTCTCGTCTTATGAGGGCGATGGGGTCAGACCCCTCCGTCACCGTAAGACGGTGCCACCTCCCCCGCTGACGGGGGACGAAAGCGATTCTGATTCATCTGGAAAAACTCTAGCATTCTGCCGGTTTGCGGTGAAGCCGCCCCGTGCAATCCGACGCTGGAGCGGCCTGTCGCCGTGCCCCATCGATCAGCCGCGTGAACATTTCGAACAGTTCCCTCGGTACCGTGCCGACGTCCGCATGAAATTGGCGAGAGGGCGATGCGATATTGTTCTACGGCGTCTTCATCGGCGTCACCTCGCCGAGCAGAGAGACGTGCGCGGCCACGATGCGCCAACCGTCCGGGGTGCGCATCCAGGTGTGGCTCTGCCGGCCGACCTTGTTGCCGCCGTGGCGCTTGAACTCGCAGTTGGCGGTGCCGAAGTCGCGGCCGTAGGTGACGATCCAGAGCTTCAGCAGGTCGCGGTTGACGACGAAGCCGGGATCGCGGCCGGCGCGGAAGGCGGCGATCTGGTCGTGACCGTAGAGCTGCTCGCCGATGCCGTAGCGCAGCGTGTGCGGGCTTTTCCAGAACAGCGCATCGAGCGTGATGACGTCGTTGGTGTTGAGCGCGGCCTCGTAGCGGTTGAAGGCCGCGGTCACTTCTCCAACGACCTCGGGAATGTTGATCTCCATTGTTCCTCCTCAGGCCGGTGGCGCGGCGGCCACGCCCTGCTTCTCCAGGAAGGCGGCGACGCGAAGGGCCGCCTGTTCGTTGTAGGGTTTTGCGATGATCTGCACGCCGATCGGCATTGCGCCCGGCCGCTGCAGCGGCGCCACCACGACGGGCAGTCCGATGAACGAGATCGGCTGGGTGAACAGGCCGAGGTTGGCCCGCACCGGCAATTCGACGCCGCCCAGTTTCATCATGGTCTGGCCGAGTTTGGGCGCGGTGCAGGGAGTCGCCGGCGCCAGCACGATGTCGGCCTCGTCGAAGATCTTCACGACGTTGGCCCGGTAGTGACGGCGGAAGCGCTGCGCCTTGACGTACCACGAGCCCGGCAACAGGGCGCCGGCCATGAAACGTTCGCGGGTGTCGGGGTCGAAATCCTGCGGCCGGGTCCTGAGCCGCGGCATATGGAGCTCGGCGCCTTCGATGGCGGTGATGACATAGGCCGCCGCCCGTGCCGCCGCCGCCTGCGGCAGTACCACCGTCTTCGTGGCCCCCAGCGCCTTGGCCACTGTCGCCACGGCCTCGAAAGCCTCGGGGTCGCCGCCGCGGGCGAAATAGTCGCCGGCAATGGCGATGCGCAGCCCGTCGATACCCTCGCTCAGGCGCAGCAGGGTCGGATCGGCGGGACGATCGGTGCACACCGGATCGTCGGGATCCCAGCCCTGCATGGCATCGAAGGACAGCGCCAGGTCCGCGGTCGAGCGCGCGATCGGCCCCAGATGGTCGAAGGCGTCGACGAAGGGGAACGAGCCGGCGCGGCTCAACCGGCCATAGGTGGGCTTGAGGCCGAACAGGCCGCACAGCGAGGACGGTACGCGGATGGAACCGTTTGTGTCTGAGCCCAGGGCCAGCGGCACTTCGCCCGCCGCGACCGCGGCGCCCGAGCCGCCCGACGAGCCACCGGACATGCGCGTCGTGTCGCGAGGGTTGCGCGACGGCCCGTAGTGGGCATTCTCGCCGGTGAAGTCGTAGGCGTATTCGCCCATGTTGAGGCCGCCGACCAGGATGGCGCCGGCCGCCTCGAGCTTGCGCACCAGCGCGCCGTCGCGTGCCGCGGCGGGGCCGTCGAGATTGATCTTCGAGCCGGCGCGCGTCGGCAGGCCGGCGATGTCGAACAGGTTCTTGACCGCAAAGGGCACGCCCAGCAGCGGCCCGCGATGAAGCCCGGCATCGATCTCCGCCGCGCGCTTCTTCGCACGGTCGGCCACGATATCGGTGAAGGCATTGATCGCAGGCTCGGCAGCAGCGATGCGCCTCAGCGTGGCGTCGACGACGGCGGCGGCTGTGGTCTTGCCGGTCATCACCGCGGCGGCGATTTCGGTCGCGGTCGCGGTCTTCGACAGGGGATCTGCCGTTTGCGGATCGCTCATGGCCGGAACACCGTTGCAGGCGTGAGCTCTTCGTCCAGTTCGACCTCGAGCAGCGGCCGCGCGATCATCATCGATCGTTCGACGTTCAGGATCACGTTGGCACGGTATTCCGCCGCGATCGGCAGGCCGATCGCCTTTGCCGCTTCGTCGACCATGCGCGCTATATCGGGTTTTTCGTCGGCCATAGGCAATCCTTCACACATGTGCTTTTCAGCTTCATTTCAAATCAGTCTTCTCCCCCCAAGGGGGAGAGGAATATGAAAGAACGGCAAAAATGCGTGCGTGCAGTCAAGAGCATCATGTCGCGAAGTGGCAAGCAACCTGCCGTGCCGACCCGGCTGGATGCAAGATCGGCATTTCCTCGGCACAACGCGGCGTGCCCTTGGGGCAGCGGCCATAGAAGCGGCAGACCGTCGGGTCGGGGTCGATCGGGCTGCGCGGCTCGCCGCCGAGCCGCAGGCGGCCGGCGCGCTGCGCGGGATCAGCCTGCGGGATCGCCGAGATCAACGCCTTGGTATAGGGGTGCCTGGGGTCGGCGAAGACCTCGGCCGCCGGGCCCTGCTCGACGATCTTGCCGAGGTACATCACCAGCACGCGGTCGCACAGCAGGCGCACGACATTGAGATCATGGCTGACGAACAGGTAGCTCATGCCGAGCTCGCGCTTGAGCTGTTGCAGGAGCTGCAGGATCACCACCTGCACCGAAACGTCGAGCGCCGCGGTCGGCTCGTCGAGGATCAGCAGTTCGGGTTCGACGGCAATGGCGCGGGCGATGCCGACGCGGGCCTTCTGGCCGCCCGAGAGCTGATGCGGAAAGCGCGAGAGAAGTTCACGCGGCAGGCCGGTCATGTCGGCCAGCGCCTCGACGCGCGCAGCAAGCGCGGCGCCCGGCATCTTCTTGAGCCGGCGAATCGGATCGGCGATGGCGTCAGCCGCCGTGTAGCGCGGGTTGAGCGAATCGCCGGCGTCCTGGAACACCATCTGGATGCGCGCGCGATGCGGATTGGCGGCAAAGGCCCGGGCCTTGAAGTCGGCGAGTTCGGTTCCGGCGAGGCGAATGCTGCCCGAGGTCGGATCGAGCAGGCGGTTGATCAGCCGCACCAGCGTGGACTTGCCGCAACCCGATTCGCCCACCAGCCCGACCGTCTCGCCGCGCGCGATAGTGAAGCTCACCTCGTCGACGGCGTAGAGCTGCGGCAGCGGCGCCACCGGTTTGCGGAACGAGGTGGCGCGGGCCAGCAGACCCTGCTTGCCGCCGACGGTGAAGCGCTTGGCCAGCTCGGCGATATCGAGCAACGGCCCGGGCGTGGAGACCGACAGCGGCTCGCTCATAGCGGATTCCAGCAGGCAACGACGTGGTGATCGCCCACGATCCGCTGCGGCAGCGGCTGGTCGCAGGCCTCGGTGCGGCGCTCGCAGCGGCCGCTGTAGCGGCAGGGCGGCAGGTCGGGGCGGCGCAGGTCGGGCAGGCCGCCCGGGATCGACGCCAGCGCCTCCAGCGACACGGTCTCGCCCGGGGTCGCGGCCAGCAGCTTGGCGGAATAGGGATGGCGGGCGTGGTCGAACAGCGCACGGCCGGGCGCCGCCTCGACGATGTGGCCGGCATGCATGACGACGATGCGGTCGCAGTATTCGGCGGCCAGCGCCAGGTCGTGGGTGATGAAGATGGTGGCCATGCCGGACTCACCGGCCAACTCGCCGATCAGGTCCATGATGACGGCCTGGGTGGTAACGTCGAGGCCGGTGGTCGGCTCGTCGGCGATCAGCAGCGCTGGCCGGCAGGCGAGCGCGATGGCGATCATGATGCGCTGGCACATGCCGCCCGACAGTTCGAAGGGATAGGCCTCGGCGCGACGCTCGGGATCGGGAATGCGGACCTTCTTCAGCATCGCGATCGCCGCCTGCGGCGCGTCGTTGCGGGTGGCGCCGCCGTGGCGCACCAGCACGTCGGCGATCTGGCGGCCGACACGCCGGATCGGATTGAGCGCGGTGCGCGGGTTCTGGAATATCATCGAGAGTTCGCGGCCGCGCTGTTCGGCGAGGTCGCGCTCGCTGAGCGCGAGCAGGTCGGAGCCGCCGAACATCGCCCGGCCGGAGGTCACCTTGCCGGCGGCATCGAGGATGCCCATGACCGCGAAGGCCGTCACCGACTTGCCCGAGCCGCTCTCGCCTACCAGCGCCACGGTCTCACCCTTGTCGACGCTGAAGCCGACATGCTCCAGCACCTTGACGACGCCGGAGCGGGTGCGGAATTCGACCGAGAGATCCTCGACGGCCAGAGCCGGGATAGCGGTCATGTCCGCATCCGCGGATCGATGATGTCGCGCAGCCCGTCGCCCAGCAGGTTGAAGCAGAACACCGCCAGCATCAGCGCGGCGCCGGGGAAGAGCGCGATCCACCATTCGCCGGACTGGATGAAGTTGGCGCCCTCGGCGACCATGATGCCCCATTCGGCGTCGGGCGGGCGCACGCCGAGACCGATGAACGACAGGCCGGCGGCGTTCAGGATGGCATAGCCCATGGTGAGCGACATCTGCACCATCATGATCGGCATGATGTTGGGCAGGATGTGGCCCAGCAGCACACGGGTCTCGCCGTTGCCCGAAAGCCGCGCGGCTTCGACGAAGCCGGCCTCGCGCCGGACATTGGCTTCGGCGCGCGCGACGCGGGCATAGAGCGGAAAGTTGATGATGGCGGTGGCGATCACGATGTTGATCACCTCGTTGCCGAGCGCCGCCACGATGCCCATGGCCAGCACGAACAGCGGAAAGGCCATGATGGTGTCGGCGAGCCGGCCGACGATCTGGTCGGTCCAGCCGCCGAAATATCCCGCCGCCACGCCGGACAGCGCTCCCAGCATGAAGGCCAGGATCACCGAGGCGAAGGCGATGGTGAGATCGAGCCTGGTCGCCACCAGGACACGGCTGAAGATGTCGCGGCCGAGCTGGTCGGTGCCGAACCAGTGCGCCGCCGACGGCGGCTTCAGCGCCATCGCGGCATTGCTCTGCAGGGGATCGTAGGGCGCCAGCAATGGACCGAAGAGTGCCGCGACCATAAAGAGCGCGAACAGGCCGAAGGCAAGGCCGGTCACCGGATTTTCCGACAGCACGTAGCGGGCGTGGCGCAGCAGCGGCAGCATCATCAGGACTCCAGCCGCACGCGCGGATCGACGAGGCCGTAGACGAAATCGATCGTGAGGTTGAGGGTCACGTACAGCACCGCCATGGTGAGCACGAAGCCCTGGACCGGCGCGTAATCCGAGGTGATCAGCGCGTTCACGGCATAAAGACCGATGCCCGGCCAGGCGAACACCGTCTCGACCAGCACGTTGGCGCCCAGCAGGAAAGAGAACACCATGCCCAGCGTGGTGATGACCGGCAGCACGGCGTTGCGAAAGGCATAGGTGAAGACGACGGTGCGCGGCGAAAGTCCGCTGGCCCGCGCAGTCCGGATGAAGTCGCTGCCCAGCACCGCCAGCATCGAACCGCGTGTCATGCGGGCGAGCGGCGCCAGCGAGAAGATCGCCATCGAGATCGCCGGCAGGGCGAGCTGGCGCAGCGCGCTCCAGAACGTCTCGAGGTTGCCGCTCAGCAGCGAGTCGATCAGGTAGAAGCCAGTGATGTCGGGCGGCGGCGACAGGAAGATGTCGAGCCGGCCGGTCGGCGCCGGCGCCCATTGCAGCAGATAGTAGAAGACGTAGGCGAGCAGCAGACCGGTGAAGAATACCGGCAGCGACACGCCGGCCGTGGTCACGATGCGGCAGAGATGGTCGACCCACGTGCCCTGCTTCACCGCCGCCAGCACGCCGAGCGGAATGGCGATACCGACCGCCACGATCAGGGCAAACAGCGTGAGCTCGGCCGAGGCCGGCAGACGCGTGGCGATTTCGGTCACTACCGGCTGGCCGGTGCTGAGCGAGTTGCCGAGATTGCCCTGCAGCAGGTCGCCGACATAGGCCACGAACTGCTCGGGCAGCGACTTGTCGAGGCCGAGCTTGGTCCTGATTTCGGCGATCGCCTGCGGGCTGGCGGCAAGCCCCGCGAAATAGGCCGCAGGGTCGCCGGGCAGCAGGCGGGTCAGCATGAAGGTGACGACGACGACCCCGACGATGCTCGGGATCGCCGTCGCCAGCCGCGACAGGAGAAGGTTCAGCATCTCTTGTTCTCCTCCCCCGTCATACGGGGGAGGTGCCCCCGAACGGGGGCGGAGGGGGAGAGCCCCAACGGTGACGCCGGAAGTTCCATGATCATGATCTCTTTCCTGCCGACGCCTCGACTGAGGCTCTCCCCCTCCGGCCCTGCGGGCCACCTCCCCCGTATGACGGGGGAGGTGGAGCAGACACTCAGCTCTTCACGAGCTGGCGATAGTCGAGCTGGCGGTGGAACCAGTAGCGATAGCCGGTGATGTTCTTCTGCATCGCCACGTCGAGCAGCGGCTGGAAGATCGGCACCCGCGGCACCTCCTCGAAGGCGATGTCGATGAAGCCCTTGACCAGCTTGTCGTACTCGGCGCCGGACGTGAAACGCGCCTTGTCGATCAGCGCATCCATGGCCGGGTTCTTGTAGCCCATGGTGTTGAAGACGGCGTTCTGGCCGTGATAGCACCAGAAGAAGAAGTACTCCGGATAGTTCAGCCAGCCGCCGAAGGCGTTGGCGATCATCGGCAGGTTCTTCTTCAGCAGTTCGCCGCGCCAGTTGGCGCCCGGGATCTTATTGATCGTGGCCTTGATGCCGATCTGCTTCAGGCTTTCCTGGACCAGGATGGTGAGCGGCTCGTTGGTGCTGGCCATGCCGAGGTCGAACGACAGGGTGGTCTCGAAGCCGTCGGCATAGCCCGCCGCCGCCATCAACGCCTTGGCCTTGGCGATGTCGGTCTTGTAGCCGTCCTTCTGCGGCCAGTAGCTGCCCTTGGACAGGTTGTCGGCACCGCCGAACAGCGGCAGCGCCCGGCCGAACATCACCGAATCCATGATCTGCTGGTACGGCAGCGCCCAGGCGACCGCCTGGCGGACCTTGACGTCGTTGAACGGCTTTTCGTTCACGTTCATGCCGAGATAGACCATCGCGTTTTCGATCGCGGTGCCGATCACGGTGAGCTTGGGCGACGTGGCGAGTTCGGCGAAGTCCTTCGGCGGCAGGTCGAACGAGATGTCGGCATCGCCACGCTCGAGCAGCGCACGGCGGTTGCCGGCCGACGGAATGATGCGCCGGATGACGCGCTTGATCTTGGGCAACGGACCGTTCTGCCAGTCGTCGTTGCGCATGAAGACGACTTCCTGGCCGGGCTGCCAGCGTTCGATCTTGTAGGCGCCGCCGGCGGCGAGATTGTTCTTCAGCCACTCCATGGCCCACGGATCGGCCGCGGTCGCGTGCTTCTTGCACAGTTCGGAGTTCATGATGACCGGCACCGGCACGCCGATGTCCGGCATGGTGAGCTTGTCGGCGCGCACGAAGTCGACGCGGAAGGTGTTGTCGTCGACGGCGACGAACTGCTCGGGCTTCTCCAGCGAGCCTGCCTTCATCTGGAAGGTCGGGAAGCCGCCCACCGACACGGCGCGGTCGAACGACCACTTCACGTCCTTGGCGGTGATCGGCGTGCCGTCGTGGAACTTGGCGCCCTTGCGCAGCTTGAAGGTCGCCGACGTCGGCGTGACATTCCACTCGGTCGCCAGTTCGGGTTCGAGCTTGGTGTAGTCGTAATGGTCGTTGCCGTTGGCGTCCTTCTTGACGCCGTAGGTGATCAGCCGGTCGTAGGTGTTCCACGACACCTCGTAGGATGGCCGGTTGGTGCCGACGCCCTGGATGTCCATCGAATTGGGCGGGCTCTCGGTGATCAGCAGAAGCGTCTCGTTGCGCGCCTGCGCCTTGGCTTCCGACCAGATCGCCGGTGCCGCCGTCATGGCGGCGCCTGCCGCGGCAGTCGACTTGAAGAATGTACGACGCTTCATTGTTATCCCCTGTTTCCCAATTCAGAGCCCCCAAGCACGGCTCGAATCATGAAGGCAAGTTGCGTGCCAATCCCCGCGCGCAAGTGCGCGGCTGCATTCGCCGCGGCCGTTGTCTACAAGCGTCCCATGACAGCGCTCCTCGATCTCGGCCTCCTTGCCCTGCGCCGTGCCTACCGCAGCGGCACACTCGATGTCCGACAGACGGTCGATGAAGTGCTGAGGCGCCTCGCGGAAGCCGGCGATGACAAGGTGTGGATCTCGCGCGCCTCCGACGCGACACTGCGGACCGCGGCCGCCGCGCTCGATGCACGACGCGGCGAGATCGACCGGCTGCCGCTCTACGGCGTTCCCTTCGCGGTGAAGGACAATATCGACGTCGCCGGCATGACCACGACGGCCGCCTGTCCCGGCTTCGCCTACGACGCCCGGGAATCGGCGGAGGTCGTGAAGCGGCTCACCGACGCCGGCGCCATCGCGGTCGGCAAGACCAACCTCGACCAGTTCGCCACCGGACTCGTCGGCGTGCGCTCGCCGTATGGTGTGCCGCGCAATCCGTTCGATCCGTCGTTCGTGCCTGGCGGCTCGAGTTCGGGCTCGGCGGTTGCCGTCTCCTTGGGCCTGGTGAGCTTCGCGCTCGGCACCGACACCGCGGGCTCGGGCCGCGTGCCGGCCGGCTTCAACAACATCGTCGGGCTGAAGCCGACGCCCGGCCTGTTCAGCACCGAGGGCGTCGTGCCGGCCTGCCGCTCGCTCGACTGCGTGTCGGTGTTCGCGCTGTCCTGCGCCGATGCCGACGCCGTGCTGGGCGTCGTCGGTGCGCCGCCCGCGACACCGGCGATCGGCGCGACGTTCCGCTTCGGCGTGCCCAAGCCGCTGGAATTCTTCGGCGATGATGCCTATGCAGCGCTCTATGCGCAGGCGGTCGAGAAACTGAAGGCGCTGGGGGGCACGGCGGTCGAGTTCGACTACGCGCCCTTCCGCGACGCCGCGCAGCTTCTCTACAGCGGGCCCTGGGTGGCCGAGCGCACCGCGGCGGTCGGCGCCTTCATCGCGAGCGCCGCCGACAACGCCGGTGTCTGGCCGACGACGCGGCAGATCGTCGAGGGTGGACGCAAGTACAGCGCCGTCGACGCCTTCGAGGGCCAGTACAGGCTGGCCGAACTCAAGACCCGGGCGGCGGCGGAGATGCACGGCCTCGATTTTCTCGCCCTGCCGACCGCCGGCACGATCTACAAGTTGGCCGATCTCGAGCGCGAACCGGTGCTCTACAATTCGCATCTCGGCCACTACACCAACTTCGTCAATTTCTTCGGCCTGGCCGGACTGGCGCTGCCGGCCGGCTTCCGGCCCGACGGCCTGCCGTTCGGCATCACCCTGATCGGCCGGGCGCTCGGCGAACGGGCGCTGCTGTCGTTCGGCGCGCGCTGGCAACGCGCCGTGCCGTTGCCGCTCGGCAAGACCAACAGTGTGCTGCCGCCGGCCGAGGACGATCCGGTCGTGGCCGAGGATCGCGTGCCGATCGCCGTCGTTGGCGCGCACATGAGTGGCCTGCCGCTGAACGGCCAGCTCACCGACCTCGGCGGCCGGCTGGAAAGCGCCGGCCAGACCGCGCCGGTCTACCGCTTCTACGCCCTGCCCGGCGGCCCGCCGCAGCGGCCCGGTATGATCCGCGTGGCCGAAGGCGGCGGCGCGATAGATCTCGAAGTGTGGAGCCTGCCGGCCGAGAAGGTCGGCGCCTTCCTGCGCATGATTCCGGCGCCGCTCGGCCTCGGCACCGTGACGCTGGCCGATGGCTCGGCGGTGCCGGGCTTTCTCTGCGAGAGCCACGCCCTTGCCGGCGCCCGCGACATCACCTCGTTCGGTGGCTGGCGGGCCTATGTAAAGAGCCTCTCGGTCTGATAGGGTCCGCTCCTTTCGGGGAGGAACAAATCCATGGCGAAGATCGCAATCATCACCGGCGCGGGCAGCGGCATCGGCCGCGCCTCGGCGCTGGCGCTACTCAAGAACGGCTACAAGGTCGTGCTGGCCGCCCGGCGCAAGGAGACGCTGGACGAAACGGCGAAGATGGCCGGCAACAACGCCCCCAACGCGTTGTCCGTGCCGACCGACGTCACCAGCCGCGAGTCGATCCAGGCGCTGTTCGCGCGCACCAAGGAAGCCTTCGGCCGGCTCGACCTGGTGTTCAACAATGCCGGCGGCGGCGCACCGCCGGTGCCGCTGGAGGAACTGCCGTTCGAGACCTGGCAGACGGTGGTGGCGGCCAACCTCACCGGCCCGTTCCTGTGCACCCAGGAAGCAATCAAGATCATGAAGGCGCAGAAGCCGATGGGCGGGCGCATCATCAACAACGGTTCGATCTCGGCGCACGCGCCCCGGCCGTTCTCGGTCGCCTACACCTCGACCAAGCACGCCATCACCGGCCTCACCAAGTCGACCTCGCTCGATTGCCGCCAGTACGATATCGCCTGCGGCCAGATCGACATCGGCAACGCCGCCACGCCGATGACGGAACGCATGACCAAGGGCGTGCTGCAGCCCAACGGCGCCAGCGTGGTCGAGCCGCGCATGGACGTCGAAGCCGTGGCCCAGGCCATCGTCTACATGGACAGCCTGCCGCTCGACGCCAACGTCCAGTTCATGACGGTGATGGCGACCAAGATGCCGTTCGTCGGACGAGGGTGAGAGCGACGGCTAGACTTTCAACCCGGCACGCCTGAGCTCGGCAAGCAGGTTGGTAAGCATCCCATGGGCCTGCACCGTCGCGTCGGCCCGCTTGCGGTGCTCGCTGGCCGGCACGATCATACCCAGTCGACCGATGCGATGGCAGATCCCGGCCTTCTCGAGCTCGATGGCATGTCGACGCACCGTCTCGTAAGGTAGTCGCAGCGAGTTGGAGATCGCCAGGATGCTGACCGGCCGGCGCTGATTGTCGGGCAGCACGGCCTGACGGGCCGCAGCCGCGGTGTTGATGACGTGCTTGACGTTGGCCGTCCAGATCGCGCTGAAGACCAAGCCTCTCAACAGATCCCCGTTCCAGAGATCGCCGAGCATCCGAATTCCTGCGAGAAGCTGGCGGGTGGATGCAGTCGCGATCACCATCTGCTCCCGCGAGAGCTTGCCCTGCCTCGCGGTGGATGTGGATATGGAAGGCGCTTCGTATTCCGCCAACCGGGCTCGGGTGAGATCGACCAGCATGCGCTCGGCGTTGAGATAGATCTTGCGCATCCAATCGACGGTTGATTGGCTTTTCAGGGCGGCCGGCACAACGGCGATCCCCTCGTGCGTGGCCGTGCACTGGCCCTCTCGCACGAGTCCTATAGCGTGGCGGCGTATCGTCTCGTAGGGCAGATTGAGGCGCCGCGCGAGCTCGCGGACGCCGACCCGCCCGTCGAGGTCGCGCATGTGATTGTGCCAGACCGCCATGAAGACGAGGCCCGAGATCAGCCTGTTGCCCTGGAGCTGCGTGAGCAGATCGACACTGCGCAGAAAGAACTCCGACGAAATACGCACCATCGGATAGGCGCCGTGCGGCACCTCTGCTGGCTCATTTTGGGGGGCGGGTTGGCTCATTTCGGGGACTCTACGACTTCGGCAGAAGAGCCGAAAGTGCCTAGTCTTCTTCCGGCAGAACGCGCGGTCGATGCCGGCAGCGTTTTCTATTGTCGGAGGTTTTGGCGGAGGTGCCCTTCTGTCGTGTGGGACAGGATGGTGACTCCGTCGAGCGTCTGCACGGCTCTGCCATTCGGGCATCCATCCGGCTCGGCGTCCCACCGTCGGGCCGGATGGATCGCTTTCAGTATCCTTCGTCGGCGAGGTTGAGCAGCGGAAACGCGCTGTGCACGCCAGGCAGGTTGGTCGGCATGCTGGCGGCGATGTAGCTCCTGTCGAGCTGCTTCAGGCTGGTGACGCCGAGCAGCCCCATCGCCTCCTTCATTTCCTCCTCGAGAAGCTCGATCACACGCTCGATGCCGGCCGCACCGGCAGCGGCAAGGCCGTAGCAGTAAAGCCGGCCAAGTCCGACCCAGTCGGCGCCCATGGCGATTGCCTTCACGATGTCGCTGCCGCGGCTGAAGCTGCCGTCGACGATGACCTTGGCGCGGCCAGCCACGGCCTCGATGACCTCGGGCAGAACCTGGGCCGAGCCGCGGCCATGGTCGAGCTGCCGACCGCCGTGGTTGGAGCAGTAGACCGCCCACATGCCATGCTGGCAGGCGATCTCGGCATCCTCGGCGGTGCCGATGCCCTTCAACAGGAACTTCACCTCGGGAAACTTTGCGCGCAGCGCGGCCAGGTTGGACCACGAAAAGGCGGCCTGGTGATCCTGGCCGACCGCTGCCGTGCGCCACGACTTCACGAAGCGCTTGGCGATGTCGCGCTCGCGGCGGGAATAGACCTGGGTGTCGACGGTGATGCAGAAGGCGTCATAACCCGCATCCATCGCCTGCCTGACCCGGTCGGCGACCCAGTCGTCGTCGCCACGTACATAGAGCTGATAGATCTTGGGTGCGGCGCCACCCTTCACGATGTCCTCGAGCCTGAGCGTCGTCACCGAACTGATCAGCATCGGCACATTGGCGGCGCCGGCCCCCCGGGCCACGGTGATGCCGCCGCCCGGCTCGAAAGATTCGAGCGAGCCCACCGGCGCCAGCATGACCGGCAGCCTGATCTTGCGGCCAAAGATCTCCGACGAGGGATCGATCTTCGAGACGTCGCGCAACACGCGCGGCTTGAAGGCGATGGAATCGAGGGCGAGCCGGTTACGCCGCAACGTCGTTTCGGTCTCGGTGCCGCCGATCAGGTAATCCCAGATGTTCGGGTTGAGATGGGTCCTCGCCGCCTTGACGATCTCATGAAGTGTCACAAATTCCGTCTCGAGCCCGCTCGCCATAGTCCCCCCGGCCGTTCCCATCGTTCAGTGTTTCTTGCGCGTCCACCGGGGCGCGTCAACGACGCGTCACAATATTGACACCGTGATTGGCTTGTTAATGGCCCAAGATGCAACAACGCACGTTCGGCTCCCGGCATTGACGATGACGGGTTTCGGAGATTTGATCGCGATCGGGGACGACTGCCCGGCGAAACCGGCGCCCTAGAAACGCGCACCACCAAAGGCGCAGAAGCCTGGCAACCAGGTGAGGACGATGATGAAAAGACGCATTCTGACCAAGACGCTGATGTTCGGACTGATGTGGTCGCCGGCGTTCGCCGCCGACCCGCTGCCGACCCTGCAGGAAACCCCGATGCTGGCCGATGAGGTCAAATCGGGTGCGCTGCCCCCGATCGCCAAGCGCCTTCCCGAACAGCCCTGGGTCGTGAAGCGCTTCGCCGGAGCCGATGGCCCGGGCAAGCCTGGCGGGCAGATGAACATGCTGGTCGCCGGCGTTCGCGATACCCGCCTGATGACGATCTACAGCTACACCCGCCTGATCATCTACGACGACAAGTTCAAACTGCATCCCGATATTCTGGAAAGCTACGAGGTCAAGGAAGGCCGCGAATTCACCCTGAAGCTGCGGGCCGGCCACAAATGGTCGGACGGGCACCCCTTCACCACCGAGGATTTCCGCTATTTCTGGGAAGACATCGCCAACAACAAGGATCTGTCGCCGGCGGGCCCGCCGGTCGAGCTGACGGTCGATGGCAAGCCGCCCAAGGTCGACATCATCGACGAACGGACCATCCGTTACACCTGGGACAAGCCCAATCCCTACTTCATCGAGAGCCAGGCACGCGCGGCACCACTCTTCCTGTTCCGCCCGGCGCACTACCTGAAGAAGCTCCACGGCAAGTACACGCCGGAAGAGGAAATCCTGAAGGTCCACAAGGGCACCCGCTGGTCGAACGTCTACCGCCGTCACGACGTCATGTACGGCAACAGCAACATCGACCTGCCGACGCTGAACCCGTGGGTGCTCTCCACGCCGTCTCCGGCGCAGCGCTATGTCTTCGTGCGCAATCCCTACTACCACCGCATCGACGAGAAGGGCCAACAACTGCCCTATATCGACCGCGTGATCTTCACCGTGACCGCGACCAATCTGGTGCCGGCCAAGGCCGGTCTCGGCGAGGCCGATCTGCAGCCGCGATATCTCAACATGCGCGACTATACCTTCCTGCAGAAGAGCGCCAAATCGTCGGGCGTCGACGTTCGCCTGTGGGAATCCGGCTCCGGCTCCCAGATCGCGCTCTATCCCAATCTGACCACGACCGACGAGGAGTGGCGCAAACTGATGCGCGACGTCCGCTTCCGTCGTGCCCTGTCGCTGGCGATCGATCGCGAAGAACTGAACCAGGTCGTCTATCTGGGCTTGGCCAAACCCTCGAACAATACGATCATGGAACGATCCGAGCTGTTCAAGCCGGAGTATGCGACCAAGTGGGCGAAGCACGATCCCAAGCTCGCCAACAAGCTGCTCGACGAGGTCGGCCTGGCCAAGCGCGGGCCCGACGGCATCCGGCTGCTGCCCAGCGGCCGGCCGGCAACCATCGTGGTCGAGAGCCAGAGCGAGGAGACCGAAGACAGCGACGCTCTGCACCTCATCGCCGACTTCTGGAAGAGGGTCGGCATCAAGATGCTGACCAAGCCCCAGACGCTCGAGAATTTCCGGCTCAGGGCCTTCTCGGGAGACGCGATCATGACGGCATACGCCGGTGCCGTGACCGCCGTGCCTTCGATCAATACCAGCCCCAAGGAGTTCGCGCCGACCATGCAGGGCGGACTGCAGTGGTCGCGCTGGGGCATGTTCATCGAGTCCAAGGGCACCAAGGGCGAGAAATGCGACATGGAGTCAGCCTGCAAGCTGCTCGACTACGTGAAGGAATGGGAGTCGTCGAGCGATCCTGAGTCGCGCCGCAAGGCATGGGACAAGATCCTCGAGACCAATGCCGACGAGGTCTTCTCGATCGGCACGGTGAACGGCATCCGCCAGCCGATCGTGGTCGGTCCCAATATCCGCAACGTCCCGAAGGAAGGCTATTACGCCTGGGATCCGGGTGGATACATCGGGCTCTATCAGCCCGACACGTTCTGGATCGCCCAGTAGCGTCTCAGAGTTAGCCTCTCAGAGTTCGGCGAGGACCGCTTTCAGAGCCGGCTCGATGGCCTTCCGTTGCGCCTCCGATGCCGGCGGCATGGGCGCGCGCGGCAGGCCGACGTCCACGCCCTGCAGTTTCTGGGCGTGGCGGGTGCAGGCTGGCAGATTGTCGCCGACCGCCGCGTTCCAAAGCGGCAGGAGCTTCTCGTGCAGCACGCGGCCACGGGCATGGTCGCCGCGCTGGACGGCATCCCACAGCACCCGAACCGCACGCGGCGCCGCCGTCAGGATGGCGGCGATCGCGCCATGGGCGCCCAGCGCAAAGGACGAGTAGAGCAACGCGTCGACGGCGCTGAAGATGCGGCTGCGCGGGTCGGCGGTGATCATGAGGTCGGCGAACAGCTTGAGGTCGCCCGCGCTCTGCTTGACTCCGGCAACGCCCGGCACTTCGCGCATGATGCGCACCAGCAGCTCGGGCGAAAGATAGGTCCAGGGCACGACATTGTAGATGATGATCGGCAGGCCGGTTTCGCCGGCAACGGCGCGGAAATGCTCCACCATCGCGTCGTCGTCGGGCCGGAAGAGATAGTGCACAGGTGTTACCTGGAGAGCGGCGATCTTGAGGTCCCGCACGGCCTTGCCGCGCTGGATCGCAGCCCGGGTGCTGTCGACGATGATGCCGGCGACAACCGGAACACGGCCGGCCGCTGCATCGCAGGTTGCCGCCATCAGATCGTGGTACTCGCCGCTTTCCAGCGCATGGCCCTCGCCGGTACTGCCGCCGGCGGCGAGGCCGTGTGCGCCCTCGCCGATCAGCCAGTCGACCTGGCCGCGTACCAGCTTCAGCTCGATGTCGCCGTCGGCCCGGAACGGCGTCGTCATTGGCGGAATGATGCCTTGCAGATCCATCTCGCGCTTCCTCACCATGTATCGATGTTGGGTCGTTTCTTGCGGCCGTCGGCCGATCGCGGCCTGGCGTCGAGCAGTGCCGTCGAAATCCAGCGCCGTGAATCGGCGGGGTCGATGACTTCGTCGACTTCGAAATATGTTGCGGTGCTGAGCGCCTTGCCGCGCGCATAGGCGGCCGCCACCATCTTGTCGAACAGGGCGCGCCGTTCCGCCGGGTCGACGATCGCCTCCAGTTCCTTGCGATAACCGAGCTTCACTGCGCCTTCGAGGCCCATGCCGCCGAACTCGCCGGTCGGCCAGCTGAGGGCAAAGGTCGGCGCGTGGAACGAGCCGCCGGCCATCGCCTGGGCTCCGAGTCCGTAGGCCTTGCGCAGCACGATGGTGCCGAAGGGCACGGTGAGGTTGGCGCCGGTCACGAACAGCCGCGAACAATGGCGGACCAGGGCGGTCTTCTCGACCTCCGGCCCCACCATCATGCCCGGCGTATCGCACAGGAACAGGATCGGAATGTCGAAAGCATCGCAGAGCTGCAGGAAGCGCGCTGCCTTGTCCGAACCGTCGGAGTCGATGGCGCCGGCGAGGTGCGTCGGATTGTTGGCGACGATGCCGAGCGGCTTGCCTTCGATCCGCCCAAGCGACGTCACCATGCCGGGTCCGAAGGCACGACGCAGTTCGAGCACCGAACCCTCGTCGCAAAGCGTGGCGATCACGTCGCGCACGTCATAGACGCGCAGCCGGTTCTCCGGGATGACGCGGCGCAGCAGCCGCTGATCGGCCGCCCGCCACTCCGGCAGCGTGCCCTGGAAATACGACAGGTACTTCTTGGCAACGGCAACCGCCTCGGCCTCGTCCTCGACCGCAATATCGACGACGCCGTTGGGGACCTGGACGCTCATCGGTCCCACTTCCTCGGGCGAGAAGACGCCGAGATTGCCGCCTTCGATCATCGCCGGGCCACCCATGCCGATGGATGAATTCTTGGTGGCAATCACCACATCGCAGCAGCCGAGGATCGCGGCATTGCCGGCGAAGCAGCGGCCCGAGTTGATTCCCACCAGGGGCGCCACGCCGCTCAGCCGTCCGAAGATGTGGAAGGCCATGGTGTTGAGGCCGGCCACCGACTGCACATCGATATCGCCCGGCCGGCCGCCGCCGCCTTCGGTGAAGAACACCAGCGGAATGCGCTGTTCCTCGACGATCTCGAACAGCCTGTCCTTTTTGTGATGGTTGTTCTTGCCCTGGGTGCCGGCCAGGACGGTGTAGTCGTAATGCGCCACCGCGACGCGGCTTCGCTCGGGCCCAAACAGCGAACCGTTGACCCGGCCAATGCCGGTGATGAGCCCGTCGGCCGGCGTCTTCTCGATCAGATCTTCGATGGTACGGCGCGTGCGCTGGCTGGCGATGGCAAAGGCGCCGTATTCGACGAAGCTGCCGGGATCGACCAGGTCGTCGAGATTCTGGCGCGCCGTGCGCTGGTTGGTCTTGCGTCGCCGCGCCACCGCGTCGGGCCGCTTCTCGTCGAGCGTGAGCGCCCGGCGTTCGAGATATTCGGCGAGATCCGGCCGGATATGATCGAGGTCGACCTTTTCCTCCGCCACCACGCCCTTCACCTCGACATCGGCCTCCTCGACGAACAGCAGTGCGTGACCTTCGTAGATCGTCTCGCCGGCCACCACCGCGATCCGGCGCACATAGCCACGCGCCGGACTACGAATCTCGTGCTGCATCTTCATCGCATCCATCACGAGAAGCGCCTGGCCGGCCGCGACGGCATCGCCCTCCGCCACCGCAATGCTGACGATGGTGCCCTGCATCGGCGCCGACACCGGCACCGTGCCTTCCGGCGCGTCATTCTCAGTGGCCGGCGCGGCGGCTTCGGCCCTGGTCTTGCCGAAGGCCAGGACCGCCAGGGGGTCGACGGCATCGACCCGGGCGCCGGCCTGACGAATACCTGAGGCCGGCGCTGGCGTCGGCGCCGCGGGTTCGAAGTAGAGGCCGGACTTCAGCCTGGCGGCGGCGTCCAGGAGCTCCGGTGCATGATCGTCAACGAAGCGCGTGTAGACCTTGTCGTCGCGGAAGTCGCGGTGGGCCAGCAGGGCGCGCAGGAAGGTGATGTTGGACGGCGCGCCCTCCAGCCGGAATGCCGCCAGCGCGCGCTCGGCGCAGGCCAGAGCTTCCGCGAAGGAGGCGGCGTGGACGATCACCTTGGCGAGCAGCGAATCGAAACTGGGGTTGGTGCGATAACCGGCATAGCCATAGGTATCGACACGTACCCCACGGCCGGCCGGCGGCTCGAAGGCCGTCAGCGTGCCGCCGCCCGGCTTCGCCGAGCCGTCGGCGGTCATGGTCTCCATGTTGACGCGAAGCTGGATGGCGTAGCCGCGCGAACTGGCACCGACGACGCCGACCTCGGCCAGGCTGGCGCCGGCGGCGAGGCGGAGCTGCGCCTTCACCAGATCGACGCCATAGACCTCTTCGGTGACGGTATGCTCGACCTGCAGCCTGGGATTGGCCTCGATGAAGCAGAAGAACGGCTGCTTGCTGGCCGCATCGACCAGGAATTCGAAGGTGCCGAGGCTGCGATACTTCACGGCCTTCGCCATGCCGACCGCGGCCGCGATGATCTGCTGGCGCAGGTCGGCCGAGAGGCCGGGACTGGGCGCCATCTCGACGATCTTCTGGTTGCGCCGCTGGACCGTGCAGTCGCGTTCGCCAAAAGCCACGATACCGCCCGCGCCGTCGCCCACGATCTGCACCTCGATGTGGCGCGCCCGGTCGATCAGCCTTTCGGCATAAAGCGTCCGGTTGCCGAAGGCCGCCTCGGCCTCCGCGCCGCATCGTTCGAAGGCCTCGGCGATCTCGCCGTCCTTGCGCACCGCCCGCATGCCGCGCCCGCCGCCACCGGCGATCGCCTTGATCATGATCCCCGTGCCGGCGTGCTGGGCGAAGAAGGCCGACACCGCCGCGAGATCGGCCGCTCCGTCGGTACCGGGCAACAGCGGCGCCCCGGTCGCCGCGGCATGGGCACGGGCCTGCGCCTTGTCGCCGAACAGGTCGAGCTGTTCGGGAGTCGGCCCGACGAAGATCAATGCTGCTTCGGCACAGGCGCGGGCAAAGGCTGCATTCTCGGACAGGAAGCCATAGCCGGGGTGAACAGAATCGCAGCCCGCCGCCTTGGCCGCGGCGATCACGCCGCGGATGTCGAGGTAGGCGGCAGCACCCTTCCCCTTCAGCGCCCTCGCCTCGTCGACCCGCCTGATGTGCAGCGAGGTGGCGTCATCCTCGGAGTGGATGCCGACAGTGGCGATGCCGAGTTCGGCGGCAGCCTGGGCGATGCGAATGGCGATTTCGCCGCGATTGGCGATCAGGAGTTTCTTGAGCATGGCGGCGAGTATCGGGCTAAATTCGGGTCATGTCGAAACGCCTGCTGATTGTGGCCCACGCGCCGTCGGAGAACACGCTCTCCCTGCGCTCTGCCGTCGAACGCGGCGCGCGCAGCGAAACCGGCCTCGATGTGAGGGTCGTGGCGCCGCTGCAGGCCGGGCCCGACGACGTGCTGGCCGCCCAGGCAATCATCCTGGGGACGACCGAGAATCTCGGCTACATGAGCGGGGCGCTGAAGGATTTCTTCGACCGCAGCTACAATCCCTGCCTCGAGAAGACCCAGGGCCTGCCCTACGCGCTCTATATCCGCGCCGGCAGCGACGGCACCGGTACGCGCCGTGGCGTCGAGACGATCACGACCGGCCTGCGCTGGCGCGCCGTTCAGGAGCCGCTGATCTGCAGGGGCACCTGGCAGCCGGCGTTCGCCGAGCAATGCGAGGAATTGGGCGCGGCGATGGCGGCGGGCCTCGCCGCCGGCATCTTCTGACTAGTGGGCGGTCCAGCCGCCGTCGACGACGAGCCCTGCGCCGGTCATGAAGCCCGCGTCATCGGAGGCCAGGAAGACGATGCCATTGGCGATGTCGCCCGCCGTGCCCAGCCGTCCGATCGGGTGCAGAGCGAGCGTGGCCTGGCGTGCCTTCTCGGTATCGTTGGTACCGACCTGCTTGGCGCGCATGACGAAAGTCTGCTGGCCCATGTCCGTGTCGATCACGCCGGGATGGATCGAGTTCACACGGATGCGATAGCCCTTGCGCCCGAACTCCAGGGCGGTCGACTTGGTGAACAAGGTGACGCCGCCCTTGGTCAGCGAATAGAGCGGATCGAGTTGCGAGCCTACAAGGCCCGCCACCGAGGCGAGGTTGACGATTGCCGAGCCCTGCGGGCTGTTCTGGCCGCTCGCCTTGAGATGCGGCAGCGCGGCCCGCGTGCCCAGCACGACACCGGTCAGGTTCACCGCCACCAGGCGGTGCCAGTCGTCGAGCGAGGCATCCTCGACGCCCTTGCCGACAAAGATGCCGGCGTTGTTCACCAGGATGTCGAGGCCGCCGAATTTCTTCACCGTAGCGTCGATCGCAGCGGCCCAGCTTGCCTCCGTCGTGACGTCGAGGGGCACGAGCAGTGCCTGCCCGCCTGAAGCCTCGATCTCGCGCACGGTCTGGCGGCCGCGTTCCTCGAGCACGTCGCCGATCGCCACCCGGGCGCCGGCAGCCGCCATCAGCTTGGCGCTTTCACCGCCGATGCCACGGGCGGCACCGGACAGGAACGCGACCTTGCCGTCGAGCCGGTTCACGACGCCTTCCCGAGCTTGTTGAAGGCGATGTCCTTGTCGACGCGGATATCGGCCGGAAGGCCCAGGACGCGCTCGGCCACGATGTTGCGCAGGATCTCGTCGGTCCCGCCGGCGATGCGGAAGCCGGCACCGGCGATCCACTGGGCCTGGAAACCGGCGGCGTGCGGCACGTCTTCCTTCATGATGCCGGCGTGGCCCATCAGCTCCATGGCGAAGGCGCCCATGTCCTGCATCTTGGGTGCCGCCACGATCTTGATGATCGAGGATTCCGGCCCCGGCGTCTGGCCCTTGGACAGCGCCGTCAGCGTGCGGTAGCGCGTCAGCTTCAGGCCCTGCTGCTGGACGTACCAGTCGGCGATCTTGCCGCGGACCTGCTGGTTGCGGATGGCGGGACCGTCGTCGAGATCGGTGTCGCGCGCCAGTTCCATCAACTCGTCGATGTCGAGGCCGCCCGAGGGCAGGCCGACGGCGAGGCGTTCGTTCATCAAGGTGGTGAGCGCGGCCTTCCAGCCCTCGCCCACCTTGCCCAGCCGCTGGCTGTCGGGGATACGCACGTCGGTGAAGAACACCTCGTTGAAATTGGCGCCACCCGACATCTGCTTGATCGGCCGCACTTCCACACCCGGCGTCTTCATGTCGAGGAAGAACATCGTGAGCCCGGCGTGCTTGGGCACGTTGGGATCGGTGCGTGTGATGACGATGCCGAAGTCGCAATAATGCGCGCCCGAGGTCCACACTTTCTGGCCGTTGATTACCCATCCGGCGTCCGGGCCGTCGCCGTCACGCTCGGCGCGGGTGCGGATGCCGGCCACGTCCGACCCGGCGGCCGGTTCGGAGAACAGCTGGCACCACACTTCCTGGCCGTGCAGCGCGGGCTTCACGTAGCGGGTGAGCTGCTCGGGCTTGGCATAGGCCATCATGGTGGGAATGCACATGCCGAGGCCGATGTCGAAGAAGCCGAGCGGCACGAGGTAGTTCGCTTCTTCCTGCTGGTAGATCACCTGCAGGATCGGCGAGCCGCCACGACCGCCGAATTCCTTGGGCCAGGTGATGCGCGCGTAGCCGGCCTTGGCCTTCTTGTCCTGCCACTCCTTGGCCTTCTTCAGGAGTTCGGGATCGTCATTGCGGGCGCGAAAACTCTGCTTGTCGTCGCTCTTGCGCGTGGCGTTGGCCTCGAGCCAGGTGCGGACTTCCTTGCGGAAGGCGGCTTCTTCGGCGGTGTCGTTGAAATCCATGGTGCTGCCCTCCTACGCCGCATTCTTCTGTTCAAGACGGCTCACCAGCTTGTCCTTCCACGCCATCGGCCCGCCGATCGACAGCGCCATCAGGCGGGACCGGCGATAGTGGAACTGCGTGTCGGCCTCCCAGGTGAAACCGATGCCGCCATGGGTCTGGATGTTTTCCTTGGCGGCGAAATCATAGGCCTCGGTGGCGGCGATCCGCGCCGCCGCCGCGGCGACCGCGAGATCGGCGCCGCCCTCGCTCAGCATCATGGCGCCGTAGTAAGCGTTTGAGCGCGCGAGCTCGAGCTTGACGTAGCAATCCGCCAGCTTGTGCTTGATCGCCTGGTAGGAGCCGATGGCGCGGCCGAAGGCCTGCCGCTGCAGCGCGTAGTCGCGCGCCATCCACATCGCCGCCTCGGCGCCGCCGACCTGCGCGAAGGCGAAATAGACCGCCGCTGCATCGTAGAGCCGTTCAAGCATTCGCCAGCCCTCGCCTTCGCCGCCCAGGAGTTCGGCCGTGGCGTCCTTGAAGGTGAGCTCCGCGTGCTTGCGAGTGGGATCGATGGTGTCGACGCGCTTTTTGGCGACGGCCGCCTGTTTCAGGTCGACCAGTACCAGCGACACGGCGCGGTCACCGGTGCCGCCGGTGTTGGCCAACACAATTGCGAAGGTCGCGGCCTCGCCGTCGGTCACCGGCACCTTCCTGCCGTTGAGGCGACCGCCGCCGAACATCGTCCGGATATTGCGCGGCTTGGGCGGCTGCGGACCCTCGGCGATGGCGAGCGTGCCGATCGCCTTGCCCGATGCCAGCTCGGGGAGCCATTTCTTCTTCTGTGCGTCGGAGCCCGCGAGCTTCAGCGCCTCGGTCGCCAGCACGACAGACGTGTCGAACGGCACTGGTGCTGCGGCACGGCCGATCTCCTCGGCCACGACGCATACTTCGAGCGGCGACAGACCGGAGCCACCGTATTCCTCGGGGATGCCGATGCCGGGCACGCCGAGATCGACGAGGCCTTTCCAGACGTCGTCGGCATGGGTTTCAGGACCGTCGAGCACGCGCCGCACCACTTTGGCCGGGCACTTGTCGGCGAGGAATTTGCGAACCTGCTCCTTGAGCAGTTTCTGGTCGTCGGAAAAATCGAAGTTCATGATGGCCAACCCTAGCAAGCAAGCCCGGTTCGGGGAACGGTTCTAGGTTCCGACAGGCGGGCCGGGCAATGTGCTAGGTTGCCGTCATGGACACACCTCAAATCATCGACTGGCACGCCCACGTCTACTTCGACGCCGCCTCGCGCGATCCCGCCTGGGCGCTGCGCGAGCGCATCGAGAAAAGCTTCGCCATCGAGATGGGACGCTTCCACGAAAAGCCCGTCGGCCCACATCCGCGCTTCAGCTATCAGGTCGCCTTCAGGAACGAGCAGTTTGAACCACTGATGTCGTGGCTCACGCTCCATCGCGGCGATCTGACGGTGTTCATCCATCCCAACACCGGGCAGGATCTCGAAGACCACCGCGACCGCGCGATCTGGATGGGCCAGCAGGTGCCGCTGGTCCTCGACATCTTCAAGAAGAAGGACTGAGCCCATGGACTCGCTGCTCCCCCTCGCCAAGCGCGTCGGCGAAAAACTGAAAGCCCGCAAGGAAACCGTCGGCGTGTCGGAATCCTCGGCCGGCGGCCTGGTATCGGCCGTACTGCTGGCGGTGCCCGGCGCCTCGGCCTACTTCATGGGTGGCGCCGTGGTCTACACGCGCCCGGCGGGCGATGCCTTCCTGGCGGTGCCGCGCGAAAAGCGCGCCGGCGTGCGTTCGTCGAGTGAGCCGTGGGCGCTGCTGGCGGCCGAACATGTGCGCGGGCGGCTGAAGACGACCTGGGGACTGGCCGAGACCGGCGCATCAGGGCCAACCGGCAATTCCTACGGCGATCCGGCGGGCCATACCTGCGTGGCCGTGGTCGGCCCCAACGGCAGCATCGCGCGCACATTGCGCACCGGCTCGGACGACCGCGTCGCCAACATGCGCGCCTTCGCCGCCGAGGCGCTCAAGCTGCTCGACGAACAGCTTTCCTGAGGTCAGTCGGCGGCAGGTTTCATTACCGCGGCCAGAGCGAGACACGCCCAGCCCAGGATCAAGGCCGTGCCGCCGATCGGCGCCACGGCACCGAACCAGCGCGGGCCGCCGAAGGCGAGCGCATAGAGCGCGCCGGGGAAGAGGACACTGCCGGCGAGAAACAGGCATTGCGCGACCAGGGCAAGCCGATCGTTCAGCCGCGCGCCGCGCGAGAGTACGACCACCGCCAGGATCGCCAGCGCATGGATCATTTCGTAGTGGCTGCCGGTTTGCAGCCACTCGCGCGCCTTGAGGCCGGCCGGCGTGGATACGTCGAAGCCGTGCGCAGCGAAGGCGCCGACGGCGATAGAGAGAGCGCCGCTCAGTGCCGCGACGACGATCCAGCCTCCGGCACCTGCGCTTTTCGAAGTCATGCGGCTTCCCGCTACTGCGGTGGCCGCGTCGGCTTTCCGCCGGCGGTGATGCCGCCGTCGATCACCAGCTCCTGGCCGGTCATATAGTTCGCCGCCTCGGTGCACAGGAACAGCACGCCGTTGGCGATGTCCTGCGCCTCGCCGACGCGCGGCAACGGAACGGACTGTGCGGCCCGCTCGCGCGGGTCGATCGGCGCGTTGCGGCGGTTGCCCTCGGCGCCGGTCGGGATCTTGCCCCAGATCGGCGTGGCGATGATGCCGGGATGGACCGAATTGCAGCGGATGTTGTCGGCGGCATGTTCCAGCGCCACCGACTTGGCCAGCAGCCGCACCCCGCCCTTGGTCGCCGAATAGGCGGCAAGGCCCGGCGCGCCGCGCAGGCCGGCGATCGACGACATCAGCACCAGCGAGCCGCCGCCGGCCCGCTTCAGCGCGGGGATCGCATGCCTGATCGAAAGGAACACGCCGTCGAGGTTGATCGCCTGCTGGCGCTGCCAGTCGGCCAGTGTCATCTCGGCGATCGGCGCCATGATTCCGATGCCGGCATTGGCCACCATGATGTCGAGCCGTCCGAACCGCTTCTCGGCTTCGGCGATCACACCCGGCCAGCCCGCCTCGTCGCGCACGTCATGGTGAAGGTAGTGCGCCTTTCCTCCGGCCTTGGCGATGCGCCCGACGACATCCTTGCCCAACCCATCGTCGATATCGGTGATGAGTACCGACGCCCCTTCGCGCGCCAGCGTCTCCGAACAGGCCTCGCCGATGCCGGAGGCGCCGCCGGTGACGACGGCGACCTTGCCGGCAACCTGTCCCGCCATCAGCGGCCCTTCCAGTTGCCCGGCCGTTTCTCGGCGTACGACTTGATGCCTTCCTTGAAGTCCTCGGTCTTGCGCGTCCAGTCCTGCTCGGTGAGTTCGCGCTCGGTGGCGATCTCGGCACCGTCGGCAAAGCCGCGGCGCATGGTCTCGCGAGTCGACTGCACCGCCAGCGGCGCGCCCTCGGCGATTTCCGCGGCCAGCGCGACGGCGGCCTTGCGCACATCGGCCAGCGGCACCAGCACATCGGCCATGCCCCAGGCGAAGGCTTCTTCGCCGCCGATCCGACGGCCGGTATAGAACATCAGGTTGGCCCGCTGCTGGCCGATCAGGCGAGGCAGGGTGAAGGTGAGCGAGAAGCCGGGATGAAAGCCCAGCCGCGTGAAGTTGGCGGCGAAACGCGCTTCGGGGCTGGCGACGCGGAAGTCCGGCATGATCGCAAGGCCGAGGCCGCCGCCGATCGCCGCGCCCTGCACTGCCGCCACGCTCGGCTTCTTCGAGCGGAACAGGCGGGTCGCCTCCTTGTAGAGGTGCTTGCCGCTCTCGGCCGCACCGGTCTGCGGCCGGTTGGCAAAATCGGCACCGGCGCAGAACGACTTGCCCTGCGCGCACAGCACATAGGAGCGGATGTTCATGTCGCGGTCGAAGGCCTCGAACGCATCGGCGATCTGGTTGATCAGCGAATTGTCGAAGAAATTGTGCGGCGGACGCTGGATCTCGACGATGCCGACATGGCCTTCGGTACTGACGCCGATGTCTTTAAAGGTGGCGCTCATGCGTATCCCCCGGGTTGAAGCTGATGGATTGGTCGCGGATATTGCCCCGCCCTCGGGGGCCCGTCGATATGGGAGGATAAAGAATGTCGCAAGGCGAACAACGCGCACTTGTACTGGGTGGTGGCACCATGGGCGTGGGCATCATCGCCATGTTCCTGGGCGGCGGCTGGAAGGTCGACGTGGTGTCGCGCTCGGCATCGACGCGCGACGGCCTGCCGGCCGCGACGGCACGCGCGCTCGCCGCCATGGGCAAAGCGGCTGACACGTCGGGGCTGGCCACCTACGCGACCCTGGCCGAGGCGCCGTGGCCCGGGATCGATCTGGTCGTCGAAACCGTGACGGAGGATCTGGCACTGAAGCGGCAGCTCTTCGCCGACATGGAAAAGCTCGCCCGGCCCGACTGCGCCCTCACGTCGAATTCCTCGAGCTTCCCGATCAGCGAGATCGGCAAGGACCTCAAGACGCAAAGCCGCATGATGGGGCTGCATTTCTTCATGCCGGCCCACCTGATCCCGCTGGTCGAGGTCGTGCGCTCCATCCACACCAACATCGTCCTGGCCGAGAAGGTCGGCGCGATCATGAGTTCGCTCGGCAAGCGGCCAGTGCAGGTGAAGAAGGACGTGATCGGCTTCCTCGGCAACCGCATCCAGGGCGCGCTGATGCGCGAGGCGCTGTGGCTGATCGAGCAGGGCGTCGCGAGCCCCGAGGACATCGACGCCACGGTGCGGCTGTCGTTCGGCTTCCGTTACGCCGCCGCCGGCCCGATCATGCAGAAGGAGCATTCGGGCTGGGACACCACCTGTGCTGTCGCCAAGATCATCTGGCCCGACCTCAGCAATGCCGACGGCCCGCCACCGATGCTCCAGCGCAACGTCGACGAAGGCCGTATCGGCTTCAAGACCAAGGGCGGATTCTTTCCGTGGAACGACGAGTCCATAGCAAAAGAGCGCGCCCGATATGAGCGCGCCCTTCGCAAGTGTCTCGAAATCTTCCGTGAGGAAGGGATCGTCTAGGCAGCCTTGCCGCGGCCACCGAAGCGGCGGGCGCCGCCGTTGGAGCGCGGACGGTCGCCTTGCGGGCGATCGCCGTGCGGACGATCAGTATGCGGGCGGTCACCACGCGGCGGGCCGCTCGGACGATCACCGAACGAACGGGGACGGTCGCCCTGTGGGCGGTCACCGTGCGGACGGTCACCATGCGGGCGATCGGCGCGGGGACGGTCACCGAAGGAGCGCGGACGATCGCCGTGCGGGCGATCACCGTTCGGACGATCACCATGCGGGCGATCACCGCGCGGACGGTCGCCCGTCGTCTGCGGACGGT
>CALFRN010000349.1 GCA_937919085.1 uncultured Reyranella sp.
GCGTACCGCATCGACAGTTCTTTGGTATCCACCGTTCCGAAGAACTGGATGGCTTTGTAGCGGCGCTTGAGCTCGGCGAGCTGGGGACCACCCCCCACCACCCATTTGGTGCCGGGCAGATCGAGATCGAGGAAAGCCTTGATGTTCTTCTCGATGGCAACGCGACCGGCGTAGAGCCAGATCGGGCGCGCGCCTTCGTATGGTTCTCGGGTCCGTGGACAAAAGGCGGTGATGTTGACGCCGCGCGACCACGGTACGAGCTTCTTGAAGCCCTGCGCCGCCAGTTCGTCGCGGATCGACTGTGCGACCACCAGCACGGCAGCCGACGGCGCATGGAACCGCCGGACAAAGGCATAGCTCCAGGCGAGGGGGATCCGGACACGGGCGCGGACATACTCCGGAAAGCGCGTGTGATAGGCCGAAGTGAACGGGATGCCGCGCTTCAGGCAGAATGCCCGGGCCGCCCAGCCGAGCGGGCCTTCGGTGACGAGGTGGATCGCGTCGGGCGCGAACAGTCTCAGCATGTGGCTGAGCCTGGCCGAGGGCAGAAGCGACAGGCGGATTTCAGGGTAAGTCGGGCAGGGGAGGGTATGGAAGCGGTCGGGCCCGAAGACTTCCACCTCGTGGCCCTCGGCCCGCAGGATCCGGGATACGGTTTCGATGGTGCGGACCACGCCGTTGATCTGCGGACGCCACGCATCGGAGACGATGGCGATGCGCATCCGGCTCATTCAGCCGCCAGCCGCGCCGGCGCCAGTGTCAGCACCTGCGCCTGCCGCCGTCGTTCCTCGGCCCAGTTCAGGATGCGCAGGCGTCCGTCGAAATCCTCGACCAGTGCCGTGCAGCTCTCGACCCAGTCGCCGTCGTTGCAGTAGAGGATGCCATCGATGGTACGAATCTCGGCGTGATGGATGTGGCCGCAGACCACGCCATCGACGCCGCGCCGGCGCGCCTCGCTGGCCACCGCGTGTTCGTAGTCGGCGATGAACTGCATGGCGTTCTTGACCTTGTGCTTCAGGAAGGCCGAGAGCGACCAATAGGGCATGCCAAGCCGGCGGCGGCCCCAATTGAACAGGGTGTTGAGGCGCAGGGCCGAGGCGTATGCCCAGTCACCCAGGATGGCCAGCCAGCGGGCGTAGCGCACGATACCGTCGAACTGATCGCCGTGGATCACGAGAAGCTTGCGGCCTTCCGGCGTCGTATGGATTGCCTCTTCGGCGACCTGCACGTCGCCGAAAGTGAGCTGGCAATACTGCCGGGCGGCCTCGTCGTGGTTGCCGGGGATGTAGACGACGTTGGTTCCCTTGCGCGCCTTGCGCAGGATTTTCTGCACGACGTCGTTGTGCGATTGCGGCCAGTACCACCAGCGCTTCAGGCGCCAACCGTCGACGATGTCGCCAACGAGGTAGAGGTGTTCGCTCTCGTTCTTCCGCAGGAAGTCGAGCAACAGTTCGGCCTGGCATCCGCGTGTCCCGAGATGGATATCGGACAGGAAGATGGCACGATGGCGGGCAGGTTGATGACGCTCGGCCGCGGTCATGTGGATAAGACTCGATCACCACTAAATCTGTCGTGCGCGATTGCACGACACGCAGCCGATTGTGTAAGGAGGCCGTTGCGTGGCCGTGAATCGGTTGTGACAGTTAGATGACATTCTCCTCGATCCGAGCCGTCCTGCTCATTCTCAATCCAACCGCCGGCCGCCGCCGTCGCGGGCTGGTCGATGCCGTGGTGCGGCACGTGCGCGAACTGGGTTGGACGGTTGATTTGATCGAGACCGCCGCGGCGGGCGATGCGAGGCGGATCGCCGAGACCTGCGATGCCGCGCGTTATGCCGTGATCGCCGTGGCTGGCGGCGACGGCACGATCAATGAAGTGGTCAACGGCCTCGTCCAGCGCGGTGCTGCCGGACCAGCATTGGGGATCGTGCCGCTCGGTACGGCCAATGTGCTAGCGCACGAACTCGGCCTCAGGTTCTCGGCCATTGCCCTCGCCCGGACGCTGACGGCCGGCCAGGAAATCCTGATGCGGCCGGGCGAGGCCAAGGGCGCCGGGCGGGCGCGGCGGTTCTCGCTGATGGCGGGGGCCGGCTTTGACGCCAAGGTCGTTGCCGGGGTGAGTGCGCCACTCAAACGTCACCTGGGTCGCGCCGCGTATGTCTGGCGCTCGCTGGTCGAGGTACGCCGTTACCGGCCGGTGCGCTACGTCGTGGAGATCGACGGCATGTGCCACGAGGCAGCATCGGTGATCGTGACGCATGGCCGGCACTACGCCGGCCCCTACGTCGTGGCGCCCGATGCGGGACTGGGCAAGCCAGTGCTTCACGTGTGCCTTTTCGAGCGTTGGGGGCGATCGCAGACGCTGCGGTTTGGCCTTGCCCTGCTGCTCGGCCGGCTGTCCCGTACGCCGGGGTATCGCGTGATCGCCGGGCACGACATCCGTGTCTCGGTCCTGAACGCGGCGGGCGAGCAGCGCCGCCAGCCCGTTCAGATCGACGGTGACGATGCTCTCACATTGCCGGTATCGTTCGCGCTGGCCGCCGGGGCCGTGCGGCTGCTAAGGCCGGCCTAACGAACGGACTGCAATCGTCGGACGGACTCCGCAGTGGGATGGCCGTCGGCTGGCAGGCCGGTCTGCTGCTGGAACAGTCTCAGCGCGGACCGTGTTTTGGGACCCAGAAGCCCGTCGGTGTCGTCCTTGTAGAGGCCGAGCTTCGCCAACCGGTCCTGGATGTCGATCACGGTGCTGCGTGACAAGGGCTCGTCGTCCGATGGCGCGGCCTGCATGACTCCCGGGCCGCCCGCGATCTGGCGGGCGAGTATCCCGACGGACAGGGCGTAGAGGGTCGAACGGTTCCAGTTCATCACCGCCTTGAAGTTCGGATAGATGATGAAGGCGGGGCCGCGGAAGCCGGCCGGCAGCAGGATCGACGCGGCGTCATCGACCGCCGGCAGCGCGGCGCCGCCGGCCGTTCTGATGCCCATGGCCGCCCAGGCGCGCACCGGCTTTTCGACCGAACTGTCGGCCTGGTCGAGCGGGAAGCCGTTGGGCAGCACTACCTCCTCGCTCGACGGCAGGCCGGGCTTGAACCCGATGCCGCGCAGGAAGTTGGCCGCCGAGGCGAAGGCGTCGGGCAGGCTGTTCCAGATGTCGATCTTGCCGTTGCCGTCGCGGTCGACCGCCCATTTGGTGAAGGTCGACGGCATGAACTGCATGTTGCCCATGGCGCCTGCCCACGAACCGCGCATCTCGCCACTGGTCATGTGGTTCATGTTCAGGATGCGCAGCGCCTGGACGGTCTCGTTGCTGAAAAAGGCCGTGCGCTTGGTCATGCAGGCCAGGGTCGACACCGAACGAACGACGCGAAAGTCGCCCATGAAGGAACCGTAGTTGGTCTCGATGCCCCAGAACGCCATGATGTACTGCGCCGGGATGCCATATTCGGCCTGCAACGCATCGAGCAGGGTGCGGTGCTGCGCCATGCGCTGCTGCCCCTTGACGATGCGGTCGGCCGTAACGGTGTTGCCGACATACTTGCCATAGGTCAGCGAGAATTCCGGCTGGCGCGAATCGAGGTCGATCACCTTCTGGTCCGGCGTCAGCCCCTGGAATGCCTTGTCGGCGACGCCGCCAGGCACGCCCTGGCGCATCGCCTCGGTCTTGATGGTCTGCAGGCAGTCGCGGTAATCGCCGCTTTGGGCGAAGGCCGGACCTGCAAGGAGCGCCGTCGTTGCGGCGAAGGTCGTGATTCTGGCGAAGGGGTTCATGCTCCGGAGAATATCACGAGCCGGCGACAGTCATCCCTTCAATTCTCACCGTCGGCGCGTTGGTCGCGCCCTTGAATTGCAGGTCGCTGGCCGGGGTCATCTTGAGGAACATGTCCTTGAGGTTGCCGGCCACCGTGATACCGCTTACCGGCCAGGCGAGCTTGCCTTTCTCAATCCAGAAGCCCGAGGCGCCGCGGCTGTAGTCGCCGGTAACACCATTGATGCCAAAGCCGATCAGGTCGGTGATGAAAAGCCCGCTCTTGATATCGGAAATCAGTTCGTCGACCGGGAGCTTGCCCTTCTCGAGGTAGAAATTCGAGGTGCTGGGCGAGGGCGGGCCGGAGACACCGCGCGAGGCATGGCCGGTCGGTTTCAGCTTGAGCTGCCGCGCGGCCGCCAGGTCGAGCAGCCAGGTCGTCAGCACGCCGTCGTCGATCACGGCCATGCGCCTGGTCGCCAGTCCCTCGGCGTCGAACGGCCGGCTGCCGAGGCCGCGCAAGCGCCGCGGATTGTCGAGAATGCGGATGCCGTCGGCGAAGATCTTGGCGCCCATCTTGTCTTTCAGGAACGAGGTACCGCGCGCCACGGCGCGACCGTTGATGGCGCTCGACAAATGACCGACCAGGCCGCCCGAGACGCGGCGGTCATAGATCACCGGCACGCGAGCGCTTGCCGCCTTGCGTGGATTGAGACGGCGGACCGCGAACTTCCCGGCGTTGCGGCCGACGCGGGATGGCGCCATCAGATCCTCGAAGTGGACCGCGCTGGTCCATTCGTAGTCGCGCTCCATGCCGGTGCCTTCGCCGCCGACCACCGCGCAGGACAGCGACCAGCCGCCGCGGCTGTAGCCGCCGGAAAACCCGTTGCTGGCCGCCAGCATGACGGAGGAGCGGCCCCAGCCGGCCTCGGCGCCCTCGGAATTGGTGACGCCCTTGACCGCACGCGCGGCGTCCTCGGTCTCCGCAACCAGGGCCAGCAGCTTGGCGACCGAGGGTCGGCGCTTGTCGTCGAGATCGAGATCGGGCCAGGACCGGACCAGCAGCTCTTCCGGCGCGATGCCGCAGACCGGATCTTCCGGCACCGCGCGCGCCATATCGACGGCGCGCTGGGCGACCGCTCGCAGCGTCTTGGCATCGAAGTCGGTCGAGGAAACGAAGGCCTGGCGCCGGCCCACGAACACGCGCAGGCCGAGATCGTGGCCCTCGCTGCTCTCGAGCTTCTCTCGCCGGCCAAGCCGCTGAGCGACCGAGATCGACTCGCCGTTGACGTAGAGCGCGTCGGCGGCGTCGGCGCCGGCGGCTTTTGCCCATTTCAGGAGATCGGAGAGAAGATTGGCGTCGGGGGAGGGTGTTTTTGCTTTGGCCATGGCGGCCGTTCTACGCGCTAACGGGCGGTGTCGTCGAGGTAGTACGAGAAGAACAGCACGCCGGTAGCTCCGAGCCCCAGCAGCCAGAACAGCGCCCGTGCCGCCTCGGCGACGAAAGCGGTCTCGGGCCACAGCCGGGCGATGGCGTCGGCGGCGAACTGGTGGCCCATGACGCCGACCATCGTTCCCAGAAGAAGCGAGATCGCCGCGTTCCAGACATGCCGCGCACCGCGCATCACCGGGCCCTCGCGTCGTCGCAGCGGCGAACTGGGATCGGGGGCCACCGCCAGGTTGGAATTGGCGGCGGCCTGGGGTGCGGTTTCGCTCGGCTTCATGGTGCTCCGAACGGACTAGCTCGCGGTGCGTACCGCCCGATTGGCGGCGCAGGTGACCGCCTTGAGGGAGGCGGTGACGATATTGGCGTCCATGCCGATCCCCCACAGGACCCGGCCATCGCTGGTCTCGGCCTCGATGTAGCTCACGGCCGTTGCGTCGGAACCGGCGCCGGCGGCGTGCTGATGGTAGTCGCGCACCCGGATTCCGACGCCGCAGTTCTTGACCAGCGCATCGACATAGCCGGCGATCGGCCCGTTGCCGCGGCCGCTGATCGTCCGCGGCTTGCCGTCGAACGTCACCTTGGCGTCGAGCAGCCGGACATCGGGATGATCGGAGTCGGGAACCGTGGTGTGGCTGATGAAGGCGACCGGCGCGGTGTTCTCGAGATACTCCTTGCGGAAGGTGTCCCAGATCAGCGCCGGCAGGATCTCCTTGCCGGTTTCGTCGGCGATCTGCTGGATCACCTTGGAGAATTCGACCTGGAGAAGGCGCGGCATGTCGATGCCGTAGTCGCTCTTCAGGATGTAGGCGATGCCGCCTTTGCCCGACTGGCTGTTGATGCGGATGATCGCCTCGTAGCTGCGGCCGAGATCGGCCGGGTCGATCGGCAGGTAGGGGACCTCCCAGACCTTGCTGTTCGACGCTTGCAGCGCCTTGAAACCCTTGTTGATGGCATCCTGGTGCGAACCGGAAAAGGCGGTGAACACCAGGTCGCCGCCATAGGGATGGCGTGGGTGGACCGGCAGCTGGTTGCAGTATTCGACGGTCTGGCGGATCTCGTTGATGTTGGAGAAATCGATCTCGGGATCGACGCCCTGGGTGAACATGTTGAGGCCCAGGGTCACCAGATCGACATTGCCAGTGCGCTCACCGTTGCCGAACAGGCAGCCTTCGATGCGGTCGGCGCCGGCCATGAAGCCGAGTTCCGCCGCCGCGACGCCGGTGCCGCGGTCATTGTGCGGATGCAGGCTCAGCACGATCGAATCGCGGTATTTGAAGTTGCGATGGCACCACTCGATCTGGTCGGCATAGATATTGGCCGAAGCCATCTCGACGGTGGCCGGCAGGTTGATGATCATCTTCTTCTCGGGCGTCGGCTTGTAGACGTCGCCAACGGCAGCGCAGATGTCGCGGGCGAATTCGAGTTCGGTGCCGGTGAAGCTCTCGGGCGAATACTCGTAGACCCATTCGGTCGCGGGGTCGGCGTCGGCCAACTCCTTGACCAGCCTGGCCCCCGACACCGCGATGTCGATGATTCCGGAATAGTCGAGGCCGAACACGACGCGGCGCTGCAGGGTCGAGGTCGAATTGTAGAGATGGATGATGGCGCGCCTGGCGCCGCGGCAGGCCTCGAAGGTACGCTCGATCAGCTCCGGCCGGCTCTGCGTCAGCACCTGGATGGTGACGTCGTCCGGGATCATCTTCTTGTCGATCAGCTCGCGCACGAATTCGAAATCGGTCTCGGACGCCGCCGGAAAGCCGACCTCGATTTCCTTGTAGCCCATCTGGCAGAGCAGCTTGAACATCCGCGTCTTGCGGTCGGCATCCATCGGCTCGATCAGGGCCTGGTTGCCGTCGCGCAGGTCGACCGCGCACCACACCGGCGGCCTGGTGATGACCTTCGAGGGCCACTGCCGGTCCGGCAGCTCGACGGGCCTGAAGGCGACATATTTTTCGCCGGCGGCCGGCATCATCGGTTTCTGGGGTGACATGAAGAACTCCTCGCGCCGCGCACGGCCAAAAGGCACTAAGCGATTACTGCGATGGAAAGGGAAGGTGCGGCGACTTGGTAACAGGAATGGGACGAACGACAAGCGATCCGCAAGGCCCCTCCCAAGTCACCCTGGGCAGGGGCGGCGGATCAGCCGATAAGTCGTAGCGTCGTCAGTCGCAGCATGTTGGCGCCAATTTCTCCGATTTCCCGGCGCCCGTCAACCGGAAGCGTAGCGACGCGACCTGCCGTGCGCGAGGACGTGGCAGGTCGCGGCGCTATGGTTCAGCGCAGCGGCAAGGTGAGCCCCAGGCTCAGGCTGCCGACTGGAGCGGCATAGACCGGATAGGCCGGGGCATAGACGACCGGCGCGGGATAGACGGCCACCGGCCGTGGCGCATAGTAAACAGGTGCGGGCGCATAATAGCGAACATGCCCGGGCGGCACTGCGACGTAGGCGGGGGCGACGTAGGCCGGGGCGTAGTAGCCGCGATGTTTCTTTTTCCCGTGACCGTGGCGATCGCCGGCCATTGCGTCGGTCGCCGCACCCAGGGCCGCCATCGCCGCGATCGCGGCCACGAGACAAGTTCGGTAGTGGTGTCCCATCGGGAGCTTGGTCGTGACGTCGCGCATTGCAGCCTCCATCAACAACAGGAAATACGCCTGCACACCGTCAAAGGTTGCGTGTGGATTATGGCGGGTATGTGGAGGCATGTGCCCACATCCTGCCAAGTTTCCAACCGGCCCGCGTCCGGTCTGTGGTAGTCGGGAACAAACTTGGGGAGGAAGCAGCGATGGCAGGTCCGTTGGCCGGCGTCAGGATTCTCGATTGTACGACGGTGGTGCTGGGGCCGTGGGCCGCGCAACAGCTTGGCGACCTCGGCGCCGACGTGGTGAAGATCGAGCCGCCCGAGGGCGACACGACGCGACAACTCGGACCGACCCGCAATGCCGGCATGGCCGCCTTCTATCTCGGCTGCAACCGGTCCAAGCGCTCGATCGTCCTCGATCTCAAGCAGGACGCAGGCCGCAAGGCGCTGTTCAAGCTGGCCGAGACCGCCGACGTGCTGATGCACAATTACCGGCCCGAGCCGGCCAGGCGTCTGGGCGTGGAGTACGAGGCCTTCGAGAAGATCAATCCGAGGCTGGTCTATCTTGCCACCTACGGCTATCGCGCTGCCGGGCCGATGGGGCCGAAGGCGGCCTACGACGACATCATCCAGGCCGGATCGGGGCTGGCGGCGCTGCAAAGCGTGGTCGCCGGCCAGCCGCGCTTCCTGCCGACCATCGTCGCCGACAAGACCAGTTCCAACGGCGTCGTCTCGGCCCTGCTGGCGGCTCTCTACGCACGGGAAAAAACCGGCCAGGGCCAGGCTGTCGAAGTTCCGATGTTCGAGACGCTGGTGTCGTTCGTGATGGTCGAGCATCTCTATGGCGAGACATTCAGGCCGGCGCTCGAGACCGCAGGCTACAAACGCGTGCTCAACAAGGAGCGCCGCCCCTATCCGTCCAAGGACGGTTACTTCGCGTTGCTGCCTTATACCGACGGCCACTGGAAGGAGTTCTGCGGCCTGATCGGCCAGCCCGAGCTCGCCGCCGACCCGCGTTTCACCTCGCTCGCCAACCGGCTCAAGAACGTCGAGCACTATTATTCGACGCTGGCCAAGATCTGCGCCACCCGCACCAACGCCGAATGGGTGGCGCTGCTCGGCAAGTCCAACGTGCCGCACGGGCCGGTCAACACGCTCGACGACCTGTTCGTCGATCCGCAGCTCGAGGCCACCGGCTTCTGGAAAGAGGTCGATCATCCGACCGAGGGCAAGCTGCGCATGACCGACATCCCGCCGCGCTTCAGCAAGACCAAGCCGGAAGTCACGCGGCTTCAGCCGCGGTTGGGCGAGCACAGCGTCGAAGTGCTGCGCGAGGCGGGCTTTACCGCCAGCGAAATCGACGCGATGCTGAAGACAGGCGCCACCAGGACAGCCTAGATCTTTGAAACGGACTCAAGGCGTCGCTTCCCTGCCGGCGCTGCAGCTACCAGCGCGTTTCGTCGAACTGCCGGGCGATCCCGCCTATGAGCGGGCGACCG
>CALFRN010000350.1 GCA_937919085.1 uncultured Reyranella sp.
CGCGTCGCCGCGGCGATCGCCGACCTCGATGCCGGCGCGATGATGCCGCGGTGAAGGGAAGGACCTTGGCCGTCTGGCCGGGCTATCTAGGCTTGTCTGTGGGCGTTGGATAAGGTGATCGGAACGGGGGGCTCAATGAAGGTCAATCTCAGGACGTCGCTGGCGTTGCTCGCCGGCGTGGCACTCGGCGCCGTTGCGGTCGACGGGCTTCATGCCCAAGCCTCTCCACCGACCTATGCCATCATCGACGACAGCGCCATTACCGATCCTGCCGGCTACGCCGCGATTGGCCCCAAGGGCGGACCGTCGGTTGCCGCCTTCGGCGGCAAGTTCGTCATGCGCACCGACAAGATCACCGCGTCGGACGGAACACCGCCCAAGCGCATCGTCGTTATCGGTTTCGAGAACCTTGCCCAGGCCAAGGCCTGGCGCGCGTCGCCTGCCATGCAGGAGATCTGGGCGATCCAGGAAAAGACCTCGAAGTCGCGCATCTTTTTCGTCGAAGGCTTGATGCCATGATCACCCACCACAGGAGACCCGAATGCATGTCCTGATCGCCGGTGGCGGCGTCGGCGGCCTCACCCTTGGCCTGATGCTGCATCAGCGCGGCATTGCCTGCACCATCCTTGAATCGGCACCGGAAGTGCGCGAGCTGGGTGTCGGCATCAATCTGTTGCCGACCGCCGTGCGCGAGCTCGCGGCACTCGATCTGCTGCCGGTGCTCGACAAGGTCGGTATCCGCACGCGCGAGCTGCGCTACGCCAACAACCTTGGCCAGATCATCTGGGCCGAGCCGCGTGGCACCTATGCCGGCCAGGACGTGCCGCAATTCTCCATCCATCGTGGCCGTCTGCATGGCCTTCTCTGGCGCGCCGCCGTCGAACGGCTTGGCCCGGCGCTGCGCGCCGCGTGCCGCGTCACTGGCTTCACCCAGGACGCCAGTGGCGTAACCGCTGAGCTCGAGAATGGCACGACTTTGCGTGGCGACGTTCTGGTTGGAGCCGACGGCATCCATTCGGCGCTGCGCCTCATCATGCACCCCGAGGATGGTGGTGTGCGCTGGCAGGGTATCGAGATGTGGCGGGGCGCTGTCGACTGGCCGGCGTTGTGGGATGGCGAGACCATGTGTATCGCCGGCGATACGCGTTCCAAGATGGTGCTCTACCCGATCGGCCCCGGCGCAACGCCGGGCACGCGGCTGCTCAACTGGGTCGTCTATACCCGTCTCGCCGACGCCGGTCCCTCGCCGCCGGGGCGGCAGGACTGGCATCGCCAGGCCGGCCTCGATCGCATCCTGCCGCACGTTGCGCAGTTTCGCCTGCCGTTCCTCGATCCGGCGGCGCTGATACGCGCCTCGCCGGAGGCCAGCGAGTATCCCATGTGCGACCGTGATCCGCTGCCGTGGTGGACCCAGGGTCGCGTGACGCTTCTGGGCGATGCCGCGCATCCGATGTATCCGGTGGGCTCCAACGGCGCCTCGCAGGCGATGCTCGACGCGCGCTGCCTCGCCGACCTTCTGGCCCGCGAGGCGCCCGAAGCCGCGCTTGCTGCCTACGAGGCCGATCGCCTGCCCAAGACGGCCACCATCGTTGCGCTCAACCGCAAGGGTGGGCCTGAGCGCGTTATCGATTTCGCTGCCGAGCGCGCGCCCAACGGATTTTCCGACATCAATACCGTCGCCACGCACGAAGAGCTTGCAAGCATCGTAAGCGGCTATGCCCAGGTTACAGGCTTCGCCCCGCATGAGCAGACCAAGAGGATTCCATAATTCACGTGTTTCAGGTCGGTCGTCGATTGTATCGACAGTGATTGGCGCCGAAAGCGCCGGAAACGTCGTCGATGTGGAGTGGGAGAATATGCAGCGTGGTTGAGTCCGTTTCGGGTCACAAGCGATCATGCTGGGACTGGGCCCATGGCTTCCGGTTTGCTGCCGAAAGCGGACATTCATCGAGGACTTGCTCGGCTGAACTGTTTTCGTTCGAGTGTCCGGTGAATTCTTCGACACGTTCTTTGGAGATCAGCATCGCTGATCCCGCCGCTCGCTCCAT